>NZ_SGPI01000035.1:0-60067 GCF_004208845.1 Pseudoalteromonas sp. CO348 | reverse complement strand
CTGGCTAGACAAGGAAAAAACTAAGTTGTGCTTTAGCAACAATGAGTTGGAACATTCCTTATCCAAACCTCAGGTTAAATAACCAAATAAACAGCATACCGAATACAATAGTCTGCATTATGAGCACCATCAATAGCTTAAAATTAAAGCTAGGTTTGATGGTTTTATGCCTGAGCATATACATAGCCACTGGTGTGATAATATTGAGCCCAAGTAACCCACACAGTAGTAAATTACGCTCAGGAATGCGTGATTGAGCAAGCGTTGAAGCACGCTTATCCCACCAAAAAAGTGCAAATATAAATACATTGATAACCAACAACACCACTGCAGAAATAACCGCTTGCCAAGGTAGCTTAGATACGCAAAGCGCCCCTAACCACACGCCTGCTCCCCAAAACAGGCCCATCTGCTGATGCATTAAACGAACCGCTGACATGCTACTTTTCCTGTCTTATTGTATTGATTTGAATGAAAATTTTAGCGGTAGCATAAGCATCATCCATCGCTCGGTGATGATTAATCAAAGGTACATTCATCGCCTGGCAAAACGCCCCGAGCGCATAAGAGCGCAGGCCCGGCACAAACTTTCGGCCTAACTGCACAGTACATAACTTCGCACGAGAAAACTCTCGGCCGACTCGAGCAAACTCCTGTCGAATAAAGCCATAATCAAAGTTCACATTGTGCGCGACAAAAATAGCACCTTGGCTAAACAGCTCAACTTGCTCCAAAATTTCAAAAAAAACTGGAGCATCACTCACCATTGCCTGAGTGATCCCTGTCAGTTCAGTGATTTTTTGTGGGATACGACGCATCGGATTAACAAGTGATTGCCATTTAGCAACGACCTCGCCGTTAACGACTTTTACCATGGCTACCTCGGTAATGCGATCAAACTCCTTGTTGCCACCGGTGGTTTCAATATCGACAACGACATAAGGTTGCTCTTTGCAAATATGCCATTCAACGGTTTGCAGTCGCGTGGGAATATTGCATTGCAAGAGTTTAGAAATGTTAACTAGCTGACTTCGGCTAAGACTATCTCCAGGTGCCTTGATTTCTTCAAACCTTAAACCCGCTTTTTTGTCGACTATCATCAGATCGGGAAAACCAGATTTCATCAGATGAAAATCACTACACATTAGCCTTAAAACAGGTTTGACATCCTCAATTGACAAGTTAGACAATAATATTTTTATTGAGTCGAGCATCTTATCGTGCCAAATAAACAACCGATTGGGCTCTCCGTAATGTTCGCTCATCTGGCGTAGAAGCCAGTTCATCCAAGCAGAAGTATCTGTAAAACTCGCTAAGCGACATTCAATTTCCTCCTCAAATTCGCTGTAAAAGCGATTTTCTTTTAACGCCAGCGGAGTTCTAGAAAACCCATTAGCAACGATACTTTTTGGGTGATAAAACAGTTCTTGCCAAAAGCTCAATCCAAATAAGGCCAGCCAAATTTCATTTTCAACATGATAGGCCTCAATGTCATGACGTTTATAATAAGCAATGACGCCAGCCTCTGTTTGTCCCTTAAAAGCCTCATCAATTTGGATCGCAGGTTGACTTTTTCTTAGCATATCCGTAAGTACAGAAGTGCGTTTTTGGTTAAATTTACGCTGATAAAAGTCTTCCGCGAAGATCATCAATGTTTCATCGCTTTCCCCCTGCAATATGCGCTCTAATTGCTCTCTCACCAGCTCAATCTCACCTTGTTTATAATTATGTCGTATCAACATCTCACAAGCTTGAGGGTGCTCACTCATACCCAGTAAGGTTTTAAAATGGGAAAATTCAGGACCTAACTTTCTGGCAAGCGTTAACAGGTACTTTGCATGTGCAGTCACTGCATATTGCCCATCAACCTTAGGCAATTGTTGCTCTGCGGCCTGCCTAGCACGCTGTACTAATTCATCTTCAGAGGCATTTTTGAGCTCACTGAGTGCATTTGCATAATAAAACGCGCTCACGGCTTCTGCTTTTTGTTCAAAATGTGCATGGTAAGCAGCGTCAGTGCTCCGGGTGTTCATTACACCAAGATCTCGCATCGAAAATTGCGCTAAGCTAAAGCCTACCTTGCCAAAGTACAAAAATAGAAAGTAGTCGATATCGGCTTGAAATGAGAGCGTGAGATACTGGGATAGGTATTCTTGTGCATTTAGATGTTCAACGCAGACAGATTGATTGATATGCGCTACCCAGAGCGATTTTTTTGCCGATTTACTTGGCAGTGTAGTTAAATTCTCTCGCTCGGCAAGTTCCATTAAACATGGTTTAGTTAAGCAATGTAATAGTGCTTGAAAGTCGTCTTGTTGTACCTGACGAAGTAATCCCTTTGCTTTTAATGAAAACGCGACTTCACAAATATTATTGATCTCTTCGTAGCGCAGTGAATTGATATCCAGAAAAGGAGTTTTGCGGGAAATAAACCGCACTAACAAACACAATTCATCTTCAGGCAAGCGGTGTAGCTCAGCCAGCAGCTCACGCTGAGCACTGCTTAATAGCGGTTGACATACTTTAAGTAAATAATTGCTAAGCTCACTAAAGTGGCTTAAGTAATATTTGGCGGGTAATTGTTTTCTCAACACAAATCTAGACAACTGTTTTTATATACAGTAAAGACTATCATAGATAGGAAATATTGCCAATTTGCTTCAGTTACCCCCTTAAGTCGTTTCTTCTGTATCGTCTGTGGAAGCGTATTCGCTTTTGTATAGCCAATATTGTAGTTTCTCGCTCAGAGGCTCTTCCGAAATGGGTTTTGTGAGGTAATCGTTCATGCCTGCATTTAAACACTTTTCCCTATCACCGGACATTGCATTGGCTGTCATGGCTAATATTTTTACTCCTTGATAACTTTCACCTGCGGCTCCGTCTCGGATTAATTCGGTAGTCCGGTAGCCATCCATTTCTGGCATCTGACAATCCATTAAAATTAGCTCAAATTGACATTCATCTTGATGTGACTTGAGCAGTTCAATGGCAAGCAGTCCGTTTTCGGCAACTTCAATATGGGTTATCCCCAATTTTTTGAGCATACTTAATGCGACAACTTGGTTCACCTTGTTATCCTCAACCAGTAGAATACGACAAGGTTTTGGCCACGTAAATTCGGCTTCGTTCGCCTTTCTTACCAGCTTTAGATAGTGACTCGTAACCAGTGGTTTCGCATTCGCCAGCGCCTTGCCATCTTCAGCTAAAATGGTTAACGCATCAAAAAGGTCTTTGGTTGTCACGGGCTTTGGAAAATAGCCTGAATAGCCACGATCCGCGTAAAACTGGCCATCCCCCTTAGTACCCATTTGCGTCATCATGATAAGCTTTATTGCTTTGAATCGCTTATCATTTTTTAGTGCAGCACCGAGCTGCTCACCCGACATACCTCTAAGCGTCATATCCAATAAGGCGATATCAAACACATTTTTATCACGTTGGTATTCAGCTTCACATAGAGATAGTGCTTGTATTCCAGAGCTGGCTTTATACACATCCGCCCCCCAGTGCCGCAATTGAGATTCCAAACTCGTCAAGGCTGAGAGGTTATCGTCAACTAGGAGTATTTTGCTCCCTTGTAAATCAACTTTTGCAGCTTCGAATTGAGTATTATCGCCATGGATCAAAGTTACGAAAAATTCAAATTGGCTACCATGTCCAAACCGACTACTAACGGCGATATCGCCATCCATTAATTCACAGAGTTGTCTGACAATGGCAAGCCCCAGTCCAGTCCCTCCGTACTTTCTAGTAGTAGAGGCATCAACTTGAGAGAATTTAGCAAAAAGCCTATCCGCTTTGTCCTCTGGTATCCCTATGCCGGTATCTTCAACTGAACAATGAAATCTCAGTTTATTATCCACTTCACTAAACCAAGCTCGGATGATGATCTCGCCTTGCTCGGTAAACTTGATTGCATTACTAATTAGGTTGGTGATTATTTGTCGAATGCGGCTCGGGTCCCCCTGCACCAATGGCTTTTCAAGTTGGGTAACATCTAGAATAAGTTCAAGTCCCTTTTTCTGCGCTTGCAACGCAACGGATTCAACCAATTCGCCAAGCAATGCCCTAACATCGAAATCTAGTGACTCAAGCTCAAGCTTACCCGCCTCAATTTTAGAAAAATCTAAGATATCGTTGATGAGATTTAATAACGATTTGGCGCTGCCCATTGCTAGACTCACTTTATGTAATTGAGTTTGAGTAAGGTGCTCATCTTCTAGCAGACTTAACATGCCTATTACACCATTCATTGGCGTGCGGATCTCATGGCTCATTGACGCTAAAAACTCGCTTTTAGCTTGCGCGCCCTGCTCCGCCGCTTGCTTCGCTTGTTCTAGCTCCTTTTTCGCTTCGACAGCAGCGGTAATATCTTGCTGGATACCGACGAATGCCGTTAATTGATTTTGTTCGTTGAACACCGGAGAGATCTGTAAACTATTCCAAAATGCCTTTCCAGACTTGGTGTAATTGATCAATTCAACTTTGACGAATTCGTGAGCTATTATTGCTTCCCTGATTTGGTCTAACGCTTGCTGTTGGGTATGTTCACCTTGCAAAAAGCGACAGTTTTTACCCAGTACTTCATCACCATATTCGGTGATTTGTTGAAATGTTTTATTCGCAAATACGATTGGCAATTCAGGTTTAGTCGCGTCAACAATCGTTATGCCGACATTTGCGCACTCTATTGCTTGAGCGAGTAAATCATTTTGTTCCTTTGCCTTTTTCAGTGCTTCTTGATGAAGCTTTTGATCAGTAATATCCGAAAGTGAGCCAACTATCCGCTTCGCTTGTCCATCTTTAAGTGCCGCCGCACCTTTCAGCCAAAAATAGCGATAGCTGTTTTGCCTCGTTTTTATTCGGCACTCGACACCAAAAGGCTCTTCTTCCGTCATATGAAACTTAATTGAGTTTTCTAAATTGGGGAGATCTTCTGGGTGAACTCGGTCAAATAAACTAGAAATATGCGCAGAGAATAAGGCTTGTGTCTCTTGCGAAAAGCCTAGTAAAGATTTGAATCTGTCTGAATAAAACACCGCATTTCGCTCAAGGTCCCAGTCCCAAAGACCGTCATCGCTACCAAATATTGCGAGTTTAAATCGCTCTTCGCTGCGTTTGAGTGTTGTTCTTGATTCTTCAAGTTTTTTGAATGGGTTTAACAGAAGTTGCTTACCAAACAAATAGAGCAAGCCAAATGATAGGAATAGTCCAAAAGCAATAGCACCAATAAGATCCCACACAAACCTTTTCACTTCGTCAGTGACCAAGCTTTTTCGCAAGCGATAGTCTAACTGGAGTCCGGTAGTCCCGATAGCTAATGACTTAATACTAAAGTAATCTTCTACGCGTTCAACATCAGAGAACTCAAGCCACTGGCCTTTTAACGAAATACTATGAAGTTGGTGTTCTAACGAGGTTGCCAATAACGTTTCAAGACTGGTCGAAAACTCACCAATCAATGCCCCCTCAGCAAAACCATTATAATAAATAGGTACCGCGACAGTAAAAAAGTGCTCATTGGTGACTGTAGTTAAATCAATCACATTACCCACTTCAGCGTTAATCACTTTCTCTAGCCATTTTGGTTCTTGATCTAACACTTCATGGGAGTCAAAGTTTGCATACACCACATCTCCGAGAATATTGATTACCATCAGCTTTTCTTCTTTGCCTATAATTTGAAAGCTGCGCAAAAAATCTCGTAACTTCGCTGCGGAGAGTCCCGTACCCATCGCACCATTCACAATAATAGGGTGTGTAGACAGATCGAATAGTATTTGTTTACGGCTCTCAAGATACTGAGTTAAATTGTTAACTGCGAGTTGAGCTTGGGTTTCATTCGTTTCTTTCACTAAGTCTTCGACAATGACGTTTGCTCTCAGCCCAACAAAAAGTGCACTGAGCAAAAGTGAAACGATAGCCGTTAGTCCTAAAAAGGTGTAAAAAGCGCGATTACTCGTTAAGGTAAGTTTAGTTTTCAATGCGACCCCGGGTAACTATAAACTAGTTTAATGCTGCCATTAGACTGGTATTGCCCCATACACAAGTCTTGCACGGTTAGCGCTTCATGGGCTGAATCATTTTTATCACTCCAGACACTAAAAGGCCGTTGATACGTTTTTACTAGGCCGCTGACCGGCGATTGCAAATCCTCAAATGCGCTTTTTAATAAGGCTCTGTTGGTGGCGACTGAATCTGTCAGTTTTATCTGCTCCGCTGCCGCAATAAGAAGCTTGGCAATGTCATAGCCATGGATAAATCCGGGAGCTGCTTGAACAAATCCATGCTTGGCAAACTCGGTCGGGAAAAGCTGTTTTGCACGATTAAATACTCGTGCCGAAAACGCACTTAATGGTTTATTCTCAAAAGAAAAACAGCTTTGTAGGACCGCCAATGAGACATCTGCAGATAGCTTATCCCCAACCACTTTAAAAAAGTTACCCGCAGTTATCCCCCAATGACTAACAATGGGCAGGCGCTGCGCCTCGTCAATACTTGCCATGGCTTTTACAAACTCTGCGCCCTCAATCGCATTACCAACAAAAATGATACATTGCGGCTCACTTTCAATAATACTATGGACCATGATCCGTGCTTCATTCTCTTGTGTTGCCCAGTTAAACCAAGATACAGGCAGCGCGTTGTTAGGCTTGGCCGTTTTATATTCCTCTAGCAATGTGTCGTAATTAGAGCGCCCCCATGCGGTATCCTCAAGGAGTAAATGAGGTGCAACACAACCTTGTTGCTTTGCATAATTGATGAGTACTTTACCCGCTTTGGTGTCATCCACAGAAAGCCTAAAAATCCAATTATCCTTACTCGGGTATCTTGTAATTGGCCCACCAGCGGCCCAAGGAACCAACAGCAGCGCTTCACTCTCATTGATAAATTTACGAAATTTAATATAAGGAGGAGAATGAACACCACCAAGCACGAGTAAGGCATTCGGGTCTTTTAAAAATTGCTTAAAGTGAAGCAAACTACGATTACTATTACCACGATGGTCTTTGGCCACCAATTCAACCTTATAACCTTGGATTTGATTATCTACTTCATCTAATGCGGTTAGAAATCCCATTTTTATCGCTTCGGCTGACTCATTTAAATTAGAATAATCAGCGTCATGATAAATACGAAACACTTGCTTGGAGTTTGCTGAAAGACAAACCGAGCTCAGGAAGCAGAAAAACAGTAATAATATTTTCATCGTATTACTAATTACTCAACACATAACTAAACTTTAGTTCAAATCATTGTGATTGCTTAATTTTATAGCGAATACCTTGCTCGTTATAAATCAGCCAGACAATGCATGGCGCACAAAGAAACCGCACCCAAAGGTAGGCGCGGTGGTTGGGATCATTCAGGGCTATTAGCAAGTTGGCTCTGAATGTAGTTTGGTAAACCAATTAGTTTGATTAAATTGATATGCTGTTCAAGCCAATAAATGTGATCCATTTCGGTGTCATCTAACAGGGTTTCGAGCATTTCACGGGTAACATAATCTTGCGCTTGCTCACACACTGCTATCACCTTTTTCAAGTGATCTTTTACCAGAATTTCCGCAGCCAAATCATTTTCTAGCATTTCTTTCACGTCGGTACCGACGTGGATCGGCGCACGAGAAGCGGTATCTGGCGTGCCTTCCAAGAACAAAATGCGCTCCGTGATCCGCTTAGCGTGATCAAGCTCTTCTTCATATTCGTGAGATAACTTATGGTGTAGCTTCTCCAGTCCCCAATCTTCATACATTTTGGCATGAGCCAAATATTGATCCATAGAAGAAAGCTCAAGCGTAAGTTGTTTGTTGAGTAAGTCGATAACGGTAGAATTTCCTTGCATAACTTACCCCTCAATCTGCGATTGCAGATAGTTTTCAATGCCAGTATTTTTGATTAAGAAGTGTTGCGTTTCGAGCCAATCCACATAGCCCTCTTCATATTCAAGAATATCTTCAAGTAGCTCTCGACTAACATAATCCTGTTCATGTTCACACAGCGCAATTGCATCGCGCAGTGTCGGAAGCTGATCGAGTTGAAACGCTAAGTCGCACGCCATCATCTCTTCGGTATGCTCACCTATTCGTAGCTTTTCTAAATGTTGGAGGTTTGGTAACCCTTCAAGGAATAATATACGCTCGATAAGGTCATCAGCTTGCTTCATGTCCTTGATAGATTTTTTATACGCTTTCTCGTTTAGCTCTTCCAGACCCCAATTTTTGAACATTCTTGCGTGTAGAAAAAACTGGTTTATCGATGTTAACTCTAGCGTAAGCACTTGATTTAGCGCTGTTATGACTTGCTTATTACCCTGCATAGGGCCCCCTAATAATGTCGAGTGACGCCCTATAACCCTAGTTCAATATTTATTCTTCGCAAGATTAAATAAAAATAACAGTTTTCTTAATATACCCTTTTAAAATAAACAACTTATAAGAGTATTAATAACAATTTTCATTACATTTAGGGTTTCATTTTTTGAACAGCTTGTGTTCAATCAAAACTCAGAATAAAAAAATTGCTAAGTTATTGAAACTCATAAAAGCAGCTCCGGTTACTCAACTCATCTGCTTTTTAACATCCAACCCTAAACGCTTTGCTAGTCGAACCAAATTTGCTCTATCCATTTCCAGCTCTCTCGCAGCTGCCGACCAATTAAACCCATGACGTTCCATCGCGTTAACTATCATGTCTTTTTGTAGTAGCTCGACGGCGAATTTCATGGCGACAGGAGGTGCTTTCTCTTGCGTGGTCATGCACTCAGCCTGCTGAATTTGTTGATGGTGTTTTGGCGCGATATCTATGTCATGGATCTCAATGATATTAGCCTGCCACTGTTGATGCTTAGCTTTTAACGCTGCACGACTGACACAATGTTCAAGCTCTCTGACATTACCCGGCCAATCGTAATGCATTAACCGACTGAGTGCTTGCCTATCCATCACTACTTGTTTTGCGTTGAGCGTACCTCTTAGCTGCTCTAAAAAGAACCCTACCAGTAGCGGGATGTCATCTAGCCTTTCGCTCAGTGGAGGAACAAATAATGGATACACACTTAAACGATGATAAAGATCAGCCCTAAATTTTCCGCGTCTCACCTCTTCTTTTAAATCACGATTAGTGGCAGCAACCACTCTAACATCGACAATATGAATGTGGTCAGCACCTACCGCTTGCACCTCACCGCTTTGCAGCACACGTAATAGTTTGCTCTGTAAAGTCAAACTCAACTCACCAACTTCATCTAAAAACAGCGTGCCGCCGTCCGCGGCTGCAAATTTTCCTAATCGGTCTTTATCGGCCCCAGTAAACGCCCCTTTTTTGTGACCAAAGAGTTCACTTTCTGCTATCGAGTCAGGAAGCGCCGCACAGTTAATTTGTATAAACGGTTTGTCATTTCGTTGGGAATTAAAATGTACGTGTTTTGCTACCAACTCTTTACCCGTTCCCGTATCGCCTTGAATAAGCACATTAAATTCAGAACCAGCAACCAGTTCAATTTCTGATTTAAGCGAGTGCATCACCGCACTCTCTCCTACTAAAATTTGCTTTTTAACGGACTTTTGAGATTGGGTAAGTGTAGATGCACGTGCTTGCTCATAGAGGCGCTCAGCCTCAAACATACGTAATGCACTACTTGAGACAATTGCTTGTAGGGTTTTCAAATAAACCTCAGGCAAGTGCTCAAAGCTATCCGGTTTAAGGCAATCAAACGTCACCAATAAGGTACTACTTTGCAGCGCGACCTTAAATCCCATGCAGGCATGCACTGGTAAGCGACTTTCTTCGGCGAGCAACAGACCATCGTAAGGGTCAGGTAGGTCGCTATTGGCAGGAAAACTAACTAGTTCGTCAGACTCGAAAATGGACATCAATCTAGGTTGCTCTGTAAGCAAAAATTGCCGCCCAACAGCGTCCGCACTCAACCCATTGCAAGCTAGGATAGTTAATGCATGCTGATCGCCATAAAGAATGGCGATGGCATCAGCGGTAACAGATTGACTCAATGCTGAAAGCAAGGACTTAGCGTATTGCTTAACCTCGCGGCCCTCTTGCGCCAACGAAAGTCGTGATAACGACATACTAAGCTCAAGCAATTTGGAGAGTGCTAACGAATTCATGTCAAAAAGACTCAATTTATTCAAATAAACACTAATTAAGATAGGTCAATTTGACTCAAATATCAATAATAGAATACTAATACAATGATTTATATAGCATTTTAAAGTTGGCGTGACACCTGCAATGTGCAGTCTATATATCAACATTCGCAGAGTTAACGATGAGCCGTGCATACCAACTTTTAAGATATAGCAACATCGCCATTTTCACTTCTCTCGCAGCGTTTATGCTGTCACTGCAAGTGAGTTTTTTTAGCGTTGAAAGCTTCAGCCTCTTCTCACAAATTGCAGCACATATTAGTACTATCGTATTGGCCGCCTTGATTAAGCTCGCCTACGTCATCCGCCTTGTTTGTCTATACCACCTAGGTTTGGAGGTTAAATAAATGAGCTTAATCCAACTAGAAGAGCCCAGTCCAAAAGCAGTGTGTTGGTATTTACCATCTACTTGGCCCGTGTTGATGCTCGGCTTTAGAGCGCTATTTTTACTCGCGGGGTTATTCGCTGTCGTGAGCATTTCTGTATGGGCTTTATTGCTCAATGGCAATGTTGTTTGGCGTAATGACTACCCAGCGACCTATTGGCACGCCC
The DNA here is from genome assembly GCF_004208845.1 of Pseudoalteromonas sp. CO348. Taxonomy (NCBI): domain Bacteria; kingdom Pseudomonadati; phylum Pseudomonadota; class Gammaproteobacteria; order Alteromonadales; family Pseudoalteromonadaceae; genus Pseudoalteromonas; species Pseudoalteromonas sp. CO348. The sequence continues at coordinate 49,353 of NZ_SGPI01000035.1, read as the reverse complement.
ACGAGATGCTGTTTGGCTTTGGCGGTGCTGTCGTCGCCGGATTTTTGCTAACCGCAGCAAAAAATTGGACGCAAAGACAGACATTACATGGTGGCGCACTGCTGTCACTCTGTATTATTTGGTGTGCCGCTAGGCTGAGCTTTTTTGTGACAACTCCATCAATCATCATCACCTTGCTACTACAACTGAGTTTTTGGCTCATTATACTATTCAATTTAACGAGCGTAATTGTTGATGCAAAATCCAAAAACAATCGTGTTTTTATTTTTGCTGTAAGCATGTTGTGTGGCTGCAACATCATATTTTTGATCTTACTTCACAACCAGCACTTCTCATTGCTAAGCGCTGCAAGCCAAGCAACACTTATTGCTTACATGCTGTTGATTGGTGTGGTGGGTGGCCGCGTTATTCCGTTTTTTATTGCCCGAGGATTGCAGCAAGCACAAAAACCACATACTCCAAGATTAGACAGGGCGATCTTTTACCTCGCCATCATCTGCGTTTTCACCTATATCCTGCAGTTTACAATACCCAATACTCACTATTTGAGTGCTGCACTTCTGCTCCTTGGGCTACTGCACTCGATAAGAGCAATTTATTGGTTTAACGGTAAATTATTTAACGTACCGCTGCTTTGGTCACTGTACCTGTCATATTGTGCAATCGCAGTGGGTTTAATAATTAGCGCATACAACAATACCTTTGCACCAGAGCATTTACGTAGCCACCTTCACTTAGTGGCAATTAATGGCATGGGATTAATGATCTTAGCCATGATGACTCGCGTTACCTTGGGCCACACTGGTCGACTATTACAGGTAAGCGCGACAACTACCCTGGCATTTATCTGTATCGCGGTATCAGGTCTTATCCGCGCATTCCTTATTCATTTTATAAACCCGCACAATGCATGGCTGTTAAGTGCCGTGGCTTGGGTTTTTGGTTTTATGCTTTTTTCCATTACCTTCGCGCCCATGCTGATACAAAAACGCGTCGATGGGCGAATAGGTTAACTCTACTCTCAAACTGGAGATATTAATGCTTACACACAATACGATTGAGTTGGTAAAACAAAGTGCACCGCTATTGGCCCAGGTTGGTCCCGAGATCACCGCCAAGTTTTATCATAGCATGTTCAATCAACACCCTGAGTTAAAAGGGGTATTCAACCAATCCCATCAGGCTTCGGGAAAACAGCCGTTGGCACTATTTGCAGCATTAGCGGCCTATGCCAATTACATTGATCAACCAGAAGTGCTCAGTGACGCCATTTTACGTATCAACCATAAGCACGTTAGCCTTGGGATTTTACCTGAGCAATACGCTATTGTTGGCCGGCATTTAATTGCAACGCTCAAAGCCGAGTTCAGCGAGCAATTCACAGACGAAATAGAGCAAGCTTGGCTTAGTGCCTACCAGTTTTTAGCCGATTTATTTATCACCGCAGAGCATGGCCTGTATCAAACCGCGCTTGAGCAGCGAGGTGGGTGGCAAGGAACTCGTGAATTTACAATTGAAAAGGTGATAAGCAATACTGAAAATATTAAAAGCTTCTATCTCAAGCCTGTCGACGGTAAAGCCTTACCTCATTACCAAGCAGGGCAATTTGTTTCTGTCTTTGTACCAAAAGAAGTGGCTGGGTTTCAGCAGATCCGCCAATACTCTTTGTCTGTTGCCCCCAATGGTTCGTACCTTAGGATCTCTACTAAACACGACGGTGTAGTATCGCAATATCTTCATACACTTAAGGCGGGCGACACCCTCAAGCTCACTCCACCAGCTGGAGACTTTGTCAGACAACACACAGCCAGTCCAAAGGTATACATTAGCGCTGGGGTTGGAATAACCCCTATGCTTTGCATGCTTGGTGTTCATAGCCAACATTCACCTGAAGTCGAAGCACACTTTTTACACGCGAATAAAACTCACAGTGACTTAGGTTTCAACCAAGAAATCAATGAGCTTGGTAGCAATATCCGAGATTTTAATGTGGTTACTTGGTTGGAGTCAGAAGCCGACGGTACGCATTCCGGACTGATGGATATCAACGCAATCAAAGATACTTTGCCGCTCACAGATGGAGAGTTCTACCTATGCGGTCCGGTTGCCTTTATGCGCTTTATCAAAACCCAACTGATGAATGCCGGTGTACAAGCTGAGCAAATATTTTATGAGGTATTCGGTCCTCACGAAACCCTTCCAAACTAACGAGTTAAATTTGGCGCCCTAATACTGTTGGTATTAGCCGGCGCCTTATATTTTGCTCTGAATTAAAAAGTCGGTAGACTTGGAGAATGAATACTATTGGTATAAAAGCGTACTTGAAGGACAACAATATGAGCGCAATTTCTAGTATCTTAGTCGTCTGCATGGGTAATATCTGCCGCTCTCCAACTATGGAGGCGGTATTAAAGCACAAACTCGCAGCAACAGAGTTAACAATCCGTATCGATTCCGCTGGCACCATTGGCTATCATCAAGGTAACCCTCCAGATCCACGAAGTGTCGCGGCAGGCAGCGCAAGAGGGTATGACTTTTCAGGCATATCAGCGCAGCAAGTAAAACCCAACGATTTTGAAGATTACGACTTAGTTTTGTGTGCAGACAACGCTAATTACCGCGATCTACTCTCCATTTGTCCTAACGACTTAGCGCATAAAGTTCAGCTGTTTTTAGCGTTTGGTGACATGACTGAGCATGAAGTGCCTGATCCTTATTATGGTGGTGAACGTGGCTTTGAACATGTGCTTGATTTAATCGAAGCCGCCAGTGAAAACATCATTAACAAAATTCGCTTATCGACAAGGTGAAATTAACTCGCTGGATCGGTACCAAACAAAGCGGTAAAAAGACCTTTTTCAGAGGCATCGCTATTGTTAGATTTAGACTTAGAATTTCCGTTCGAGAAATTAGCTCAGGACTTACAAACCACAGGCATTAGTATTTTGCCAAATTTCGTCAGTCCCGACATTTTATCCAAGTTAGAATTGAGAATAGCAGAACTCAGCAGTGACGACTTTAAGCAAGCTGGGATTGGTCGTTTAGCCTCTCACGAGCAAAATAAGAAAATTCGCAGAGATAAAATTCACTGGTTAGATACCAGCAATGAGTTGGAATCTGTTTGGCTCAACTACATGGGCGAGCTAAAGGCCTATTTAAACAGACGACTGTTTATGGGACTCTTTAGTTATGAAAGCCATTTTGCCATTTATCCTCCTGGGGCGTTTTACAAAAAGCATATGGACGCCTTTAAGGGAAAGACCAACCGAATTTTGACCACGGTATTGTACTTAAATCAGTCTTGGGCGTCAGACAATGGCGGCGAACTTGTCGTTTACAATCCCGATAATCACGACGAGATACTCACAACGGTACTGCCAAGTTACGGCACACTGGTTACCTTTTTAAGTGATGAATTTCCTCATGAAGTACTGGTTGCCAACGAAAAGCGCTATTCAATTGCAGGGTGGTTTAGGGTTAACGCCAGCATTAACCATTCGATTGATCCACCAAAATAATTGATGAGCTCAGTCTTAAGTTTATTATCCTGAGTTAAACTCAGGATAATTTGTTCGGTAACCGAATTTCGACGCACAAACCTTTACCTTCGCGATTATAGAGGCTGATCTTACCGTTGTGTGCTTCCACAATTTCTCTGCACAGCGCTAAACCAAGCCCTGTTCCTGACGCTTTGGTAGAGTAAAATGGAATTAAGGCATTCGCCATCACGGTGTCACTCATGCCTTCGCCTCTATCGAGCACCCATATATAAGCTTCGTCGCTGCGCTGCTCTGATTGAACACAGATTTCCTCTATCTCTGAGCCAGACTCAGTAGCATTCTTTATCAAATTAATAAGTAACTGTTCTAACTGTGTCGTGTCCGCCTGTAATTGCGTTTGATTAAGCTGATACTGGAATGACCAATGGCTTTGCAGCCGCTCACACAAAACCTGCAAATCCACAGATTCAATGTTTGGCAAAGGAAGTTTGGCGAACTTACCATAGCCCTGAACAAACTCGCTAAGGTGCACAATGCGCTCTTCTATCGTCGCAAAGACTCGACTTAGCCTAGGTTCATCCACGCGTTCAGCCAAGATCTGTCCGCTGTGCAGCATAGATGAAATAGGCCCTAATGAGTTGTTTAACTCATGGCTAATGATGCGGATCACTTTCTTCCAAACTTGCACTTCTTGGCGGCTCAACTCTCGAGTGAATTGCTTAAAAATATATAATTTGTGAAAGTGGTTGTTGAGTAATAACTCACCGTTGGCGAGATGCCACATTTGCGACTCACCACTGCTGTTTTGTATTGAAAACAAGCCATCAAGTTGGTTATTTGCAGCTTGATGAAGTTCATCCGGAACTTCGGATAACAACTTACTAAAACGCTCACCTTCAAGGCGATGCTCACAGTTAAAAAACGTTTTTGCACTATTGTTGGCAAATACCACCACATCTTGTGAGTCGACGAGGACGAGTACCTGAGGTGACGACTCAAGCACTTTATCAAGCATCAGCTCACGCTGATAAATCCATTGTTTTTCATCTCTTAACTGCTTTGCTGTTTCATTGAATAACTGACACAGTCTACCGAGTTCATTGTTAGCGTTATAGGTAATGGACGTAGAAAATTCGCCATCCTTAAAGTTCATCAAGCCGACTTCTAGCGCCTCCCACCCCGCTTTGTTTTCACGCATTAATAGTTTATACAGCACAAGCGCAACACTGACGGAGCCTAGTACTATTACAATGAAACCGCTGTGGTCATCGAGTAAGAACCATAAAGGAATAAGGCCAATCATAATACTGATGGCAATGATCAATATATGTTGCTGCGAGGTCGTCATTATTGTCCTTAATATTCAATGCCAAACTTTTGCAAGCGACGATAAAGGGCTTGTCTACTCATGTTGAAATGTCGTGCTACTTTCGCAATCACGCCAAGGTGAGTCTTGAGCGCCTGCTCCAATTCTTCTTTACTGGGTTCTCGTATGGTTTGCGATACGTTAACTTGTGCTGTATTTGCCTGCACACCAAGACCAAAATCCTTCGCACTGAGCTCGCCACCTGGATTCAATACTGCCGCCCGTTTACAGGCATTTTCAAGCTCTCGTACGTTACCAGGCCAAGGGTGTTCACATAATGCTTGCTGGGCATCCGAAGTAAGCCCTCTTGCTGGTAAAAAATGCGCGACCAAAGGTAAAATATCATCCACTCGCTGTGACAACGCGGGTAAGTTTAGCTCGATGACATTTAAGCGATAATATAGATCCTCACGAAATTTCCCCCCTCGAATATCCGCTAGCAGATCCGCGTTCGTTGCTGAGATGACACGAACAGAGACTTTTTTTGTCTCGACTGAACCTAGCCTCTCAAACTCGCCACTTTGCAAAACACGTAGCAATTTTGTTTGCCCTGGAAGAGGTAAATTACCAATCTCATCCAAAAATAACGTGCCTTTATCTGCGGCTTCAAAGCGACCAATACGCTGCTTATTCGCACCGGTATATGCACCACTCTCAGCACCAAATAACTCAGCTTCGATTAAGTCACTTGGGAGCGCGCCTGCATTCACTTTGACAAACGGTTGATTTTTTAGTGGTGAATTCGCTTGAATGATCTCCGCGATTTTTTCTTTACCGCTACCATTTGGACCGGTTATTAACACTGATACATCAGATTTGGCGACTTGCAGCGCCATATCTATGACTCGCTGCATGGCCACCGATTTATACACAAACCCGCATAAATCCGCGCCTTGATTAAACTGCTGGCGTTCTTGTTCAGCCCGTTCAAAGTTTGCAACTTGCTTATGTGCCTCACCAAGCGCTACGAGGTTTGCAATAGTGGTGAGTAACTTTTGATCGTCCCACGGCTTCGCTAGATAGTCTGCCGCTCCGGCTTTTACCAGCTCAACCGCCGTGGTGAGCTCAGTCCAAGCCGTTAATAAGATAATAGGGAGTTTTGCATTTAGTGCTTTCAATTGGTGAAAAAGCGCAGCCCCCTCCTCTCCTGAAGTGGTGTCTGCACTAAAGTTCATATCTTGGATAACTAGTGCTATTTGCTGAAACGACACCACTTTAATTGCTTCTAACGGTGAGCACGCGGTAACCACTTGATAATCATGCAGCTCTAGTAACAATGACAGTGCATCAAGTACTGCGGGGTTATCATCCACAATTAAGATTTTATCCATATGATTTTATTCTTGTTATTACATGTTGCCACTTACCTATATTAGCACAACTAATACAAGGCAAGTTAGAGTAATGCTAATCAGGCTACTCACACAACCTGATTAGCATAAGGGTTATACACTTCTTGTCGCGATACTCGGTGAAATGTTCGCCGCCTTCTTAGCAGGAAAAATAACTGACGCGATACAAAGCACGATAAGCCCAAGCGCCGTTATAAAAATATAGCTTACTTCTAGCGGTGGCACTGAATACAAAGACATTAGCTTTTGTCCTAGAAAAACCGTAGCCACTGTGCCAAGTACTAAGCCAATTGCACAAACAATGAGGTTTTCTACCACAAAGTAACGAACAATTGCAGACTTGCGCGCCCCCAAAGCTCTGCGAGTACCTATCTGTTTAGTACGTTTGCTGATATTAAACTGAGTAAGACCAAATATTCCCAGCGCCGTCACGACGACTAATGCGGTGATGAGCACTAGCAACATTCTTAGCATCAATAAGTCTTTAGAATTGTACTTTCCTTTCACCTCATCAAGCCCTTTAATGCCTGTGATCACACGACTAGGATTTTCTTGAAGCAGCGCCGACTCTATTTTTTTCATTACTTCGCCACGCAAACTCGGATCGGTGCGAACTAAGAAATCTTGAAATCCATTCGCATTCACCATAGGAAAAATAATTAAGCGATCAGCATTTCTAAAACGCGGCCAAGCATTAGTCATACGCTCAACAATCCCCACGACTTTTAACGGGCCACCACCATAATAAATCGTTTCGCCCAATCCTTTACCCTCACCAAATATCTCGTCCGTAAAAGCCTTACTGGCAATAACAACATCTGGTTGCTTAGCGTATTCACTTGAGATCAAGACATCTCCAGATGTGAAATCACGGCCTTCTATCAATTTTACGCCCAAGGTACGGATCACTTGTTCATTGGCGTATAAATGCCCCGAGTTTGTATGTTTACCATCGTCTTCTGGGGTTAAGCTGAATCCCGAATTGCTGCCTCCTCCTGAAAGCGGAACCGAGCTCACTCCCACGGCTTCTATAACTCCAGGGATACTTTTTAGTATTCTCTCATCAACGATAAGCTGCTGATTTGCATCTATCTTGTCGTCAAACGACATGACACTGAAGGTGATTATCGACTCTTCAGGGTAGCCAGTTGGCTTATTGAGATAGCTGACGCGCTCACTAATAATGGACAGCGAATTGCTGACAATTGCCAACGTCAAGGCAAGTTGTAGGATAGCAAGTACAGCACCGACTTTAGAGCGCAATAACGCATTGATAATGGGTTTTAATTCCAACATGGGACTCTCCTTATTGCCTTATTGCACTTTTAAATAAGTAGCAGGTGATGTTTTACACACTATCCAAGCTGGGTAAAGCCCTGCAAGAATACAAGTCACAATAGCGATGCTCGGCGCTGCTAACAGCATAGAGACATCCATCGTTGCAAGACTTTCGTAGACATGGCTAGTTTTACGGATCCCCCATAAGCCAAGCTGAGCAAAAACTATCCCTATCACTCCCCCCATAAAACCAAGCAACGCCACTTCAACCAAGTGTTGGTAAAACACTTGCGTTTTACTTGCGCCAAGTGCTCTTCTTACACCAACATCAGGGGCACGTTTAAGAAATTTCGCAAGTAACAACCCAAGAATATTGGCTAAGCAAACGGCAAGGAACATAAAACTTAAACCAATCATGACTTTGTTATCTTCACTGACTACATTATTGTACTCAAGCCACTCAGTGACATTTCGAAGTGAAAATTCTCGTGTTTTACGGTTAAACCTTCCCAAATCTTGTTGGGTTTGGATGTAGTTATCTAGTTGTGTTGCTAACGCTTGTTGTTCTTTTTCATTCTCTAATTCAACCCAAAACTGAGTCCAAAGCATTTCTGAATTCATTTTGTCCGTGAAGTTGTTAATCTCTTCGCGCTTCCAACCATTTGTATTTCCCCAAGTATCAATCTCATAAGCTGCCGCATGACTGAAGGGAATGAAGATACGCTCTGCATCAGCAAACGCGCCATTGTTTAAGTCATACATTTTGACGTTTGGCTGCCACTCCTTAGTTACCCCTACTACTTGATATCTTCGCTGCGCTAAATAAATACTTTCTCCCACCACATCACTGCGGCCAAATAACTTTTGTGCGATAGTTTCGTCAATAACAGTAACTGGTGCAGCATTGTCTGCTTGGCTTTGACTCCACACTCCACCATACAAAAAATTCAACTCAAACATGGCGAAAAACTCTCGGGTTATTAGCCGTGTCGTTTGCAACATGGGGCTCACTTCAGGATTGTTTACATGAACTGCAAAACCAGATTTAAACATCGCGACTTTTTTGTCGATGTTTAGCGTTTGATAAAGGTTTTTCGCATCTAAAAATGTCAGCTGAAAGGGAATATCATCAGCTGAATGATAGGTTTGTCCCTCATCCATCACTTGTAGCTGTACAGCATAGAGTTTACTACTTTTGCTTGGAATTGGATCGGCGGACATCATGTGATACACAGACAAACTCACCATAGTGACGCCAATGCCAATGGCAATGGCCAGCGCCATTAGGCTAGTCGCAAGCGGCGTGGCTTTTAGGCTACGCCAGGCTAAATCAAGGTAATGGGCAAACATAACTTACGCTCCCACCTGAGATTTCAACGCTTGTGAAGCCGCACCTTTACCTTGATACAAAGTAAAATCCGCAACCTGTCCATCTACAATCTGGATGTTTCTTGGTGTACGCCTTGCAAGCTCAGGATCATGGGTAACCATTACTATCGTTGCGCCGTCACGGTTAATTTGTTCTAGTAATTCCATCACCTGACGCGCCATTAAACTATCTAAATTCCCCGTTGGTTCATCGGCTAGTAAAAAGCGTGGCTCACCAGCAAGCGCTCTTGCAATAGCCACACGCTGCTGCTGTCCGCCGGACAACTGTTGTGGCAAATGTTTTGCTCGGCCAGCAAGGCCAACTTGCTCGAGGCAGCTTTCAATTCTGCGCTTGCGCTCAGCCGCCTTGATACCACGATAGCGTAATGGCACTTCAACATTTTCGTACAAGTTTAAATCTGGGATAAGGTTAAAGCCTTGAAAAATAAAACCGATTTTTTGGTTTCGCAGATCAGCTCTTTGATTGTCATTGAGCTTACCAACATCAATTCCATCTAACATATATTGACCACTAGAGTACCCTTCTAGCATCCCAGCAATATTTAAGAAGGTCGTTTTACCTGAGCCTGAAGGGCCCGTTACCGCGATAAACTCTCCTTCATTTACTTGCAGGTTAAAATCTCTGAGTGCGTGTGTTTGCACCATATCAGTTTGGTATACTTTGCCGATATTATTCATAACTAACATTATTATTTTCCTTCTTATCTTAATAAGATGCTGGGCGCACGTTCGAATGCGTCGTAACTACTGATGATGATTTGATCGCCTTGCTGTAAGCCATTAAGCACTTCAACTTCACTGATGCTTGAGGTACCGGTGGTGATCTCAATTCGCTCAGCGATATCACCACTTAGTTTGTAAGCAATGTGTCCACCTTCACTCATAAAAGCACCACGTTTGACCATTAAGGTGTTTTCTTTGTGCTCTAGTAAAATCCGAGCAGACAAACGTTGGTTTTGTCTAATGCCATCAATGTTCTCGTCCGAAAAGCGTACTCTAGTGGTGACTTCACGGTTATTTACTTCTGGAGAAATCGCAGATAACACGCCAGAAATATTTTGGTTGCCAATCCTAAGTTCGACAGCCATCCCGAGCCCAAGCTCTGCCGCATAACTTTCAGGAACCTGCAGCTCGGCTTCATAAGCACTTAAGTCAACGAGTTTCATCAACCCCTGATTGGCATTAACAAGCGCATTTTGATCAACTAATAAATTACCGACTATGCCTGAAACCGGCGCAATCACATCTAAACTTGCAACTTGACGTTTTAATTCTTCAACAATTAAACGTTGCCTCTCAAGCTGATTCTCAACAGATTTAAGTTCAAAGGCCAAGGTATCTTTGCCTAGCGCAACTTCTTGTTCTGCATGATTGAAGTTTAATTTTGCCCGCGCTAGGTCGTCTTGCGCTTCTTCTAAATCAATTTGGCTGATGAGGTTTTTTTGGATAGATAACTGAGCTCGTCGGTCCTCTCTATCTGCCGCTAATAGTTCGACTCGAGCGAGATCTAAGGAGCGATTTAACGCCAAGTTTTGACGTCTGACATCCAACTTCTTCCCTTCAAGCTCACCACTCAGTCTTTGCAGCTCCGCTTCTTCTTGTTGGAGCCGGTTGGTTAAAGTTGGACTTTTGACCGTGGCTAGTACTTCACCTTGAGTCACGCTATCACCCGCTTTAACCTGTAAAGAGACATAACCCTGCTCCGGACTGTAAATTTGTGGTGCATTTGCAGCAACGACAAAACCTGTGGCGGCAATATCACGGGTAAACTCGCCGAAAGTCACGGCTGCAATTTGTACTCTATCTTTGGCCACGGAGCTACTAGCCTTGGGTCCACCAAACACGACTTGTGCGCTAAGCGCTGCAATAATGACAACACCCGCAATTACAAGACCAAGCTTCTTTTTAGATTTACCAGTTTGGAGCACTTCGTCTTGTCCGCTTGTGTCTTTAATCATAATGATTCTCCTCGAATTAACGAGTCAAATACCGCCACAACCGTTGCTACAGCCAACATCATCAAGGGTGAAATTAAAAAAGCAGTACTTAACCACATAACGTATCTTCTTTATTAGTTTGTATGCAGAAAGTGAGGCGAACTTCATGCCAAAACTTAAGGTGTTGATATTATAGATTTATTTTATTTTGGAAGAGGATAAAATGTGTCCGCGGACGGAAAAAGTGTCCGCAGCGGACACTTCTTCACCTAAAGTTATAGCGCTATAGGTGTCAGTCGCCACATTTCTGCATCTTAATATATCGACTGAAGAGATAACTTGAGGATTGGATAGATAGCAAACTAACTGATTTCTTTAAGTTCAGATTTAATAATTGGAGAGTGCATTAACCAGAGTTGAATCAAATTAGTGGCAAATTTATAGTCGCTCTGGTGCCTTTACCGATAGTAGATTTTATGATCAGTTCACCACCGTGAGATTTGATGATATTAGATGCGATAGTTAACCCAAGTCCCACATGCTTTTCTGAAGCTTTAGTGGTATAAAACGGATCAAATACTCGATGTACCAGCTTATCCGCAATCCCCTCACCACAATCGAAGATATCGATAGAGAGTGTTTGATCCTCAACTTTCGTGTTGATTTTAATGGCCTTTCGCATTCTACCCGTACTTTCTAAAGCGTTCTTTATGAGGCAGTAAATACTGTGTTCTAGGAGTGCTGGGGCACAGTGCAACTCAAACCGCTCTCCTTTTTCAAATTCAATCAAGCTCAAGTTTGTACCATCCAACTCCAAATTAATCATCACAGAATCCATAATTTGAGAATAGAATTCTACTTGCTGAAACTGAGTTTGATTACTCTCAAAAAACACACTCAGTTCTTTAACAATCAGTTGAATTCTGTCGAGTCCCGAGTGCATTTCAGCCATCACATCATCACTTTCACTCAAAGCCCAGTTTAGTTGATACTCTTTCTCCAATTCACTCAGTGATTTTGCACATTCAGGAGAGAGTTGCGAATTATTTGCCAAAAATTGCCAAGCTCGATACAACTTAACCAACGAACTTTGTACAAACTCTAAGTTACTTTTTAAGTACGCAAGCGGATTATTTATCTCATGGGCTACACCCGCAGCAAACTGTCCTACTGAAGCGAGCTTTTCTGATTGGATCAACGCTTGCTGCTGCTCAGCAATACGGTTATATGCCTCTCTTAAGGCATCATTTGACGACTCAAGTTCATGGGTGCGCTGCTTGACCTTTTCTTCCAATCCTTCGTTAAGTTTGGTTAGTTCATCGGTCAACAACTCAAGTCGATTTAAATCTCGATAAGAGCGCAGCGAGCTGGTTAACATAGTGAATAGACGAGATTTTGTGAGGTCAGTTTTATTTTTATAGTCATTGATATCATAACGCAGCATGACTTCATGTTCCGGTACACTGCCAGGCTGACCGGTGCGCAGTACTATTCTCACGTTATGATAGCCAAGCTCTTCACGTATGTATTGCGCACATTCTAAACCCGCTTCTTCACTTTCCATAATGACGTCGAGTAAAATCAATGCAACATCATCTCGATTGCTTAAAATATCAATCGCTTCTTTTTTGCTATAGGCATGAAGTAACTCGAGCGGTTTTAATTCAAACCGATAAGCCGTTAACACAAGTTTAGTCACATCATGCACTTCAGGTTCATCATCGACAATCAACACGACCCAAGGAGATGCACACTCGTCTAGGCTTTGTTCATCAGGTTCTGAAACGTTTAAGAAAGATAATGGCTGCTGCTGACTCATTAAAATGACACCCTTACTCCTATTTCTTAAGGATGGTACAAATCCGCAGGTTTACCAAATTATTCGAACCAGAAAATGGTATATATTTAGCACTATGGTAGGAAGAAATACTGAGTGACTATAGAACGGGATCTGTACTGTAAAGAAGCCACTCTTCACAGTACATCAGGTTTGAATATACTTATGCGCTTAGGGCATCCTTATAGTGTTTTCTACAAAGAGAAACATACCTATCGTTACCACCAATCACAACTTGATCGCCATCCGCAATAGCTTTGCCGTGCTCATCGGTGCGAAGCACTCGGTTTGCTTTGCGACCGCAGTGACAGATGGTTTTTAGCTCAATCAATTTATCTGCCCATGCCAGCAAATATTGCGAGCCTTCAAACAGCTCACCACGAAAGTCCGTTCTAAGACCATAGCATAATACCGGGATCCGCAGTTCATCGACGATATCCGTCAGCTCTGCGACTTGAGCTTTTGTTAGAAACTGGCACTCATCTACCAATACACAGTCTATTTTATTCTCGGTATGAGCAGACATCAGTAGTGCTTTCACATCTGTTTGGCTTTCAAAAACTTGCGCCTCAGCCTCTAAACCGATACGCGACGCTACTTTGCCCACACCAGCACGGTTATCAATTGCAGCTGTGATAATAAACGGGCGCATGCCTCGCTCTCGGTAGTTAAATGCCGACTGCAATAAAGTCGTAGATTTACCGGCATTCATTGCCGAATAGTAAAAATAAAGCTGAGCCATAATAGATATTTCGAAATAAAAATTCGCGCTAGTTTACTGACTAACGATTAAAAGATCTATTGCTTATCCATTTGGGTGGTTTGTGAACGTAAATACTCACTATATAAGGTGTCGAGGTTAATAAGCTGACTTGCACGCCACACTTTCCAGCTTAACTCAGGGTGCTGCTGATAAAACTGCTCAGAAAATGCCATAAAACCAAACGACGTTTCTAACGGTGGAAAAACCGCTTCTAAGTGGTTAAAGGGGGGTGATAATGTGATTGGCATATTACCGATTTGGCAAAGACCTATGGTCGCATCAAGTAATTCATTTTCAACCAAGGCAATAGCATGCTCCAACGAGTCGGTTTCAAATATGGAAAAATGCTTTGGCATACTTTCTCGAATAGCATAGCCACGAGGGACTGCGAGTTCTATTTCTTTGCCCAGATTTAATGGTGCTTTATTGGTTTTGCTTTTGAGTAAACAAGTGCTGATCCGATTAATTGCATATTGCTGTGCAACAGTGCCATCGGGGTTCTTTGGATATGCCATTAGCCCTTCTCTAGACGCTCGATGGCTTGCCACCACGGCATCAACTTTACCATTTTCCAGCTCATGCAAACAACGGCTCCATGGCTTTCGAGTGTAGGTGAAGCTCACCTCTTTTACGTGCTCGTCAAGCTGTTGTACTATCTGGATCGTGACGCCTGGATTTGCCGATGGCACAGTTTGTCCTGCACCATGGATAAAGGGTGGAGCATGTTTATCTTCATAACAAAAGCGAACCTCTGTTGCCATACAGGCCCACGAAGTAAAAACGCAAAAAACAATAAATAGCAGTCTCAACATTCACTCCAAACATATAGTCAATCGAAATAACAACGATTAACCACTAGTATACTCTATTTTTTGAAGCTCACTCCCTCATGTTGTAACAACCACTCTTTCGCTTCAAGTCCGCCAGCATATCCTGTTAGTTTGCCATTTGCACCAATAATGCGATGACAAGGCACGATGATACTAATTGGATTTTTGCCGTTAGCAGCGCCAACAGCACGGACAGCATTTTTGTTTCCTAAGCGCTCAGCTATCCAACCATAACTATGCGTTTCACCAAATGGTACTTGTGCCAACACCTGCCAGACTTGCTTTTGAAAGTGCGTACCATCCACATCAAGTACCACATCAAAGCGTTGGCGTTTGCCAGCAAAGTATTCTGTTAACTGTTTTTTTGCCATTTCTGTATGCCGATTTTCCCCTTGCTCATAGCGCGTTTTTGGAAAAAAACCGACATATCGTAAACCAATACTAGATGCTTGTATTATCCACTCTCCAGTGGGCGAGGTTAATGTAGTTTCAATCATAATTGTTGCCATAGTTGAAAAGTTAAATAAGAACGAAAAGGAGCACACTTTTCGATATCTATTGTTTTTAAGGATTTTTCCATTGCCTTTTTAACCCCCAAATCACCACCCAAGTAAATGTCTGGGTGACTCAATCCGCGCATTTTTGCATAATCGACAGTCCAAGGGCCTATACCTTTAATCTTTAACCAGTCATCAAGTTCAACATGCTCCGAACCAACGTATTGCTCAGCAAAAGCTTTAATAGCCGCCTTTCGTCGCTCAGGCATTTTGAAAAAGGCAAGATCACTATCAAATACGGCCTTAGGCTTAGGGAAATAACGCATGCCATCTTCAGCCACCTCACCGAGCGTTTCGACCAATAAAGCGAGTAAGCTTCTCGCCGCTTGAACACTGATTTGTTGACCCAAAATAGCTCTCATGCCCGCTTCAAACTCACTCCAAATCCCGGGTAATCTGAGTCCCTCTTGTAGCGGCAAATCAGGTGCGGCTTCATGAAGGTGAGACTCAATAAAACAGGTGTCCGCATCTAAATCTAACACACGCCTGATCTGCGCAATCATCGGAACTAACAAGGATAAATCACAGAGCGCGATAGCCACTTTAAAACGATGTTTTTCAGGTTCGATAGTCGCGGTGAAACGCCCTATTTCACCTTGTATCATCACGGTTCGCCCATAACTGTTTTCTGTTAACCACTCGATACCTGGCACAATTCTCATTGCTAAAAACTGCTGCATTTTATCCCAGTTGTATGGTGGTCGATAGGACAAGTAAATTGCAATGGTAGAGCCACTACCGGCGTCTTTTCTGAGTTGACTTGGTGATAACTGATACAGCTTTTGGAATGCATCATTAAAGCGTCGCAATGAGTTAAAGCCGGCGGCAAACGCGACTTGCGTAACAGGAAGGTCACTTTGCTGTAAAAGCTGCTTAGCTAAGTCACATTGCTTATAAAGTGCATATTGTTTGGGGCTGGTGCCAACGTATTGATTGAATACTTTATTTAAGTAACGGACCGAAATGCCTAACCTATCGGCTAAGTCTTCTGTCGAATGACGTATTAAGGCTCCCTCATCGATTAACTTTTTGGCTCTAACTGCGGTTGTTTCCGTGCCAAGCCATGCATAACTACCCGGTGCACTATCGGGACGGCAGCGAATACAAGGCCTAAAGCCTGCTTGCGCAGCATTGTGGGCAAATTGAAAATACTCTACATTCTTTTCTTTTGCAGCAGGTGCTGGGCATATTGGCCGACAATAAATGCCGGTGCTCTTGACCGCAACAAAAAACAACCCATCAAATCTAGCATCGCGACTATTTCTAGCTTGAGAACAAACTTCTGGTGTATACATGACTTTCGCTCGTACTTCGTTTTCACTCAGTCTAATAGCTATCACTATAGCAAACTAGCCATTTTTGGTACTCAACCATGTTTGGAGTATTCATGAAAAAAGCCCGCTAAGGGCTTAACTAACTGAGGAAATAAGAAAAGTACTAACCTACTGCTTGGTTATATCTGCGCTCGACTTCAGACCAATTAATGACGTTGTAAAAAGCCGCGATGTATTCTGGTCGACGATTCTGATATTTGAGGTAATAAGCATGTTCCCACACATCTAAACCCAATATTGGGGTGTGCTGCTCCATGTAGGGGCTGTCTTGGTTAAGACTACTCGTCACCGCTAACTTGCCATTTTCATCTACAACTAACCATGCCCAGCCACTACCAAATCGACTGACAGCAGCGTTTGTAAATTCAGTTTTAAAGCTATCAAAACCACTGAGCTCACTTTCTATCGCTTGTTTTAACGGCCCGTCACATAGAGGCGCATAATTTGGAGTCATAATTTGCCAGAACAAACTATGGTTATTGTGCCCGCCGACATGTTCTTGCACTGCTTTTTGTAAGTTTTCAGGTAACGTTTTAATATTTCTCAGTAACGTTTCGGTGTCTTTACCTGCGAACTCTGTCCCCTCTAACGCGGCGTTTGCTTTGTTTATATATGTCTGATGATGCAAAGTATGATGGATCTCCATCGTTTTCGCGTCGATATGTGGTTCCAGTGCATCATATGCGTACGGTAACTCAGGTAAGGTATAAGCCATTCGACCTCCAAATGTTAATGTAAAACGCGAGCATGCAGGTGCGTTACCAGCATCGCTTCGTTAATTTGATGAATCAGCTCAGGTAAGTGAGGGTAGCGTTTTGCAAAGTGGATCAACTCTTGTCGAGTTTTATGCAAATGATGCAAGACAATAGGTGCAAGTTCGTTGGCATATTCTAGGTAAGTTGCATGTATTTTCAGATGGATTGAGATAAGTTGCTGGCACGCTCTATTTGGCTGTTCTAGCGCAATAAAAGTGTCAGCTAGATTATGCGCGGATACCACGACGGCAGGTAGACTATGCGCTATGGCACTCATCACGACATTGTCTTTTTGGCATAATAAAAATTCATCTAAAATACCTGTTGCGAGTGTCAATGCAACCTGATATTCGTCACGGGCACGCAGAAATATTTGCGCTTGATATGCTTGATTACCAGAGAGTATTTTAGCTTGCCAAGGTGACAGCACTGAAGATAACGCGCAAGCTCCGCTGGCTAAGCGATTTGCACTAAGGTCCATGCGATTTTTCATATTCTACCCTATTACCGAACTAGCTTACTTGTGCAAGCAAACCTGTATGAGCTATTGGGGCACTATACGATCACATAAACATTAATGCAAACCATTTTCATTTGCATTTATTCAATTTCTACACACTGGTGTGTTACCAAAGAGTCCTCGGTTAATTCAAGTGTGGTGTGCGACAATCCAAACCGCGACTGTAACCCCTCTTTTAACCGCGCTAGCGTGCTTTGGTCGCTCAAGGACGTAATGACAACTTGCGCCTCTAAAATATATTCATGCTCATTGAGCTGCCAAACATGGATATGGCTTACTGTTTTAACATTCTCTTGTGTCTCAAGGTATTTCTTAACCTCCTGAATATTCATATTATCTGGCGTCGCCTGCATGAGAATTCTAATACTACTTTTACTCAGTTCTACGCCATGATAAATCACGTACGCGGAGATCAACACAGTGGCGATAAGATCCACCACATACCATTGATATAAGATGATTAATGTTCCAGCCACGATCACCGCAACGGAAGCCGCAGCATCAGAAACATTATGAATAAATGCCGCACGAATATTTAGGCTGGTTTTTGCACCTGCAGAATAAGTAATAAGCGCTGTGATAACATCGATAACTAACGCCAAGGCCGCGAGCCACACCACTATCCAGCCGTCAATTGGCTCTGGATTTAAAAATCGAGAAATCGCCTCGAATAACAGATAAACCCCAACAACGATGAGTGTCGCGCTATTAATTAACGCCCCAATTATTTCAGCACGTTGATAGCCATAAGTGAGTTCAAGTGAGGCCGGCTTTCTTGCAACTTTTTGCGCGACTAACGCGATAATAAGCGCACCAGCGTCACTTAAATTATGTAGCGCATCAGCAACCAAAGAGAGACTGCCAGAGAGAATGCCACCAACGACCTGCGCGACACTCAGTAGAATATTAACAAATACGGCCCAACCGAGCTTGTTTCCATGATGGTGATGATGTGCGTGAGACATACTCAATCCTATTTATTGATCCGAAGAAGGGGCCACTTTCAATGGCCCCCACGGGCATTACGAATTTTTAATTTGCTTTGAGAATAGTGGATAAAGTGCTGGCAATACAAACAAGGTCAGCAAGGTTGACGTTAATAATCCACCAACAATTACACTGGCAAGCGGCCTTTGAATTTCAGCGCCCACTCCTGTCGATAACAGCATGGGAATAAGTCCAAGTGCTGAGGTTATCGCAGTCATAAGCACGGGTCTAAGCCTTGAAATTGCTCCCTCAAAGACACCTGAATGAAGCGATTCTCCCGCAGCCAATCGCTGGTTTATGCTCTCAACCATGACCACACCATTGAGTACCGCGACACCGAATAAGGTGATAAACCCAACCGAGCTTGGGACCGATAGATATTGTCCTGAGATATATAAAGAAAATACCCCGCCAATAACTGCCAGCGGCACATTCACTAAAATAAGCGCAGCCTGAGCCATTGAACCAAATGCAAAGTAAAGTAGGAGTGCTATTAGCGCCAAAGATAGCGGCACCACGATTGCCAAGCGTTTTTGTGCTCGTTGCTGGTTTTCAAATTGACCACCGATTTCAACACCATAACCTGTTGGTAAGTCAACTTTACTATCAATAGCCGCGCGAATATCACTTACTACACTGCCCATATCCCGACCTTGCACATTAGCTTGGATCACCACTCGACGTTGAACGTCATCTCGCCTTACTTGCGGTGGACCAGATTGATATTCAACATTCGCAACATCAGCCAACCGGATCCACGCACCTGAACTTGATTGTAAACGTATTTCTTCAATGGTCTGTTTGCTTTGACGGTACTTAGGTGCCAAGCGGACGTAAATATCATAGCGCTCATTACCGTTGATAACCTGCCCCGCTTTACTGCCGCCAATGCCATCTTGCACTAAAGCCATAACATCGCCAACAGCTAAACCGTAGCGCGATAAGGCTTGACGTTTTGGGGTGATGATCAGCTGTGACTCACCAGCTATTTGCTCAAGTTGTACGCCCTCTGTTCCTTCAACTTGCGCCACGGCAGCCTCAATTTCCTTGCCTTTTTTTGCAAGCACAGCTAGGTCTGGGCCAAACAACTTAATCGCCAACTGCGCTTTAACACCTGAGAGTAATTCATCGACACGCGTCGCAATAGGCTGTGAAAAATTAAACAGTAAGCCGGGGTAAGCCGATAGCTTTTGTTCCATCAAAGCTTGTAATTCGTAGCGATTATTTGCGCTTTGCCACTGTGCTACTGGCGCAAGGCCAATATAGATTTCAATGTTATTTACCGGTTCAGGATCGCCTCCTATCTCCGCTCGACCAATTCTGCTCAGCGCGTAGTTTACTTCAGGAAAAGTGAGCAACATTTTTTCCAGCTCAGGCGCAACATTCAGCGCGGTTTCAAGACTGGCGGAAGGTGCCAGCGTTACCCTTAAGTTGATGGTGCCTTCTTCAAGTTCTGGGACAAACTCGGTACCAATTTTAGTGAACGTAAAACCGGCCGCCGCCATCAATAATATGACCATTGCCATCAACAACTTTTGCCTATGCAACACTCGATTTAACGTCCAGCGGTAGCCTTTTTCTAGCACGACGAGAATAATACTCTCTCGCGCTTTAACACCATGTTTAAATAAGTAGGTCGCAAGTGCTGGGACAATGATAAGGGCAACAAATATCGCCGCAATAACAGCCAAAATAATACTGATTGCCATAGGTTGAAATAGTTTAGCTTCAACCCCTTCAAAACTAAATAAAGGAGTGAACACCACTAAGATAATACTGGCAGCAAAAAAGATTGGCCTCGCCACTTCCTTTCCTGCGAGCTCAACAATGAGTCCTACAGAGAAGTCATCGCTTTCCTTTTGCCTTGTTAGGTGTTTAAAGATGTTTTCTACCATCACCACTGAGCCGTCAACTAACATCCCTATCGCGACTGCGATACCGCCTAGCGACATTAAGTTGGCCGATACGCCAAGCCACGCCATAACCACAAGTGCAATGGCAATTGAAATAGGAATTGAAATGAGCACCAGAAAAGTCGCTCTCAGGTTCATTAAAAACAGCGCGAGCACCACAACGATAAAAATAAATGCCAGTGCCAAGGCTTCAACGACTGTTTGTACTGCTTTGCTGATTAAATCAGACTGGTCGTAAAAAGGCTCAAACCTTACCCCTTCAGGTAATGCTTTATTAATAAGTTCTACGCGGTTGTTAATGCTATCAATGGTTGCTTTGGTGTTTGCTCCCATTCGCTTAAGCACTATACCTGTTACGACTTCACCGAGCTGTTCCACTTCACCAGAGGCGCTTTTTCTAGACATCGTCACCGCGCCTTGACGGATTTCTCCACCAATCGATACAGTGGCAACCTGAGCCACAGTCACGACCGTGCCATCAATGGTTTTGACGGGCACGTTGGCAATCTCCTGGATCCCCTTCTCCCCACTTTGAAACCAGCCAGTTCCGCGGATCACCAACTGCTCTTGACCGCGCTCTAAATACCAGCCGCCGACATTTTGGTTATTACGCTCGATGGCACTCACCACATCTTGCTGAGTGAGTGCATAAGCCAATAGCTTATTTGGGTCGATATTGACTTGATACTGGCGCACATCGCCGCCAAAGGCCAATACATCAGTTACTCCGTCAATTGGCATAATTAACAGCTTGACCACCCAGTCATTGAGACTACGTAAGGCCATTGCATCATATTCAGAGTTCGGCTCGCTCATCAGCATATATTGAAATACTTGACCAAGCCCTGACGTATTTGGCCCCATTTCTGGCGTACCCACACCGCTTGGGATCAACTCCTTTGCAGCTTGGAGGCGCTCAAATACCAACTGTCTGGCAAAATAGATATCGGTGCCTTCCTTAAATACCACCGTAACGCCAGATAGACCTGTTTTAGAAATTGAACGCACTTGCTGCACATCAGGCAAGGCATACATTACAGCCTCAATTGGATAGGTGATTAACTGCTCAACCTCTTCCGCTGCCAGTCCCGGCGCTTCAGTATTCACCGCAACCTGCACATTCGTTACATCGGGAAACGCATCTAAGTTGAGTTTTGGAATAGTCACGCTAGCAGTTGCTGTGATAACGAGTAAAAAAAGAATAATTAGAAGCCGATTGTTTACAGACCAATCGATAATTCGATTAAACATGATGAGGCTCCCCTTAATGGTTATGCGGGTCGAAGCCTGATTTGGCTTGTTCTGAGGCAATAAAGAACGCTCCGGTTACGGCCACGCGCTCACCCACAGCCAAACCGATAACTTCAACCTGAGCGCCAAAGTCTTCACCTAAAGTCACTTCTTTAGGATGGAACTCGCCGGGCGCTTCTTCGATGTACACCACCCAATCACCGTCAGGACCGCGACTTAACGCGTCTGCAGGTAGCGCAATGATTGATTCCTTTGAAGGTATGATAAAGTTGACGTTTACAAACATCCCTGCGTGTAGCTTGTCGTCACTATTTTCAACCAATAGGCGGATCTGTCTGGTTCGAGTAATGGGGTCGATAGTATGCGCTTCTTGGATAACACGAGCCGCATATTGCTGATCTTCTATGCCAATCAATGCTTTAGAGTTAACCGCTAACGAAAGTTGAGAGTTCGGTTGTAAACGGGCTTCCACCCATAGCTCGCTTTCATCAGTGATTGCCATTAAAGTTGTGCCAGAAGCAACATGCTGGCCCTGCGTAAAGGCATCTTGAGTTACCACCCCCTCGCGCTCAGCAACGAGCGTATATTGGCCAAGTTCACTGGCGGGCTTAGTGGCTATTTCTTTAATCTCCTTTTCTGTTACTCCAAGTGCCAACAACTTTGAATAAGCCGAACTAAAATCGGCACTTGCTTGAACGCGTTCACGCTCACTGATGGTTTCTTTTCTTAAGCGTTTAACTCTATCCCACTCTGTTGAAGCGACCAAATACTGCGCTTGGGCCTGCGCCATTGCCTCCGAGAATAAGGTGATAAGTGGGTCGTTAACATTAACCATAGAACCAAGCGTAGTGTGTCGCTTTAACACGATTGAATCGGCTCTTGGCGATACTAAATAGCTGGTATAGCCATTGGCTTTTACTTCCCCAGGTGCAAAATAAAAACGCTCATGGCTTTCCAGCTTGACTTCCTTGGTCTGAATTCCGGCAAAACGCATCTGCTGTTGCGTTAGTACGATGGCATTTTCTTCCTCTTCATGTTCTTCATGACCGTCGCCGGCATATGCAAGCGAGCTAAAAAGCGCGTTCACCGCGAAATAGATGGAGAAAATTTTAAAGTTTGTCATTCGATACTCTTTTACTCAAGAACGTAAGTTGACGTTCAAAACCGTTAGCTTGTTTAACGAATTGCACCAAGCATTGCTGTTACAGTGCCAATTTGCGAACAAGAATGCACTTCTCAAGCAGACGTGATTTATCTGTAATCAACGTCATCAGCTAAGAAGGAGTAATACCAACCGGTGTTAAAGTAGCTCATTTACTTAATACAATTGGTATAAACGGAGTGGGCAGTATCACTGAAAGCAAAACTCATAAGCATAGAAAACAGGCCTAGTTGTTTACTCACAAACACGAATTTGCGCTAAGTTGGGTTTATCAATTTACGCATTAACCTAAACACAGGTTAGTGAAGTTAAATTGAGTTCACGCCTTCAATGATAACCGCTACTTAAGCGATCGGTGGACGATGTGCTTGCTCTACAAAAGCACGCACTTTGGTATCTGATTGAGGATAAATTTCGCTATTTGGTCGCATTTCAAAGGGGATAAAAGATTTTAAAATCACTAAATTCAAATGCGTCCCACTGCAATGACCACAGTGGTGGCAATCTTTTGTATGATGTCCGCTGGAGTCTGCTTGCACATCTTCAGCATGGTCGTGAGTATGTTGGAGGTGAGACACTTCGATTTGATGGAAGCTAGATTCAGACGCAAATACACTTACGGATTGCACCGCAAGTAGAAGCATCACAAAAATCAGGATTAGCTTATTCAAATCTACACTTCTCTTTAACACAAAAGATCGATGTCAATTTACCACCTGCACTTGTTCTGTCAATAGTAGCGCTAAGCTTTAAGTCTTATTTTTTTGCTGTCATTACTGATCCTACTCAAAATGAAATAACAATAATTTGCATTGTTAGGCCAAAACATCAACTTAAATGCGAATTATAATCAATATATAACACACTGTTTTATAAAGATTTTTCATTGACACATCACATAAATCCGTTAGACTAGCCGCATATTCACAGTTTGAGGTAACAGCATGCAAGGTAAACAAAAAGTCATCGACGCATTCAATAAGCTATTAGCCAATGAGCTTGCAGCTATCGATCAATATTTCATCCATTCACGTATGTACGAAGATTGGGGTTTGAGCAAACTATACCAACGCCTTGAGCACGAACGTGAAGAAGAAACCACGCATGCGGATTGGTTGATCAAACGCATTCTTTTCTTGGAAGGGGTACCTAACATGACAAAACGTCGTGATCTACTCATCGGCCAAGATGTTAAGTCTATGATGGAAAACGACTTAAAACTAGAGCTTGAAGTCGTCGAATGCGTTAAAGAAGCAATCAAAATCTGTGAAGAAGAACAAGATTACCAATCTCGAGAAACGCTTGAAAAGCTGTTGTTTGATACAGAAGAAGATCATGTTTACTGGCTAGAGCAGCAAATTCGCCTGATTGATCTTATCGGTGCTCCTAATTATATCCAATCTCAGCTTTAATTAAGGACTCTACAAATGAAAGGTGATAGAGAAGTAATCGTAGCGCTTAATAAAGTATTGGCCAATGAATTGGTGGGTATCAATCAATACTTTTTGCACGCACGTATGTTTAAAGACTTTGGTTTTAGCCAGTTAGATAAAGCGGATTATAAAGTTTCAATCCAAAAAATGAAAAACGCTGACCGCCTTATCGAGCGAATTTTGTTCTTAGAAGGCCTGCCTAATTTACAAGATTTAGGTCGTTTAAAGATTGGTGAAAACAGCGCTGAGATGATTGATTGCAATATGGCATTTGAGCAAGCATCTTTGGTTGATCTGCAAGCAGCAATTAAGTTGTGTGAAGAAAAGCAAGATTACATTAGCCGTGAAGCGCTAGACAAAATTCAAAACGAGCAAGAAGAGCAAATTGACTGGCTTGAAACTCAGCAGCACCTAATTAAGGTGATGGGAATAGAAAACTACTTACAGTCTCAACTATAAGTATTTAATTGAGGTTGCGTGATAATGTGTCGTTACGCAACCTGATCAGTGACATCAACAATAGCAATCAGCTTTTCATTTAAAATTTTCTTCGCACAGTTACAGCATTTTCCACACTGCTTACCAACAGATAATGTCTGGCTAAGATCACGCATCGAACGAGCACCATTGTCTATCGTCTCTGCAATCTTTTTATCTGTAACACCATGACAAATGCATACGTACATAAATGAAAACCAATCTCAAACTCATTAACTGAAAACAAGTTTAATCTAAACGATAACAATTATCAACACATACCTTAGCTATAAATGCGAATTATTTTTCTTTGTAAGCTGCTGCAAAGACTTAGTGATTCATGCTCAGCAAAACACCTTTCTCTAGCCGATGGTTATTTCTATAAAATTAAGAAAAATCCAATAAAACTGCTACGCTTAAATTAACTTGATAAGCGTTACTTTACACATAAGAGTAAGGGTGCTCTTGCATCCAAGTAGATTGTTTTATTTGCTACAAATGACAAACCTTAAACATGTATAAATTGTTAAATATATTGCATAAAAACCAAGGTTTAAGTTGATTTCAATCTAGTATTTCCGCTAGACTGCGCGTCACCGCTAACAGTTTTATTAGCGCGGATCAGCTTAGTTTGATTTGGTAACATGTTGTTAAAGGACTAAATGAGATTGGATAGAGAAAGGTCTTTTAATGAAGCAAGCGCTATTGTGTTTTTTTATATTATTTTCTTTGTGTTGCATAGTCGCGCCTAGCCACGCCCATAACTTCGGCCAATATACTTCTCGCTTCTCTGTCGAAGAAGGCTTAAGCCAATCTGCAATCACTGACATAACACAAGACAAACATGGCTTCATTTGGATAGGTACTCTGCAAGGGTTAAACCGTTATGACGGCAATCAACTCATTAATATTGCCGCTTCTAAGGGTCTTGATGAACAAGAAATAGTTGGGTTATTCAATATATCGAATGATGAGCTTTTGATCTCTACAGGTGCCAGCGGCGCGTTTTTACTAAATGTAGATGACTACACAATTCAACAAATCTACGACGGTAAACGCCAAGACAATAACGCAGTTCCAAAACCCATCGCCACAGCTGTTGGTCATCGAGAAAATATCATCTTTTCCATTGAAAGCGACCTCTACACATTAGACAGCAATACGTTAAAATCTGAATTACTCACTCACTTCAAACCAAGTAGTTACATTCGCGCCATAAACATTATCGGTAACTTTGTGATTATTGGTACAACAGAAGGCCTGTTCACTTATTCTCTTGCAACCGGTAACGTAGAGCAAATAAGTTACACTGATTCAAAATCAGAACTCCGTCATGATGTTAAATTACTCAAACGCGACCCATCGTTGGGACTCCTTGTTGGTACTGTAGAAGGTTTATATGTCATCCCAGTCAGTAACCAAACACTGGTTGCTTCAAAAAGCTATGAGCTTGTTCCTGAGAAAAATATTTGGGGACACCAAATCACTCCCTATGGCGAGTTTATTGCTACGGAGCATGGATTGTTTCTTATTGATAGAAGAAAAAAAACCAGCTCAAAAGTCCTATCCTTAACCGAGGGACAATATCGCCTCACTAATCCCAGTATCACTAAGCTTTACGCAGATAGAAACAACAACCTATGGATGGGTACATATAATGATGGCGCATATTTATGGCCTTCCAGCTCCCTACGTTTTACCACATTCATCAGTACTCAAGACAGATTTGCCAATAACAATATCTGGTCAATTCATCCTACCAGCAAAAATACGGTGCTCCTTGGTACAGATAACGGCATTAACGAGTTTGATTTAAGCACCCGCCAATTGAAATCTAGCTATTTGCAAAATAGAGATGCAAAAGCACTATACGGAGCAGATGCCGTATTCTCTATTTTTAATTCTTCACATTTCGACGAAAATACCTTTCTAATCCAAACAACTCAAGAGACCGCGCTATTTAACATCGACACCAAACAGCTAAGCCCAATTACGCTTGAAAGTGGTGACAAACTTGAGCCATATAGTTGGGGTATCGCTAAGTACTCAGAAAGCAAGTTTCCATTTATCAATAGCAATGGATTTTACGAATATGATGCAGTCACCAATACGGTACGCGCTTTAGAGGGATTATCAAAACAGCTGGCAGCATCACAAAGCTTTTTGATCCTGCCGCCTTTGGATGCGACCGATGATGAATATTGGATAAGTACGGACATCAGTTTGGTCAAATATAATGAGTCAACAGATACCCTAACAACGATTTACAACAAATTGGATAAACACTTGGTCTCAGCCGTTAATAGTTGGGTAGTAGATAGAGCTGGAACGCTATGGTTGGCAACCTCAACCGAAGGTCTTGTCGGGATCAATAAAGATACTTACGCCGAAGAATACAAGCTAACGACTGAACAAGGTTTGATGAGTAATGCTATCTACAACCTCCTGTTGGACAGAGATGGAATGATTTGGGCCAGCAGTCAACGCGGCATGTTTAAATTTGACCCAATAAATAAAGTCTTGGAAACCTTCGGAACGAATCAAGGTCTGCCGACGCTTGAGTTTAACGGCGGCGCTGCAGCAGCACTTGAATCTGGCAAGCTGATGTTCGGCACAGTAAACGGCTCTATCACTTTCGATCCGGAACAGTTTTCAGATAGTGCTGTTAAGCGCCGCCCACTACTGATCACCCAAATGGATATCTTAAGCAGAGATCAAACCTACTTAGCCCCTGACGCAATTTTGCAAGCACTTGATTTTAAGTTTGACGACATGGGCATAGAACTACAGTTTTCTGACTTTGACTTCAATGCCGATCATCACATTCAATACCAAGCTTCTTTGCATGGCCCAAGTGCACTGACGTTTTCAAGCTTAAAACGAAATAAAGTATTTCTAAATCAATTACTTCCTGGTGATTATCAGTTAGTCATTGCACCGCGTTCACTTGACAGCGAAGACCTGAGCAACGCACTCAACTTGCGCTTTAATGTTGCCCACTCTCCTTGGCGCTCGCCTTTTGCATTAAGCTTATACAGTCTAAGTGCATTCGCGCTAATATTGCTCATCATTATCAAGCACAAACAAAAACAACGTCAGCTTGAAACGGCACTTAGAGCCGTAACGCATGCGGGAAGACAGACAAAACTGGCGTTGAAATCAACTAAAAGCGGTGTGTGGTCGGCGGATCTCGCTGCACGCCAGATCACACAACAGCGGGCCGAAGCGCTGGGCTTTGAGAGCGATACGATGACGCTGCAAGAGCACTATAACGCCATTCACCCAGATGATAGAGAACTCGTCGAACGTGCTTGGAAGAAATTTATTTCTAACCCCACTAAAGAGCAGCTCTCTCTATCTTATCGACTGCGCTGCGCAGACAATAATTGGCATTGGTTTCATGACTTTGGCCAAGTCGCAGAATTTGACTCACAAGGTAAAGCCACTGAACTGCACGGCATTTATACCAATGTAACCACGCAAAAAGCGAACCAGATGCGCGCAAATATGCTGGGCGAGGCCTTCAGCCAAGTGAACGATTGGATTTTGATTTTAGACCCTAATTTACAACCCATTTCAGTCAATAGTAGCTTCTGTAGAGCGTTTCAACTGCAGGAAAACGAAGCGTTAAACGACTTAACGACCGAGCGTTTTGTTAATGCTATCGGGCAAAAGAAGTTCCACGGTTTAATTGCAAATTTAAAATCTCTTGGACCGAATCAATATCTAAGACAGGAAGTTCAAGTTACAGACGGCTGGGATAAAGTGCACCCGGTTCAACTTAGTATTAGCGCGGTTTCCAAGGACAATGTGAACCTCCAATACTTCGTGGTCGTTGTTACCGATCTGACAGAGCAAAAGAAAGCCGAGAATGAACTTAGATATCTCGCCAATTTCGACGCTTTGACGGAGCTACCAAATCGCAGCTTGATGCTACAGCATATTGAATTTGCACTGTTTAACGCAAACAACACACAGCAAAGCTGCGCCCTACTCTTTATTGATTTAGATAAATTTAAACCAATCAATGATGCCTACGGACACCATATCGGCGATAAATTACTGGTCGCGATAACCAAACGGATCAAAGAGCAAATAAATAATAACTGTATCTTAGCAAGACAGAGCGGCGATGAGTTTCTCGTGCTAATTAAGTCCTTCCCTAGTATCGAATATGTGAGTGAAGTAGTTACTCGCTTAGTGAAGCACATACCCGAACGTATTGAAATTGATGGGATCACCATGAGTGTATCTGCCAGTATTGGCGTTGCGGTTTATCCATTCGATGCACCGGATTCAGAATCCTTGATCCGTAATGCGGATATCGCCATGATCCATGCAAAGCAGTCGGGAAGAAATGCATTCAAGTTCTTTACTGAGTCAATGAATGAAGAGATCAGTAAAAAGCTTCGGTTAGAAACCGCAATGAAAACGGCGGTTAAAGACGGTGAGTTTTTCAATCACTATCAGCCGATCATCAATACCACTACAGGTCAGCTTGCAGGCGTCGAATTACTTATGCGCTGGCGCAATAATGACATGCTAATTCCTCCATGCGATTTTATTCCAATAGCAGAAGAAAGCGGTTTGATTGAAACCTTGACTGAACAAGCGCTTATCAGAGCCTTGATAGAATTGCGTCCATTGTTTACACAAGAACCCGACTTTTATTTATCTCTTAATTTAAGCGCAGTTCATATTTTACGCTCAGACATTGCCCACCAATTCACTGAGATTTTAAAAGCGCATGGTCTCACTAACCGGTGTTTAAGACTTGAAATCACCGAGTCAATCTTTATGTCTGATATGGTTAAGGCTCGGGCAACTATCAACGAAATGAAACGGGCTGACTTTGTATTACTACTCGATGACTTCGGCACCGGCTTTTCGTCACTTACGTACCTGAATGAGTTCCCTCTTGATATCATAAAAATTGATCAAGGATTTGTACGTAACATGAGCGCAAAACCCGCGAATAAATCTATCATTAGAACCATTTATTTACTGGCACAAAGCTTAAACATGAAGTGTATTGCAGAAGGTGTAGAGACAGAATCTCAGCTTAATTACCTAAGAGACGTAGGCTGTGAATATATGCAAGGCTATCACTTCGCAAAGCCTATGGCGATTGACGATTTACTGGCATTTTACGAACAGCATGAACGCTCAAGAGCTTGACCTCGGGCTCAATACTTTAATGTAGTGACTGCGGGCTAACAAGCGTTAGCCCTTATCTAGCGTTTCACTATCAGGCAGTTCTGAGCGCTGCCATTCACTAAGTTTTTGATAGAGTTCATTAATATCAATGGGTTTTGCAATAAAATCATCCATGCCCGCCTGGATACATTTTTGTTTATCTTCCTCGTAGGCGTTGGCTGTTATCGCAATAATATGTGGATTGCCATAAATATTTGGCTCGTTTCTGATTGCTTTGGTACAAGCAAAACCATCCATATTCGGCATTTGGCAATCCATTA
This sequence comes from Pseudoalteromonas sp. CO348, assembly GCF_004208845.1. Classification (NCBI taxonomy): domain Bacteria; kingdom Pseudomonadati; phylum Pseudomonadota; class Gammaproteobacteria; order Alteromonadales; family Pseudoalteromonadaceae; genus Pseudoalteromonas; species Pseudoalteromonas sp. CO348. Next base: position 19,235 of record NZ_SGPI01000035.1, on the reverse strand, counting down.
AAACCAAGGCATAGTTCTTCGCCTTCATCGCTACTAAGGCTTCGACTCCGTCGTCCACTTTGTCTAACAAGCAATGGGTTTTCTCGAGCAACTTACCAACAACCACTTGGTTAATTTTATTGTCCTCTACCAATAGAATATCAAGGCCGTTGAAATCAGGTGCCCCAACTTCTTGTTGCTCTCTCTTGACCCCCTGCCCTTTTGAGGCCGGAATATCTACATAGAATTGACTTCCAAGCCCAAGCTCACTGTGAATCCTTATCTCACCATGCATCGCTTCAACTAGTTTTTTAGAAATGGCTAAGCCAAGTCCAGTACCACCAAACTTTCTTGTGGTTGAAAGATCTGCTTGAGTAAACTCATGAAATAACGTTTCCTGCTGCGCTTTTGAAATGCCGATCCCAGTGTCAGCAACGGTAAACTTTAATATCCCACTATCATAATGGACGGAGAATGTGATCTGGCCTTTGTTGGTAAACTTTCCAGCATTGCTGAGTAAATTATTTACCACTTGTGATACACGTAGTTCATCTAACTCAAGGTATGTAGGTAGTTCACTACCCTTTTCGTACTTAAACTCAACGCCATATCTGACATTGGAAATTTTAAAAATGCTGACCAAACTGTCGAGCATTTCTTGCAAGTTCACAACTCGACGTTCTATTTTTAAAGCCCCCGCCTCGATTTTAGAATAATCCAAAATATCATTGAGGATAAGCATTAGATTCTTTGCCGATTGCCGTATAATTGTTATTTGGTCTGCCATCTCATTGCTAAGGCTTTGCTCTCTGATCAAGCTATCCGACATACCGATAATTCCATTTAACGGCGTTCTAATTTCATGGCTCATATTGGCGAGGAATCGGCTCTTGGAATGGTTGGCGGCATTAGCGGCTTCAACGGCTTTAGTTAGCTCTTCCGTTTTCTCAGCGACTTGCTGCTCTAACTCACGATTGAAGTCGGTAAGCTTGCGGTTAAGTCTTTCGTTTTCCAAGCTTGCTTGGTTTTGTTTTGTAAAACTCAGTGTTAGCTTAAACGCCAACTGATTGAACTGTTGCTGCAACTCAATTATTTCTAGAAAGCTGCTGTCTGCATTAGCCGAATTTTCGATTAAAGTTGAAGGTTCGTAAGCACGAATATCATGACTGAGCGCCACAATTGGACGCACCAACAATCGCGTGAGCTGACGGACAAAAATAGAGCTCAATACAATAATCGCAAGCGCAAGTCCCAATGCATCTGACCAAGCTTCAGCAGCAACTAAGTTAAGATATTTACGGTCGAGCATAGTGATAACTGACCATTCATATTGTTTAGATACCGCAGCCTGTTTAAATAAGATTTGCTCGGTAGAATCTTCAAAAGTTGAGGATTCCTTATCAAATAAGGCTTGCAACACCACATCACTTGGCATATCTAGGGTTTTAAACTCGGTCTTTAACGAACTATAAACGACCCTTTTGTGTTTATCCAACACAATCAAATTAGCATCTTCAGCAAGAATTTTTGGAATAAAGCGTTCAAACGAGCCAAATATTAAAGACCCTTCCACAATCCCCTTAAACTCTTCAGCGATAAAGATTGGTGCTGAAATTGCTACGATAGGTGCTTCATCAAAACCACGTCCTTGAAATATGCCTGAAACAAATCCTTCTGGGTATTCAGATGCTTTAATAAAATAATCTCTATCAGATACATTGGCATTTGTTCCCTTCATCGTATCAGCAAAATGCTGCGGATAAAGGTGAGTAACATTAGCATCTTTGTCCGCAACAATAGCGGTTCTAAAGTTTGCATGAGTTTTTAGCAAACGCTCGATAACATAGTCGGCATCAATCCCTAAGGATACATCTGTTGCGGATATCACCATCGCGCGACGATATGCATCAAGGTAGTCATCAATTTGAGCGACAATAGAACCAGAGGCTTCTTCAAGCTGTGTTTTTATCTCAGCTTCAATTCTTTTGTAGTAATTGTTTGTCAATACAACGGTTGTCATCAATACAACCAAAACGATAACAAGGTTGACGGTAGAATTAAGAATTTGATTGAGCGGCATCCCTTGCCACTTGCTGCGAGTAAAGAAAAAGCTCAGCAAGTCGACCACAGCGAGACAAATACCTGCATTGATTAGGTACTTAGCCAGTGCAGTAAATATAACGAGTAAAGGCAATTCGAGGGCAAAATAGCCGAAAATAAATAATGCAGGCAAACCCAACAAAATCCAATAAACGATACCCCGAACAAAAAATGGCTTGGCGAACCGGACACAAACAAAGTGAAGCCACAACACTTCGAAGAAAAAAACCACAGAGGGCCAAGCATGCTCCCATCGATACCAAATAAAGCCGGCACCAATAATCACAGCAATAATGGCATAGCGCCATCCGCATAGTAGCAGGATAAATAGTACAAACAGCTGGCCAAAAAGAAACTCAGAGCTATCCAAAAACCAAATTGGCAACAGATTGGCCAGCCCGCCTAATACACCTAAGACTAAAGTTATGATGAGCGCTTGCTTTTGATTCAAATGTTACACCACCGGTTTGTGATACTGCCTATGTATAACAATAAAAAATATTTTAAAACCTGCCAAGGTAGTGTAACAAATAACTAAAAAATATATCACACATTAGGATATGTTTACCCTAATGATGAGGGCAATCATGGCTCTCTATTTGTAGCACACTACTCAGTACATTAAAGGACTTTTTCAACGCTTCTTCCACTTCTACACGACACGCTGAATCATGAGATTCGATAGTACAGTGATGCTTTAATACCACATGTGCACCAACGACAACCGCCCCATCAATTTTGCTAACCGTAATATTATGGGCGCTTTCAACATGCTCGGTAGACACAATCGTTTTCTCAACTTCTTGAACCGTCGGCAAAACTTCTGGAGGTGTAGCAAGCCCTTTAAGACAAGCAATTATCACCTTAATACCTGTAAATAATACAAAGACGGAAATCAGCATGCTCGAGAGAATATCAACCACCTCCCAGCCTGTGAGGTGTATGATCACACCTGCGATAAATGTCGATATGGTGGACAGTAAATCAAAAAATGAGTGCAAGAAAACAGCGTAGACGTTAATACTGTCTTTACGGCCTTTGTACAACACCCAAGCGGAAGCGCCGTGAAATAAAAACCCAATTGCAGCAATCATAGACATTAAATAGCTGTTCACCTCTAGGTCATGACCACCCGCATGATGAGACAACCGCTCACTCCCTTCGAGTAAAATAATTACCGCAATTGAAAGGTAGAGGATGCCATTAATAAGCCCGCCAGTATATTCAGCTCGCTTGTAACCATCGTTATATGTTTTAGCAAGATAAACAGCCACACTTGACGCTATCAATGCGATAAACAAAGAACTATTGTGAACAAACAAGTGTCCAGCATCAGCCAATACTGCGAGAGAATTAGCGTAATAAGCACCAATAACTTGAATGATCATAAAAGAGCAAGTGATTGCAAGCGCAATCAGTAGTCTTCGGCGAGAAGCTTGGTGCGTAGTGATATCTGTCATGAAATGAGTCGTGTACCTAATTTAATATAAGATGCTACGTACAACCACAGCATAAGATGGAGCCACTTGACTAAATGCACCTCACCTTATCTTTTTATACCGTGTAGGAAAAAGCTGTGATTCAAAAATACAGAAATAAATCTAGAAATATACGTAGTTAACCTGAGCTTAGGGTAATTAATGCCTTTCTATCAGCCAGTTTTAGCGCTAACTGCGTTGAATTCACTTCCAATAGCCAGCTATTGGTGCGCAAATTCACCTAGTTATCACCAAAACTCTCCGGCTAGATAAACAAGTAATTTAATGTTACTTTAGAAACAATGAGTTAACTCATTCCTTATCCAAACCTCAGGTTAGTTATCGTTTAAACATTGCCCTAAATGGCAATGATATACAGTCTCAATTGTAACGTTTCCACGAGTTAAATGCACTAACATTTGCGGCTGTAACGGCCGACTTGATGGAATTTTAGCGCTTATCGCTTTTACTTGCGGAAAAGTACAATTAGATTTTCTCCAGTTGAGTCACAACGTCGTTTGCGATTTGCCTCAGTATTTCACAGTCAGCTTCACTCAACTCTCGGGGCTCTATGTCGATAACACACACGGTTCCAACGCGAAAACCGCTGGACAATATGATAGGCGCACCCGCATAAAATCGAATATTAGGGGCATTTAACACCAAAGGGTTGTCCATAAAGCGAGGATCTTCGAGCGTATCGGAAACTACGAATACCGTGTCTTCTAATATTGCATGGCCGCAAAATGAAACGTCACGAGACGTTTGCTCAGCATCTAATCCAAAGCGGGATTTAAACCACTGTCTGTCCTTGTCTACAAGACTCACCAATGCAATTGGAGCATCAAAAACATGGGCAGTAAATTGAGTAATTCGGTCCAATTCAAGTGTTGGTTTTGTATCGAGTATCGCAAGCTCCCTAAGCGCATGTAATCTGGCATGTTCGTTTTCAGGTAACTCAGGGATTTTCATAATCTACTTAATTAGACAGTGTTTATATTTCTACTATAGTTTGTTTTGTGAGATAACGCAGGTGGCAAATGTGAGCAAGTATTTTAAAATAATCTCCCTAACCCTTTTTTCCCTAGTCTGCTTGAGTGGTTTTTACCTTGAAATTAACGAGTTTAATAAAAATCGTGTGGTTCACCAGAGTCTGACTTTATACTACAACAACCTTTCCGCCCTAGATAGAGCGATTGAAGTGATCTTTAGTCTGCAGCGTGAACGCGGCATGTCCACGGGATTTAAGTCCGAGGAAGAACACGACGCGCGGCTACTTGCATATTATCAGGAAACGGACGAAAAAATAATAAGACTCACAGCTGAAAAACTCACAAGCATTAATAACTTCGATCAGTTTCAATTGACCATAAAAGACGATATACAAACACTGAGAAAGCTCAATAGACAAGCAAATATCAATCACGAGCAACTATTTCTTCGCTACACAATTTTGATAAATCACTTAATCGATACAGTCCGAACCATACAAACTGAGCAGTCCTTCATCCATAATTTTGGTAGCAACGAGGACAAAACACAGTATCAGAATATTCACACACTTATCAGAGCGATAGAGTTAGGGGGCAGACTCAGAGCTAAGATCAGCCGATACCTAACGGCAGATGAAGAGGCCACGAGATTAAGTGCAATGAGAAGCGCGCTACAATACTACGCCACTCATGTCACACTGATGGACAGCCTCAAAGATAATCAAAATACCGTACAGCTATACAATGCTGCTACGGCGTCTAGAGAGTATGACTATGTCACCTCAGCCCTAAACCGCTTTAGCCGTGGAGCTGAAGCCAACTTACCACACTATGTGTGGTGGGATAACAGTACTGCCTATTTGAACCTGCTCGCTAGTGGTAGCTTGAATTTACTTAAATATATGAAGGACTCAGCTGCTGCATCTATGCAAAAGTCACAAGAGCGAGCTCAAACCTCACTCATTATCTCTTTAACTATTGCACTGCTTTATATCATTTTAATTTGCCTATTGATTAAAGCGTTTACCGAATTAAAAATATATAAAACGGCACCGCTTAGAACACAAACTGCACAGCTCATTGTGATATTTTCGTCAGTACTTGCCGTGCTATTTGTGGAACATTTTGCAAGTCAAAAGCAGCTATTATATCTCTCTGAAGTGCAAACTCTTAGGCAGCTAAACAACCATTCATTAGAGCGTATCAACCACCTTAAAACGCTATGGTATAAGCCACATATAGAAAGCCTTAGATATGCCAGTATTAGCACCAATGCCGATCTCGCTAAACCATCTCAGTTGCAAACGCTAGACGTTAATAATCTTAATAACACTCCGTATGTAGACAAAAGCCAGATCGCGTCGTTTTATTCTCAATATCAAGAAAGTTTGCACCGTGGAGGGGTAGTTACACAAATCATAAGGGGTAATGATGGTCACCGTATATTGATTATGACGGGTCTTGGGCTATCCGATAAGGGGCTGACGCAAACACTGTATTGGTACGAAGCTCAACTAGATGTGTTACTTAGCAGCCTAGAACTCAGCCTTGATACTCGCCTAGAAAACGCATCAGGTTACTACACTAAGCAGGAAGTCGACGCGATTAAAATTAGCGGCACACATACTCCATTAAGCCAATTACTGCTTACTAATAATCTTGACCAAACCGACTTTCTAAGTGCAAAAATCTGGGATCAGGAGCTTCAAGTGGGTACCTATGCCTATTCACGTGAAGCATTTAATCAAGATCTCTTCTACACTATAGAAATTAAGTTTATCTGGCAGGTATTGTCATTAGTTGCATTTTGCTTATTTGGTTTAGCAATTAGCTATCGCGCCCAACAAAAAGCAAAATTAGACAAGCAAGCTGCAAAAGACGCTATCCAAAAGCGCCAAACTTTATTGAATTCATCTGAAAAGCTTGCCGCCATCGGCAGTTTTGAGGTGGCTGTTGGGCAACAACTAGCACATACCTCTGAAGGCTTTAGGACGCTGTTTAACTTAACTCCCGAACTTGAGTACCATAATTTAAAACCAATTATAAAATTGCTCGATAGTGACAATAGGAAGAAGTTGCAATCAAACTTACGTTCCTTAACTCACGATCAATCTAGTGAACTTCAATTGACAATAAGCGACGAGTCTTCAACTAGATATCTAAATGTAATTCTCAATTTAAAATACTACTCAAGTGAAAATTCGCAGTTTGTTGTCGGGGTTGTAAAAGATGTAACGAATCAAGTTAATGAAAGCAATCGCCAAAAGAGAATACAAAAGGAACTCGTCGCCGCGAGAAAAGAGGCCCTAGAAAAAATGCATGAAGCTGATGTGGAAAGAATGTCAGCGCAGCATTTACTTAAAGTCCAAAAGTCGACAGAAAAGCTGCTTCAAGAAGCCATTGATTCATTTCCAGCATTTATCCTGCTAATTGATGAAGACCAGCATATAGCTATGCTGAATCAGTTTAACGAACACATCAAAAGAACTGATCACAACGAATACCAATTCATGGGAAGCTCTCTCAACAAAGGCTCTGACGTTATAGCATTTATTACCCAGCTTCCAATGACAGACAATAGCGAATTATTGTCCATGTTAGAAGAGGCAAAAGACAAAGAACAATATCAAGCACTAACGACGTGCCAGTATGTCAGTGAAGATATCCTGCACTGGTTCAACGTGTTAGTGAAAAACATCACCACAGATTCAGGGAAATACACTCTCATCTACCAGAATGATATCACTAAAAGTATCAACTTTTCTGCAGAGCTTGAGCAAGCTCGCATAAAAGCAGAGCAAGCAAGTGAAGCAAAGTCTCGTTTCCTAGCAACAATGAGCCACGAGATAAGAACGCCGATGAACGGCGTGGTAGGCATGCTGGATATTCTTGCCCAATCTAACCTTGATCATGAGCAATCTCACCTCACCAAAGTCGCAAAAAGTTCAGCATTGGTGCTACTTCGAATAATTAACGACATATTAGACTTTTCAAAAATCGAAGCTGGAAAAATGCAACTTGAATCAACACCATTTAGCTGGCAAGAAATTATTAAAGAACTCGCGGAGCTCCTTGCATATCAAGCGGACTCTAAAAAGCTCAAGCTTGCCTTTTATCTTTCGCCACAGTTACCGAATTGGCAATTAGGAGATCCGGTCAGACTACGCCAAATTTTATTAAATCTAATCGGTAACGCGTTGAAATTCACCAAAACTACCGCCACAGCCTCCGGCTTTGTAGAAGTGACTATTGGGCGCTCTCCCGATGATGGTTATATGGAAATTAGCGTGAAAGACAATGGTAAAGGTATGTCCGAAGAACAAGTCGAAAACCTTTTTAAGCCATTTGTTCAAGCAGATAGCAGTATTCAACGCCAATATGGCGGTACCGGACTGGGCCTTTCCATTACCCACAAACTTGTTTCCATGATGGAGGGGGAAATTGACTGTAGAAGCCTAGAGGGTTTTGGCAGCAACTTTATTGTTACTCTGCCATACTGTGAAGTGCCAAAACAAACCAGCGCTATTAGCTTAACCTTAGACAGACTAAAAATTGCCGTAGTGGGCGACGAGGACAAATTTGAAAAAGACCTGCAAAATCAACTTCGCATCTATGAAGCCCAATGTGAAATATTCCCTCGAGAACTGTTTAATGCGCAACTAATTGATAGTCAACAATTTGATTATCTCGTTATCACTGCAGAAGCCTTCCAACAACTCACTACAGAAGGAAAAGAAGTTTTCATCGCGGAAAGCGAGTGCAAGTATATTTTGCTAGACAATAATCAGGATAAGCTTCCGCATGCAAATAATATCAACGTCTCAAACCTCGCGCTATATCCTTATTACGCTTATAAAGTCGTTTCACACATCGCCACCTTAGAAGGGCTAATCGACAGTGAATCAACAAATGACGACAGCGATACTAAATTTAAGACATTGCCTACAATTAGTGATGCCCAAGCACTTAACAAACTAATCTTAGTCGTTGAGGACAATGTTTATAATCAGGATTTATTCAAAAGACAACTGGCACTGCTAGGCTATCAATGCATTATCGCCGACAATGGTAAAGTTGCCTTACAGCTGCTCGAACAGTATCACTTTTCGCTTATTATTTCGGATTGCCATATGCCAGTGATGGATGGCTATGAATTCACGAAACAGCGTCGCGAGCATGAACGTGAACGCAATCTAGAGCACATTCCTATCATTGCAGCAACGGCTAATGCGTTAGACGGTGAGAAAGATATTTGCTTTAACGCCGGGATGGACGATTACATTGCAAAGCCCATTGTCTTGCAAAAATTAAACAAAAAGCTAAAAAAATGGTTTTCGAGCAACATTCCAACATGCAACCAAGAAGCGGAGAATGCTCCCTCACTGATGGAGGAGCTAGATGCGCCAACCAGACATATCGACTTGGTGATACTCAGTGAATATGTAGGTACAGATAAAGAGTTACAGAGTATTTTCTTAAGAAGCTTTGTTGACGACACAAAAAAACTGTTACAAGGGGTAGACCTAGAACATCCTGAAAGTGTCAAGAATATTGCACATCAAGGAAAAACCTCGGCAAAAGCAGTCGGCGCAACACAACTCTCTGAAAAAATGGCAGAACTTGAGCATGCTGCAAGTGAGGGTAAGCAGATAAAAATTGAAAATTTATTGAATCAATGTTTGATGCTTTTTGATAATGCACAAGCTGAAATCGCTTCTATACTTAATGTGGAAGATCTAACTTAACACGTGCTAAAAATTCAGGTCTAGTATGTATGATAAATGAAAAGCACCTTATTATTGCGATTGATGATAGCGAGCTTATTCTTACGCAATTGCAATTGTTGATTTCTAACCAGACACCATGCACTTTTAAAGGGTTTAATAGCGGCCTATCTGCATTAGAAAGTCAAGAGCTCCATCAAGCTTCCCTTATTTTGCTTGATATCAACATGCCGCAAATGGATGGTGTAGAGATATTGCGGAAATTTGCCGAACTAAGCATCCAAGCACCTATCGCATTACTAAGTGGCGAAAAAGGCCTATTTATCAAAAATACCGCTGCGCTGGCTGAGCTTCATGGCCTCACCATTATATCTAGTTTAGAAAAGCCACTCTCTGCAACCAAACTTAAAGAACTTTACAGTCAGCTCCAGTCTCAAAATACATCCACCAAGTCCCAACACGCACTACAAAACTATAGTAAAGATGAGATCTATGAGGGGTTATTGCGAGAAGAGTTTTGTGCTTATTTCCAACCAAAAGTCGCAAGTCCATCCGGTGCAATTATTGGCGCAGAAGTACTTGCGAGATGGCATCATAATACCGATGGCACTGTGCCACCTTCACAGTTTATCGCGACAATGGAAGAGCATAATCTTATTCATTTGCTTTCATATAGTTTATTAAAACAGACTTTGTCCTTGCTTAGCTATAATCGAGATATTCTTAAATCGCTTCAATTCAGTATTAATTTGAGCGTTAAAGAGCTTGAAGATATAAAACTCCCAGAAAAACTCGAGTCCATTTGCGAAGAGTATTGCACACCTACCTCTCAAATCACTTTAGAGTTAACTGAAAGTCACTTGTTAGATAACATCAAGCGCGCGCTTGATGTGTTGCTGCGTTTAAAACTTAAAGGCTTTAAGCTGTCTATTGACGACTTTGGTACTGGATATTCTTCTATTAAGCAACTTAACGAGCTGCCGTTTGATGAACTCAAAATCGATAGATGCTTCGTTGATGGCTGTTCAACGCAACCCAACAAACGCGTCATTATCGCGAGCACCTGTGAGATGGCTCACCAACTTGGACTAGAAGTCGTCGCTGAGGGTGTCGAAGAGGTTGAGGACCTCGTCGTTGTACAGAGCTACGAAGTAGAATCGGTTCAAGGCTACTATTACTACCCACCTTGTACGCCATCGGAGTTTTTGCAAACTGTCTCAGAATCCGCATTGCAAAAGTCTCATTCTAGTAAATAATTAAAACTAATGGGCTTTGTTGTACTCTCATAGTCAGAGGGAATCTATGCATAAAAAAGACGTTGAACACGCACAACGACATCCAAAAGTGATTATTATTTGCGACGATCCTGCAGAAATGACTGGCGTTGTCGATATTGTCGCTTCTCAAGTCAATGAATACCGTACTCTCACTAGTCATAAAGAAGTAGCAGAAGTGCTAACTGAGTCTCCACCTGATGTCATCGTTATTGCTCGAAAAACGGTAGCAAAAAGTGTCGAAATCTATAGCTTGCTCGCTAAGCACGGCTTACTTAACTATGCTCATGAGAATATTTTACTGTGTGAAAATAAAGAATCAGGCGTGGCCTTTCGGTGTTGTATGAAAGGTATTTTTACCGATTACTTTGTCTACAAACCTATGTATGAGAACTACCGATTTCGTATGATCCTACATAATGCCTTGGTTCGCACGGAAGGTACATCTGAAGTTGCCAAAATCAGAGAGGAACATTTTGGTCGCATAGATGACAAGCTAAAGCAATTGATTGATGATGCAGCCTTGTACCACCAAAAAGCGGATGAGACGCTACAAACAGTAAGACGTAATCTCGACAATGAGAAAGGGATTAATAAAGTTCAAGATGACTTGCTAAATGAATTAAAACAAAAACATTTATCACCACTGTTGGATGAATTAGAACATCAGCTTGCTGAGAGTGTTCATGAATTAACGAAGCGATTAAAAGACAAACAATTCTCTATCGCTGAGCTTACTGCATTGCTGAGCGAAAAAGACAACTCTAAGTGCGCGCAATTAGCGCAAAATGTATTGCCAGTAGGTGATACGGGTGAAGTCGATGTCAGCGAACCACAAGCACTTGAAACCAAGCAAGAAGAAGTAAAAATAATGGTGGTAGAAGACAACGAAATCTACCGTGAAATGATAGCCAAGATCCTACGTGATGAGGGGTATAAAGTAGACTGTGAAACCAGTGGGTTAGGCGCTATAAAAACATTGAGAAAGCATAAATTCACCATGGTATTTATGGATTTATTTATGCCAGAGCTTGATGGCTACAATACAACCAAAAATATTCGCAATATTCCACATTGTAAAAAACTTCCTATCATTGCGCTAACTAGCAATAAAAACAAAGATATAATCAGAAAGTGGGCGTCTTTGGGGCTCACAGGGTACATCACCAAACCGTCTACCAAATCATCTATTTTAAAAGCTGTGGAAAAAGCACTTACGGAAAACCAATAAGTTGCGTAAAGTACAAATCAGCAAACATTATCAAATCGAGTTCTGCCATGATAAGCCATATCAGCTCTGACGTAAGTTTCGGAGTTGTAATTGGCCGCATAAACCAACAACGAAGTGAACGATGACTAGAAAAGCAACGACCCAGAGCCATTACACTACTCGCTTAAATATTGTTATTGATTACATCTATAACAATATTAATTGCGAACTTGATGTGATCACGCTTGCTGATCAATGCCATATGTCGACTTATCACTTTCACCGTGTTTATCGCTCAATCGCAGGGGAAACCATCAATGCAACCGTGAGAAGAATGCGACTGCATGTTGCCGCAGGTATGTTAATTCGCACCCAAGACTCCATTGCAAAGGTGGCTGAGCAAACCGGCTACGCAAGTATTGAAGCATTTAGCCGAGCATTTTCTCAACGATATAAGCAACCACCTAGCCTATTTCGCCAACAAGAACAGGCCAAGGCAAAAGGCTGTGCGGCCGAGTTTTATATCATTAAGGTAGATGAGGATTCGAATATGTTTAATGTAGAAATAGGCAGTAATGAGCAAATGATGTTAATCGGACTTGAGCACCATGGCGATTACATGCAAATCGGTCAAGCATTTGAGAAGTTAAACGTACTGGCGCAACAACAAGGCTTATTAGGTGAAGATACGCGTTTCTTTGGTGTGTATTTTGACGACCCAAAAACCGTCGAGGAAAGCAAACTGAAATCAATGGCAACAATTTTAGTGCCAAAGACAACAACATCTCTCCCAGAGGGGCTTTGTGAATTCGCCATTCCATCGGGCAAAACCGCTAGCCTACTTTACCAAGGTGACTATGCTTCTCTTGAAACGCCTTACGAGTATCTGTTTGGACAATGGTTACCTAACAGTGAGTTTGAACCTGCCGATGTGCCTGTTATCGAAGAGTACTTAAATGATGTCAGAGATACACCACCACACGAGCTTCTTACTCGTATCACTTGTTACATTAAATAACTGATTTTTTATCCTGTTCAGGAATAACTAATCTAAACGTGACAAAGCATCGACTGCTTAGAAAGAAAAAGGAGGGACTTCCCTCCTTTTTCTTTGTGAACCAATTAGAACCTATAGTTAAAGCTCAACTTAGCATTACGCTCGTTGCCAGGCATGCCACCTAGGAACAATGCTTTGCTGTAATAGCGCTCATCAGTTAGGTTTTCAAGGTTTAGCTGAATATCGAACTGTTCAGCATCGAACTTAATTGCAGCATCCCAGCGGGTATAACCATCAATGGTTGCCGTAGGCAGACCGAAAGAAACAGAGTTAATTGTTCGTTCACTCTCATAGTTAATGCCAAGACTGTACTCTAGCGCCCCCTCAAACCAATCTACGGGTTGAGTATATTTAACCCACGTGCTGGCAAACTTTTTCGGCACTCCTTTCATTTGGCCTGAGCGTTCATTCGAACGGATCTCAACCGCATCTTGATAGGTTGCGTTCATGTTCACACTGATTTGGTCGTTCAATGCTAAATTTAAGTCAAGTTCTACACCTTTTGACTCATCTTCATCATCGAAGAAATAGCGTGGAACACTCACATTGTAGTCTTCACCAGGCTGCTCGTTATACTCAGGATTGTTATACATTAGGTTTGTGCGTTTAGTTTCAAACCACACTAATGACCCCAATAAATCTTCGTCAAACGCAGTAAAACGCACACCAATATCTAACGTTTCAGATTCCGAGTCAGGTCTGTTTTTACGGTTCGCATCAGCTTCATTTTCTAGGCTACCCAGTACACTGTATGCAGTACGACCCTTTGCCATATTTACAAAAACAGAAAGCTGAGAAGTCACTTGATAATTCAAGCCAATATTATACGTCATACCAGCATCATCAGTGTCCAGCTCTTCACTCTCTTCAGGTGAACGGTCAGTGCCTAAATGCTGATATTTTTGTTCAACGCTAGTATATGCAAGGCCAGCACGAGCAGTTAGTGCATCAGTGATATACACCACTTCTTGTGCACTAATGCCATACGCCGTAAGTGTTTTATCGTAGTTACTACGTAGCGATGGGTTATAATCCTCGAATTCGCCTGTCGGCCAGTTTGGCTCGCGAATATCTAAGATAAATGGAATTGAGCCTTTGCCATCGGCATCATATGCAGACCAACTTTTTAAGCGCATATCACGATTTTCATAGTTAACGCTAACTAAGTGCTCACCGCTCAAAGAACCCATATCCCAAGTTAACTGTAAATCGGCAAAGTACTGCCAAGTTTTTTCGCTGGCAACTTGACGGCGATACTCTTGACGGCGAGCTGCATAAGGATATAGCACATCATCAATCACAAGCGGGGCTCTTGGGTTTGCATTGATCACACCATTGCGCTCCCAATAAACATAATTATAAGCACCTGTTTGGCGAACAAAATCCGAATCGTAACTACGCCATAATATCTGCTGGGTTAGCTTTGAGCTGCGATTTAAGTACCAATCGTGACGAAGCTTTATCCGTAACTCTTCACCTTCATTAGGACGAGATAAAGGAGAAATAAGATTCCCATCGCCAAGATTGAAAGGCTTTAAGCCATCGCCAATACGGATTGACTCAGCAAGTTGCGCGCGCTGTTCATCATTCAGTTGTACACCTAACCACTTACCTTTCTCAGCATCATATTGTGGGTCATTTGGCAAGCGATCAGCTGTAACTAGTCCTGGTTGCCCAGTAATGCTATCCCAGTTAATAATCCGTACCGGATCGCCAATTGAATCTACTTGTTGTGAGTCATCAATATAAGCCGTTGAAAGTAAAAATGAGTGCTCGCTGCTTGGGTCGAAACGTAAGCTTGCATAAATTTCGTCTCTATTTGATTCTAGATCTCGATAGCCGTCGCTACGCTCATGGTTTGCAACAACACGGTAGGCAAGCTGGTCAGTAATTGCATCTGTAAAATCAACGCCCAAGCCATAAGTATTCCATGCACCCACTTTACCGTTAATTGAGAGCGCCTGTTCAAATTGCGGCTTTTTCTCGACTAAGTTGACTACACCACCTGCTGCACCAATACCATAAAGGCCAGTAGCAGGACCTTTTAACACTTCAATACTTTCGATGTTGGTTAAGGAGCGTGTTGGGTTAAAGCTGTTCCCTAAGTCAGCACCACCATACATACCATCATAGGTATAGTTTACGCCTAGACCACGAACCATTAGCGAATCACCAATGCCGTAGTTATTACCTGCCTGAGATAAACCACTTACGTTGCGTAGTGCTTCTTGTAAAGTCGCTGCGCTTTGCGAATCTAGTAGCTCTTTGTCAACAACAACAACCGCTGCGGGGGTCTGCATAAGATCCAAATTAGACTTAGTTGCAGTTCCAGATTGCAAAATAATTTTATTATGTTTGCCATAGACACTGATTTTTTCTATGTCTTCAGAAGCGAAAGCCGTTGTGCTTGCACCAAGTAAAGCCAACTTAACCGCAACGCATGAGGCGGAAAGAACAGAAGAGCGAGAGTATTGCATTTTTTAACTCCAAACTACGCAATTGGATCTTTCTGAAATAGCCACGAATACCTATTTCAGAAAATAATTTATCAGAGAGGGGGCGAAGTTTAGCAAAACAATAGTAATGATAACAACTATCATTTACATTTTAAATTTGTAATGTTTTTTGCAATACACGCAAAGATGATAATAAAGTGTAACGGATGGATATTTTTATTTAGCGAGAGTAATCTAACTTCGTTATTTCCTCGCTTCGCGGCTTACCCAATTTTGTAAACCGCATTAGATTAAAACAATCCTAGCAGCGTCGGATATAACTCATAACAGGTGAAGCTCACTTCAAGCCCAATCAAGACTAAAAGAAAACTGACCAGATGCCCTACTTTTACTTTTGAACAAACATAAGCCCCTAACGGAGCACCAACGACTACAATCGGTATTGCCGCTAGCAAATAGCCGTTTATTTCACTGGTGATCGTATTGAGGTGCCACGCATTGATGCTACTTCCGATCAATGAGGTAAACGTCATCACCACGACAGAGGTTGCAGTCGCCTTTTTCACATCTGCATTATAAGCGATCACCAACAAGGCAAAGAGTGCAATATCTGCACCCGACCCTACTAATCCACTCGCGATACCTCCGATTAACGCTACGGCCATAAAGCGTAGCATTTTAGGCTGGATAAACTCACTGCTTGGTTGGTGATGTGCCTTACGCCACCATCTCAAAATCAGTGTTAGTGCAAAGCAGAGCAACAAAAAACTAAAAATAGACTTAACGAGAAGCCTTGGTGCCAGAGGCGCGATATACAATAGGCTGAGCGTTACACCAAGCGCAGCCATTGGCAACGCCATTAAAATAACGTTTTTATATACTGGAATACGGCGACAGAAAATAGTAATGGTCGCGGCCGTCATACCAAAGCTTTGTATCGCGAGAGAAAATACCTTGGCAGTAGCGGGGTCTATGTCTAATAATTTAGTCATCACAGGAAACGCAACGGCGCCACCACCTAATGCCGTTCCACCAGCCACAAACGATCCCAACGCCATGGTAAGCGCAATATGGGATTCACTGATAATTTGGCCAAGTGCCTGATAAAAGCCTTGTACCCAGATCAACGTAGCGTACACACCCAGTGTAAAAAATAACGGCCACATTGTCGGTTTTGTTATTCGTTGCAACATCATTCATCCATTACTCTAAGAGCCTTTCCTTACCATTACAGT
Source organism: Pseudoalteromonas sp. CO348 (assembly GCF_004208845.1). NCBI lineage: Bacteria > Pseudomonadati > Pseudomonadota > Gammaproteobacteria > Alteromonadales > Pseudoalteromonadaceae > Pseudoalteromonas > Pseudoalteromonas sp. CO348. The sequence continues at coordinate 2,730 of NZ_SGPI01000035.1, read as the reverse complement.
TACCTTGCTCGCATTGCCTTTGAGCGAACGCAATTAAACATGATGAGCACATTTTTTTCAAATTAATTTTACATTAAACATCACTCTATCTAGTCTGCAAGAAACACATCCTCAATAGTTGAAACGTACGCCTATCTCCCTTATTATAACTATAAATAATTACTTATTACTTTTTGTTATATCGGTAATTTGCTTATACCTAAAGGCTCAGTCATGACAGTAGAAACGGTGTTACCTCAAATATATCTAGATGCTAATGCAACAACCCCTGTATTAGAGCAAGCAGCAGACGCAGCATTGGTTACCATGAAAACCATGTTTGGCAACCCCAGCAGCAGCCATATTACAGGCCTTCAAGCGAAGCAACTGATGGAGCACACTCGCCAAAAAGCACGTGCTGTTTTAGGTTCTGGTCATGGTCGAGTGATCTTCACCAGCGGCGCAACCGAGGGCATCCAGACCGGCATACTATCAGCCCTTTGTGAAGCAAAAAAGAAGATACAGCCAAACAAAAAATATACGCTACTTTACGGGGCTACTGAACACAAAGCAGTGCCTGAATCACTCAAACATTGGAATCAAATTTTAGAAATTAATGCCGATGTCAAAGCCATCCCGGTTGATGGTGCAGGTAATCTGGATTTAGCGTTTATCGCCAGTGAAGTGCCTAATGCGCTAATGATTTGCACTATGGCTGTTAATAATGAAACCGGTGTATATCAAGACCTGAACAAATTAGAAGAAGTAATAAGAAAGCATAATTCAGATATTTTTTGGATGGTTGACTGTGTACAAGCCCTAGGAAAACGCAGCTTAAACCTAGCAAGAACAACAATTGACTATGCACCTTTTAGCGGCCATAAGCTATATGCACCAAAAGGCATCGGTTTTGTTTATATTCGAGAAACCGCGCCGTTTACGCCATTTATTGCAGGAGGCGGTCAAGAGAGCGGTTTACGCTCAGGAACAGAAAACTTACCAGGCCTTGCCGCACTGAATGTGATTTTTGACGAACTGCTAAAAGAAAATGACAGCCAATTTGCAAGCGTAGATAAGCTACACGATTTTCGCAATCAGCTGGCGCAAACACTTAAAGATGCGTTCCCGACAATTGTATTTAATAATCAATTCAGTAATAGCGTTCCAACTACACTAAACTTTGCAATTCCGGGATTTAGCTCAAAAGAAATCATGGATTTGTTCGACGCAGCAAACATCCGTGTCAGCTCGGGTTCAGCGTGCAGTTCAAAGGTAACGCGCAGTTTTGTGCTAGATGCCATGGGACTCCCTGTATGGCAAAGCGAATCGGCTATTCGACTGTCTTTTGGCCCTGCCACAACCCAAACTGAAATAGACGCGGCGTGTGAGCGCATTCTCCATTGTGCTCAGGCACTCGGTCACAGCTGTCTCATGCAAGCGGCGAATGGCGTTAACAATAAAGAAGCACTTGACGGCCTAGTACAATTTAAAGTGGGTGGTGCATGCTGTTGGCTGTTTGCAGATAAGCAGTCAAAAACGGCGATTATTATCGATCCACTTCCTGAGCTGGTAGAACGTCTTAATACGATACTGGAATGCCAGCAGCTGACACTGCTCGCCGCACTTGATACTCATGGGCACGCTGATCACGAATCGAGTCGAACCGCACTGAATTTACCAAAGCAAGCATGTAACCATTTAGGCTGGCCTACTCAAGCTACACAAATTGAATTTAAAGGCCAGTCACTTGAAGCGCTAGCTATTGGTCATTTCCGTCTTGCAAAACTAGCCACCCCAGGACATACGGAAGATAGCGTCACCTTTATGCTATTGGAGCAACAGCAAAGTGAGTACACCATTAGATACGTTTTTTGTGGTGACCTAATCCTGATGGGAGCACTAGGTAGAACCAACTTCTCCACCAGCTCATCACAAGCGATGCTGCACAGTATTCAGCTACTTGCTCAACTTATCGAAACCGATACTTTGTTATGTCCAAGCCACGACTACAACAATGAGTTTGCAACTACCCTAGCGGCAGAGTGTAATCGCAATTTGCTATTAAACAGTGTGCTTCAACATGACGTTGCAGTTGATGTATTTGTCGAGAAAAAGGCACAAATAGACAAAAACATTGTTGATGAGGCTGGCAGTGAGATCATGTGTGGCGCAGCGATTTGCAATAAAAACCAATTTGAATTGCACGAGTACACTACAAAAGAGCTCAATGCTCACATCGCTAACAACGAAGGTGTGCTGTTAATTGATATACGTGAACCGCATGAATATGCCCTAAACCACGACAGAGCATTTGATCAAAATGTGCCCCTCACCCGCCTTACTGACTTTATTTGCAAACATAGTCAAGACAAGTCGAAAGAGTTGGTGTTGGTGTGCCGCAGCGGCAGCCGTTCACAAGTTGCCGCACAAGCACTAGCACGACTCGGCTTTCATAATATCGGACATTTAAAAGGAGGGTATGCACTCATTCCATCAGCATAACCTGCCCTATTTCCTTTCTAAAGCCCCTACAGCACTTGCTATGGGGCTTTTTTGATCTCACTTTTTAACACTACCGTATGAATACTAAAAATGACTAATACCAATTCGCTTAATTAAGTGATCTATTCTGAGGCGAGAAAATCTTGTCGATAACCAGACGAAAATTTTGCTATTTAACCTGAGGTTTGGATAAGGAATGTTCCAACTCATTGTTGCTAAAGCACAACTTAGTTTTTTCCTTGTCTAGCC
>NZ_SGPI01000034.1:0-62622 GCF_004208845.1 Pseudoalteromonas sp. CO348 | reverse complement strand
TTTACGCACCAATAGCTGGCTATTGGAAGTGAATTCAACGCAGTTAGCGCTAAAACTGGCTGCTAGAAAGACATTAATTATCCGCAGCTCAGGTTATTTAGTTGTTCTAAATGAGAAATTTTTTACGCAGTTAGCGTCAGATTGGCTCCGTCAAATTGAGCAAGTATTAGGACTAATTGGTATCAACCCTAAATGGCTCATAAGAAAGTAAACCTACCGTATAAAGTATGCCCTATTTGCGAACGTCCCTTTTATTGGCGGAAAAAATGGCAAAGAGATTGGGAAAACGTTAAATACTGTTCAAAGCGCTGTGCTGCTGAGCGCCGCTCGAGTATAGGGTATAACAATACGTAGTCTAGAACAACGCTTTGTAATATTTGCAAATTACAGAACAATAATATTGATAATCACTCTCATCTACAATATCATTTGCGCAAACTTAGATCATAGGGATTAATCATGCGCTCATTTAAATACAAATATCCAAGCCTTATTGCCAGTGTTGCATTGGCGTTGTCTTGCTCGGCAATTGCACAAGAGCAAACAAAACAAGATAAAGACGACATTGAAATCATCGAAGTTAGCCCAAGAGGCTTAATTTCGTACGTTAGTGCTACCGCGTCAAAAACAGCAATTCCTATCGTCAAAACGCCTGTCTCAGTTTCGGTATTAACAGCGCAACGTATTTCTGATTTAGGCGCAGAAACGCTGCAAGATGCGATTGGGTATGTTGCAGGTGTTTATAATGGGCCATATGGTGTTGATACTCGAGGCGACTGGTCTAAAATTCGTGGCGTCGACCCCTTACTCTACGTTGACGGCCTGCAAAAGCTTTTTGGCAATTACAACAATACCCGTACGAACCCTTATGCACTTGAAAGCGTAGAGATCTTAAAAGGCCCTTCATCAGTACTTTACGGACAAGGATCTACAGGTGGTATCGTCAACGCAGTATCAAAATTACCAAAAGCAGACACTGAAGGTGAGATCTGGGCACAACTGGGCAACTACGACCGTAAGCAACTAGCACTTGATTACAACACCACATTTGGTGAGCAGCAAGAGTATCAAGCACGTGCTGTTGCCATGTATCGAGACAGCGGCACACAGACCGATTATGTTAATGACAACACGCTGATGCTTGCACCAAGCTTTAGCTGGCTTGCTTCAGATGAAACTAAAATTACCTTGCTTGCCAATCTTCAGAGAAATGAATCAGGCTCTTCAACGCAATTCTTCCCGCATGAAGGCACTATTCTACCTGCACAATATGGCCAAATTCCCAGTGAACGTTTCGTCAGCGAGCCAGGTTGGGATAAATATGATACTGAGCAACAAGCGATCACCGCTATCGTTGAGCACAGCTTTGATTTAGACACACATATAAAGTTCTCCGGTCGCTACAGCGATAGTTCATCCGAGTACCGTACCATTTATTCTTGGCCACCAAAATTTGAAGCCGACAAACGCACTGTTAAGCGTATCGCCAGCCTCACCGATTCAAGTGCACGTAGTGTGACGATGGATCTTCAATTCCATAAATATTTGGAACTAGATACGGTGAGATTAACTATGGTTTCGGGTGTTGACTACCAAAATGCGGATACGGATTCTGATCGCGGCCGCGGCGTTGCTGCACCACTAGACTTATATAACCCAGTGTATGGACAAAGCACTGAGTTACCAACAGCGGTTGTCGATAACCCCGAGAATACGCTCAACAACAAGCAGCTTGGTGCTTATGCGCAAGTTACCGCAGAAGTGAACAGCTGGGTACTCAATGCGGCACTTCGCTATGATGACGTTTCAAATCAAGTGCAAACAGCTGGTGCAATCAAGAATAGTCAGAATGCCACAACAGGTCGGATCGGTGTACTTTACCAATTTGAAAATGGCATAGCACCCTATGCTAGCTATTCTGAATCATTTAAAGCTGTATTTGGACAAAAACCACAAGGTGGCGCATATAAACCGCTTGAGGGTGAACAAGTTGAACTTGGTTTGAAATATCAGCCAACGGGTACTGAACACCTTATCACCGCTTCTATATTTGAAATTAAAGACAAAAATCAAATACGAAAAGTTTCCCCTGAGTTTGAAGTACAAGACGGTGAAATTGCAGTAAAAGGATTCGAGCTTGAGGCCCAACTTGAGTGGCAGCACCTTGATATCTATGCGGCATATTCTTATTTAGATACGGAACAAGACGTTTCTCCGCTGTCACCTACAGAACTCTATGTAGCACAAGATTTGGTTACGCTAATCACAGATGATACCCAACTCTCAGCAACACCTAAGCACTTAGCTTCAATTTGGGCAACGTACCGCGCAGATGAATGGCTTCCAGGGCTTAAGTTTGGCGCGGGTATTCGACATGTAGGAAAAACCTATGATGGCAGTCGCACAGTTGAATTAAACGGCCAAACACTACACCAGCAATTAGTGACTGATAACTTCAACCTTATTGATATGATGATTGGCTATGACATTGAACAATATCAATTCAGTTTACAAGTCGATAATGTCAGCGATAAAACGGTTATAACCAGCTGTTTGTTCCGTGGAGACTGTTTTTACGGACAGCGTAGAACCATCAGCGCCAACGTAAAATACAAGTTTTAACGATTAAATTATAAGAACTAAATCGCCCTAGAACCGAGACCAATGTTCATAGGGCGATGACTTAAAACTGATAGCTAACAATGAAACTGCCATCAGCACGCTTTTTATGAGACTCGCCACTTTCGCCGTAACCTGCAACCAACTTAACACTCCAACCAGACTGATTTATACCCGAGAAGTGATAGCTATAACTTAAACCTGCACCATTGGTGGTTTCATCATCAAATAAATCAAAAATCGGCTCAAAAATACCACATGTAACATCATCATCGTCTTCACATGCAGGGCCAGCATCTCTTGCCCCCAAAGCCCCTAACACCACGCCAATTGCATGTTTGTTATTGTCAGACACCGCTTTCTCATAGCCTATAGAAAACCCATCATCCAAACCAATAAGATAATTTCCATACCACCGACTATTACTATCGGTTTGTGGAAAAGCCAGTTCAACTTGACCAAAAAATGGATACCCGGTACCAACAGAGAAATCGACTGAATTAGCGATACTACTAGTACTGACTAACAGAGCTGACAAACCAAATGCCGCCTTTGTTAAAAATGAAAACATTTATCTTTCCTTTTATTATCAACTTTACAAAGGTAGCAGTGGACGTTCCCAAATAAAATACGGGAAGTGTAAGAAAGTGTTATACCAATTAGCTTATTTACACGAACCATTTCATAGTTTAACAATACTTATTAAGCTTAGTGTTAGATTTGCCCACAGAGGCTTTCGTGTATTAAGTCGAATTGGTATAGGTACAATCAAGATAGTAAAGTAGTCAATTCCGCTATTAGCTCATCCACATCGGCGCGGCTCACTCCCATATGCGTCACAAATCGCATGCCTTGATATCCTGGAGTGATATTAATGCCCTTTGCCTTTAACTGCTTTGCTATAGTAAAAAGATCAATGCCAGCTTCCACTTCAGCGAAGATAATATTCGTCTGTACTAAGTGCTTGCATGGCTTAAACCCACGCAGTTGCTCAAGTTTTTCTGCTAAATATTGCGCGTTTTGGTGATCTTCCTCGAGACGCTCTACATTATGTTGCAAAGCATAAAGACCAGCCGCCGCGAGCATGCCCGCCTGACGCATACCGCCACCAAGCATTTTTCTAAGCCTTCTCGCCTTTTCTATCAATGCTTTATCACCAAGCAATAATGAGCCAATCGGCGCGCCAAGTCCTTTAGATAAGCAAATAGTAAATGAATCAAAATGCTTTACGATTTCTGTGATATCAACCTTTAACGCGACTGCTGCGTTGTAGACTCTTGCACCGTCAAGATGGAGCTTTAAGCCATGCTCGTCACACAGCGCTCTGGCTTGTGCGATATATTCTAGACTTAATACCTTGCCACCAATGGTGTTTTCTAAACTAAGCAACTTAGTTTTCGCAAAATGAAAATCGTCAGGTTTAATCGCTTGCTTAATTCTTTCTAAGCAAATACTGCCATCGGTCTCGTTTTCCAATGGTTGCGGCTGAATAGAGCCAAGCACAGCCGCTCCACCCGCCTCAAATTTATAATTATGCGCCTGTTGGCCACACAGATATTCATCCCCTCTTTCACAATGGCTCATCAGTGCAAGCAGGTTTGCTTGCGTGCCTGAGCTAGTAAACAGCGCAGCCTCAAAACCATGAAGCTCAGCCGCAAACTGTTCAAGTGCATTCACTGTCGGATCATCACCATAAACATCGTCACCAAGCGGCGCGTCAAACATGCTTTGTTTCATGGCGGGGGTCGGTTGCGTAACCGTATCAGATCTAAAATCCATCAATCTTATCCTTGTCAAAAGAGGAGCGCACAGCATAACTGAAAAACGCGCATAGAAGTATAAAACAAGATGAAAAAGGGAGTTGTTCACTCCCTTCAAGATCCGTTACTTTTGCAGTGTTTACTGCAACCCGGGCCAAGTGCCATTATCAATGGCTTTAGGATAACCCGCATCCACTTTGTCAAAAGTAATGCTATATCTTAGATAGCGACCATCAGTTAAGAAGAAATAAGCACGCGTGTCGTTCCACTTTAATGCTGCACTTATCTTTGTCGCGTAAGCACCAAGTCCCGGCCAAGTATTATCGTTGATAGCTTTGGGATACCCACTGTCCACTCGGTCATCTCCCAAGTTATAGCGTAAATATTGACCATCATCTAGGAAGAAATACACCTTATCGGACGTCCAACGTAGGGTTGCTGTTATTTTATTTGCGTAGGCAGCAAGCCCCGGCCAAGTATTGTTATCAATTGCTTTAGGGTAACCTGCTCGTACCTTATCGCTCTGTACGTCATAGCTCAGGTATTGACCATCCGATAGGAAATAGTACACCGTACCACTGTCTTTATAAAAACTTGCGCGAATTTGTTCTGCATAATCGCCAAGTCCCGGCCAGTTGCCATTAGTCACCGATACCGGATAGCCATCATCCGTTTTATCTAACACAGTATCGTAACGCCAGTAGCGTGCATCTTCAGAGAAAAAGTAGCTTTTAGTATTGTGCCACTGATGCGCCGCACTGAGTTTCAGCTCAGTAACTCGATAACCAACATGCACACCCTGTTGCTCAAAGCTATAGTTATTGATGCCAGATACGGGCTGCGGATCTTGCCACTGGGCAACACCTGCAGGCAAAGTTTCAATCAGTTGATTATTTCGATAAACACGTGTTTGCGCATTCGCACCATTTAGCCACGTAAATAGTTTATTGGCATAATTGAGTTTACGAATTCCTAAGTCACCGTACATCGGCGTACTTTCAAAACCCGCTTGCACATTTGTTTCAATACCCATGTAAGATAAAATGGTCGGTACAATCGCTGTTTGTGCTGGATAGCCATATAAACCAGAGAAGTCGGTATTAGCAGGATTAACATCTTTTGAGCTAAATTCTTTATTCAACACTTTGTTGGTGGCGATAAAGATGGTTTTTTCCGGCTCAGTTTGCTCACCATGATGACAACCAACAACCGGTGTACGGCCATGATCGGTCGTGACCATCACCAACCAGTTCTCACCGTTTTGCTCTCTTGCTTCAACCGCGTCGAGCAATTTACCCAGTCGCTTGTCCGCATCTTCTACCGATTTATTGTAGGCTGAACCAAAGCATAAGCTGTGGCCCACAGCGTCCGGTTCGTCTAAATGTAAAAAGACAAAATCTGGTGAGCCGTTATTTAATGTTGCCAGCGCTTTATTTAAATTATCATCATCGCTGCCTCCCTCCGATCTTCTGTCCATCAAGGCGACATCGTCACTGAAGAATTGCGTATGAATAGGTCCCCAAGTACTAAAACTTGAGATATCGGCGTCAGCATCATGTTCTGCGATGTAACGATAAAGGCTGGGATAGGCTTTGTTTGCTAGGCCTGAATCGTTGCTCGGCACATGATGCTTATTCACCCAAACCCCAGTTAAAATTGTCGCCCAACCTGGGCCACTTTTGGTTTTTTGCTGTGTTTGTGTTTTTGCGATCCCGCCAGTGTAAGCTTGAGTTAGATACAGACGATCAAAGTTCGGTGTATTATTGGCACCAATTTTTTCGTATTGCAGGCCATCGATACCAATAAGCAATACTTTGTTTTCAAGTGCATCAACACTTGCGGTAAATGAAAGTGCAAGTAATGCACTGCTAAGCACGGGTAATTTCATTATCTTTCCTTTAAATGTGAATTTCTGGACTAGTCCAAGGAAAATAATAAATACCAAACATGAATAATCGTTTACAAAAAAATTACATGGAAAAATATTTTATCGCGGATTTTGCTAACTAACCTGAGGTTTGGATAAGGAATGTTCCAACTCATTGTTGCTAAAGCACAACTTAGTTTTCTCCTTATCTAGCCAGAGAGTTTTAGGGAAAACAAGGCGAATTTACGCACCAATAGCTGGCTATTGGAAGTGAATTCAACGCAGTTAGCGCTAAAACTGGCTGCTAGAAAGGCATTAATTATCCGCAGCTCAGGTTAACTAGGTTTCGCTTCCAAACTTTCGCTTAGCTGCTCCAAGCTCTTACCTTTGGTTTCTTCCACAAACAAAAATACCAGCGCAAACGAAAGCAATGAAAACAGGCTGTACAATAAGAAGGTGGTGCTTGCTCCTAAATATTCAAGCTCCCACGGAAACACTAGTTGTACAGTAAAGCTGGCGGCATTATTAATCACACCGACAACGGAAATCGCAACGGCTCGAATTGCATTTGGAAATATCTCCGAAAACATTACCCACATGACTGGCCCCAGCGACATCGCAAACGACGCAACAAAAAGAGAAATCCCAAGCAAAACCAGTTTTGCTGGCATATTAATGCTGTGTGCGAAAATCACCGACTTGTATTGTCGGTACTCATCTGCAGTTAAACGCTGCTTTATCGCGTTATTAAATGCAACATCGGAGGTGAAAGTCTGGCCTAATATTGGCGCTAATGCATGCGCAGGAAAATCGGCTACTTCTGTCTTAATTTCAGCAATATGCGCTGTATTTAGCTGATAACTTGCTTGCTTAAAGCCCCAGCTACACAGCGCCATACTAAAGCAAATGCCCGTTAATCCAATAAGCAACAATGGCCGTCGTCCGAGTTTATCTATGGTCAATAGCGCAACGATGGTAAAAACCACATTGATAAGACCAATCCAAATCGCTTGCATAAATGCAGCATCAGTACCAATACCACTTTGTTCAAAAATGGTCGGGGCATAAAAAAACACCACATTAATCCCGGTGACTTGCTGCGCGATGGCAAGCACAACCCCTACCATCAAAGGGACACGAAGTCGCTTACTAAACAAACTGCCCATTTTGCGCGCGAGCGACAAACTACTCAGTTGCAGTTTAGGTAACGCCGCTTGAATAGCATCAAGTTGCTGTTGTGCATTGTTGCTACCAAACAATCGCGTTAATGTGCGTTTAGCCTCTTGCTGCTGATCCTTCATCAATAACCACCGAGGACTTCGCGGCAATAACAGTAACAACAAAATCCACGCCAGTGCTGGCAGCACCTCAACACCAAGCATCCAACGCCATGTTTGACTATCTATTTGCCAACCAGACACCCACATTGCTTCGCTATGACTGAGCTGAAGTAAGAAATAGTTAGTGAAATAGGAGATAAATAGGCCAACGACTATATTGAGCTGATTAACCGATACCAAACGCCCGCGCTGATCCGCTAAGCTGATCTCAGCAATATACATAGGCGCCACCATCAAGGAACAAAATGCCATTCCACCAATGAAACGCGCAATCACCAACGCTTCAAACGAAGTCGCAAAAGCCGAGCCAATCGCGGAGACAAAATACAAACACGCGGTCATCAGCAATGTTTGCTTACGGCCAATGGCATCGGCCACCGGTCCTGCGATAAGTGTTGCGACCACCCCACCTAAGGTAGGCGCACTCACGACTATCCCTTGCTGCCATGGGGTGAGCTTAAAGGCCTCACTGATAAAGCCAATTGCACCCGAAATCACCGACGCATCAAAGCCAAAAATAAACCCGCCTAACGATACAATTAAGGTGTACTTCAATGCATTAGATATCGACAGGCTGGTCATCGCTTATTACTCTGTTTTTACGGCGATAGAATCGCGCAAGATTAAGCTTGGTGGGTAGAGATTTTCGACATCGGGTTGGTGCTTCTCTTTATACACATGCTTAAGTACCCAACGCGCGGCCGCATTGCCCATTTTACGAATAGGGTTATCTATGGTGGTGAGTTTTGGGTAAAGGTATTTGGTAAATAACACATCGTCAAAGCCTACAACGGAAAGCGCTGATGGGACATCAAGTCCAGCTTCTCTGGCCGCAGTCATCGCACCTGATGCCATCTCATCGTTTGCGCAAACCAAGGCACTAAAGCGCTGCCCTGTTTGCATTAAATGATTAAATCCCGCGATGCCATCGGTTTCATGATAACCGCCTTCAAATGAGAGCTTAGGATCAAATGACACATTGTATTCAGCTAAGGCTTTTTGATGACCAGCCAAACGCGCTTTGGCGTCAAGCTTAAATAACGGTCCACTGATATACGCGATATCTCGATGTCCGCGCTGCAATAGCGCCTCAGTCGCTAAGTATCCACCCAGTTCGTTGTCAGTATAAAAGCAGCGCTCTGCCAACTCTGGAATGTGGCGGTTCACTAGCACCAGTTCTACATCTCGTCCCGCAAGCTCAATGAGATATTCATCACTGACTGCTTCTGCATGCACAATTAAGGCATCGCAGCGCCTATCCAATAAAAAATCGATGGCTTGTTGTTCCTTTTCTTCATCACTGTGGCCCGCAGCAATAATGGCATGTTTACCCGCCGTTCTTAGCGTACTCTCTATGGTGCTCATCATGTCACCAAAGAAAGAGCCGTGTAGCTCAGATACCATAAGCCCCACACTGTTACTGCGGTTAGAAGCCAAAGATTGCGCGATGGCGTTAGGTTTATAACCTAACTCTGACATTGCCGCGAGCACCTTCTCTTTGGTTTTGTCACTCACCTTTGCATTGCCATTCATCACCCGTGACACCGTGGCTAATGATACCCCTGCAGCTTTTGAGACTTCGTAAATCGTTGCCATATCTATTACTTTTATTCCATCAGTTGTATCTGCGCACTATACCAATTTTGGCTAAAAATGCGCATAGTTTTAGACACTTGATTTACGCTCAAACAGCATCGTTTGGTAGGCTTTTGCACTCGCCTTTAAGGTTCTTTGCTGCGTATGATAATCAACGTGCACAATACCAAAGCGTTGCGTATACCCCTCTGCCCATTCGAAATTATCCATTAAACTCCATGCAAAGTAGCCACGAATATCAACGCCCAACTCCATAGCTTGATTAACCGCAAGCAGATGAGATTGGAAGTACGCCAGCCTTTGCACGTCTAATACTTCGCCATTTTCCATTTTGTCGTCAAAGGCTGCACCATTTTCTGTGATAAAAAGTGGTGGCAACTGGTACTCAGCATGTAACTCCCGAAGCAATGCACAAAATGAGTCTGGCACGACTTCCCAGCCCATTGTAGTGAGCGTTTCGGCACTAGGCTCAACTTGTTCATACCATCCATTACCATCAGATTGATAAATATTTCGGGTGTAATAGTTCACGCCAAGATAATCAATGGGGGCAGCAATAATCTCTAAATCTCCAGCTAGCATATCTGGTTGTACGTCTTTGGGGAGCTGGGCAAGTAAATCTGGGTACTGCCCTTCAAGAATTGGCTTGATATACCAGTGATTACAGTAATCATCCGCGATTTTTGCCGCTTCCACGTCACAATGCGCTGTAGACACAGGATCCGCATTGGCAAAATTCAACACGACTCCATGGAGGCTATTTGGGCAGTGCGCTCTTAACACTTGCATCGCTAAACCATGAGCAAGAAGCAGGTGATGAGCAGCTTGTCTTCCCGCCGCTTGGGAGCGCAAGCCTGGTGCATGAATACCTAATTCATACCCCAAATGTGCACTACAAAATGGTTCATTTAACGTGGTGTACGCATACACTTTATCGCCTAGCGCTTTACATACCACCTCGGTATACCGTGCAAATGCCACAGCCGTTTCTCGATTCAGCCATCCGCCCTTATCCTCAAGCGCTTGTGGTAAGTCCCAGTGATATAGCGTGACAAACACTTTTAAGCCTTTAGCAACCAACGCATCGACCAATTGTTGGTAAAATGAAAGTCCTGCATCGTTAACCGTGCCATCATCATTCATTACTCGTGGCCAAGAAATAGAAAGGCGATAGGCGTCAACCCCCAAACTGGTTATAAGTTCAACATCTTGCTGCCACCTAGATATATGCTCACAGGCAATATCACCATTACTACTATCCTTTATCGCGCCATCATGTTCACAAAACCTATCCCAAATTGACTCACAACGCCCACGCCGCTCACCTTCGATTTGAAATGACGAAGTCGCAACGCCGAAAATATAGTCTGCCTTCAACATGGCCGAGTGTGTTGGCAGGATAATTTTATTCATGGTTAATCGTTCCAAGTTATGTGTTCACGCCAAGGTACGAGCGTGTTGTGTTAGTCACAGTGCAAGGCAAAAACATTTTTTATTTGAATTCGTGTTCGCTTTCTGCAATCATCATTAAAAATGTAAGCGCTTTCATTTTTATAAATGTAAGCGCTTTACCAAAAAAAATCAACTAGGAGTTTGTCGTGAGCGTACCGTCTCAACCACAGGTTTCAGCAGCAATCGCCACGGGCCATACTGGTCAGTACCGATTTGCTTTGGGGGCCCTCACCTCACTATTTTTTATGTGGGGTTTCATTACTTGCTTGAATGATATTTTAATTCCGTACCTCAAAGGCGCGTTTGAGCTTAATTACACTCAAGCGATGCTCATCCAATTTTGCTTTTTTAGTGCCTATTTTGTTGTTTCGGTGCCAGCTGGCAAATTGGTTGGAAAAATCGGCTATCAAAAAGGCATTGTAACTGGATTACTTACCGCAGGCGTTGGTTGTGTGCTTTTTTACCCAGCGGCTGAAAGTGGTATCTACGGCGTGTTTTTATTCGCGCTATTTGTACTAGCGGCAGGGATCACAGTACTACAAGTTGCTGCTAACCCGTTTGTTAGTGTACTTGGCTCTCCCGAAACTGCCCCTGCACGACTCACCATGACCCAAGCCTTTAACTCTCTTGGTACGACTGTCGCCCCATTTTTTGGCGCCATGCTCATCTTCAGTGAGGGAAGCACAGTTGAGGTGGGCAATGCCAGCGCAACCCAACTGCCTTACTTAATGTTGGCAGCCATGCTCGCGTCATTGGCTTTGATCTTTGCCTTTATCAAACTTCCCCAGCTAAGTAGTACTACTGAGGAAGTCACCACAGGTGAAATCAAAGCATGGCAGCATAAACATTTGGTGCTTGGTGCAATCGGTATTTTCGTTTATGTTGGGGCGGAAGTGGCGATCGGCTCAACACTCGTTAGCTTCTTACATCAACCGGACATTGGCAACATGACCGAAGCCCAAGCCGCAAAGCTCATCGCATATTATTGGGGTGGAGCCATGGTCGGACGCTTTATTGGCGCGTTAGTCATGCAGAAAATATCGGGTCGAACCGTGCTTGCTTTTAATGCAGCCTGTGCATTTGCATTAGTACTTATCGCAGTATTTAGCAGCGGTCAGCTCGCCCTTTGGAGCATTTTGGCGGTCGGGCTTTGTAACTCCGTGATGTTCCCGACTATCTTTAGCTTATCGTTGAATGGGCTTGGAAAACAAACGGCACAAGGCTCAGGTATTCTCTGTCTTGCTATTGTCGGCGGTGCAGTTATCCCGCTATTTCAAGGGATGCTAGCAGACGGAATCAATCTGCAGCTATCATTCTTACTGCCTGCTTTATGCTATATCTACATCGCCTACTTTGGATTAAAAGGCGCAACTCCTCAGCGTTTCAAGAGTAATTAAGACATGAAAACGAAAATAACCATGCTAAGTCTTGCAATGGCTATCGCAACCTTAACAGGATGTAGCGAAAGTCCAAATAAAACCAGTGTTGATACAGCTCGCCAAGTGGAAAACTGGCCAGCGCTGACGCCTGCTATCCAAACCGATAACAATCTAGAAGAAAGAATTCGGTCGATACTCGCTAAGATGACCCTGGAGCAAAAAATTGCGCAAATGATCCAGCCTGAGATTCGAAATATTACCGTCGCAGAAATGCGAGAGTACGGATTCGGCTCATACCTCAATGGCGGCGGTGCATTTCCTTACAACAACAAACATGCAACGCCTGCTGATTGGGTTAAACTTGCCGAAGCGCTTTATCAGGCATCGATTGACGATAGCCTAGATGGCAGCACTATTCCTACCATGTGGGGAACGGATGCGGTTCATGGCCACAATAATGTCATTGGCGCTACGCTATTTCCACATAACATTGGCCTTGGCGCGGCAAATAACCCAGATCTCATCGAGAAAATCGCCCACATTACCGCGAAAGAAGTATTAGCCACCGGGATTGATTGGATCTTTGCCCCAACGGTCGCCGTGGTACGTGATGATCGCTGGGGACGCACCTATGAAGGATACTCGGAGCATCCCGACATCGTAAAAGCGTATTCCAGCGCCATCGTTAAAGGCTTACAGGGCGACCCTAAAGCGGACTTTCTTGGTAAGAACCGCGTGATCAGCACGGTAAAGCATTTTGTCGGCGATGGTGGCACGGTTGCTGGCGACGACCAAGGCGACAACATCGCCTCTGAAAAAGCATTAATTGCACTTCACGCTCAAGGCTACGTAGGCGGACTTGAAGCCGGAGCACAATCGGTGATGGCGTCGTTTAACAGTTGGCATGGCGAAAAAGTGCATGGCAGTCATTATTTGCTTACCCAAGTGCTCAAAGAGCGAATGAATTTTGATGGTTTTGTGGTGAGCGATTGGAATGGTCACGGCCAAATAAAAGGTTGTACGAACGACAGCTGCGCAGAGGCCATTAATGCCGGCATTGATATTGTCATGGCGCCGAACGACTGGAAAGCCTTGTACAACAATACGCTAGCGCAAGCAAAAAGCGGCGCTATCGCGCAGTCTCGCATTGATGATGCAGTAAGTCGTATTTTAAGAGTTAAACTCCGTGCGGGACTTTTTGAAAAACCAAGTCCTGCAAATCGTCCATTGGCTGGCAACTCAGAAATCATTGGCGCAGAGTCGCACCGTAAAGTTGCGCGTCAAGCCGTACGTGAGTCACTGGTTTTACTCAAAAACAAAGATCAGCTATTACCACTTAAACCAAACCAACATATTTTGTTAGCAGGCGATGGTGCCGACAACATCGGCAAACAATCGGGCGGTTGGAGTATTACTTGGCAAGGTACCAACAACACCAATGCCGACTTCCCGGGCGGTACTTCTATTTATGATGGTATAAAGCAGCAAGCAGAAGCGGCTGGTGGCACCGTCACATTAAGTACTAGCGGTGATTTCGAAGATAAGCCTGACGTTGCTATTGTGGTATTTGGCGAAGATCCCTATGCAGAGGGCCACGGTGATAGAGCAACACTTGAATACAAGCCGTCTGATAAATCTGATCTCGCATTACTCAAACGTTTTAAACAAGCAGGAATTCCTACAGTGGCAGTGTTTATCAGTGGTCGCCCAATGTGGGTAAATCCTGAACTCAACGCATCCGATGCATTTGTGGCGGCATGGTTACCGGGGTCTGAAGGAATTGGGATCAGTGACGTATTACTTGCCGACAAAAACGGCCAAGTTAAGTATGATTTTACTGGCAAGCTTAGCTACTCTTGGCCAAAAACGCCGACACAAATCGTAAATTACCAAGATGAAAATTACGACCCGCTTTTACCTTATGGTTTTGGCTTACGTTATTCAGACCAAAATGTATTAGCAGATAATTTACCAGAGCAAATACAAACTCAGGCAAATCTCGCCAGCGGTGTAGACTTGCTGGTAAGATCAATCAATAAACCTTGGCAAGGCCATCTATATAGCAGTGCCGAAAATCAAGTGATAAATGCCAACACCCATACGCTTGGTGGTATTAGCTACCGCACAACGGACAGAGAAGTACAAGAAGATGCCATTCAGCTACTTTTTGACGGTAGTCGACGCAGCGGCTTTAGACTCGCTAGTGAAAGCTACTTTAGGGAAGACATTAGCCCAAGTATTCCAACCGACAGCGCCCTTACTTTTAAAGTACAAGTTGATGCAGCGCCAGATAAACCGGTTTGGGTAGCGATGAGCTGTGAAGGCGAAGCGGACGCAAACGGCTCATGCACCGCAAAAGTCGATATTGCTAAGCAACTTCAAGCTATGCCTTTAGCCAAATGGCAATCACTAAGCATTGACCTCAATTGCTTTACAGCCCAAGGCATGGACTTCACTAAAACCGTTGTCCCTTTCGAGCTTTCAACCGCTGGAATACTAGAGGTAACGCTATCTGAGATACAGATCTCTTCAGAAGCATCACCAACACTAAGCTGCAATTAGTCCCCTTAACACGATGTGGGCACGAGGCTGTGTTCACATCGTTTTTTAGTGTCTAATGAAGCAACTTTAATGTGGACTAGAATTTAAGAGATCTAAGGTAAGCCAATTGTCTGATGCGCTCGTTTATTCTTTTTACAGGGCACAAACAAGCGATTTAAAAAGTCACACCAAGAGCACACTTGCCCTCACCTGCTCAATTTAATACTCTACTTTATGAGCTAAATGAGCTAAATGAGCTAACACCAAGGAAGAGCCAGAGTGTCAAACATAGCCGAACAAGTGATTAGTACCTATCCACCTGCTGCACAAGCAAAAATCAGGGCACTGCGTAGCCTCGTTATGCAGGTTGCCAGTGAGCAAAACTTTGGCGCAGTGATTGAGGCAATAAAGTGGGGAGAGTTAAGCTTTAATGTTAAATCGGGTAGTCCTTTCCGTATGGCTTGGAAAGCCAAAACGCCTACTAACTATCACCTTTATTTTCACTGTCAAACGAAGCTAGTTGATACATTTAGAGTACTATTTTCCGACGAGTTACAGTTTGAAGGAAACCGAGCGATAGTCCTTAAACTGGAAGAAGACATGCCAGCCGCGCTACTCTACCGCTGTATCGCCATTGCAATGGACTATAAAAACCTCAAAAACTTACCTTTACTCGGACAATAACAACTAATCTGGGTAAACCTTGCCCGGAGCGAAAAACCCACCGTTACCAATTTTTACAACCGTGTACTTCTTACCTGAATAAAACGTGAAAAATTTACCCCATTAATACATGAAGATTAAAAACCAATTAAATTCAATAACTTAAACATTTAAATTTGTGGTTCGAGCCTTGCTTACTTAATGATAGATAATCAATGTAGATGCATTTCGCCATTCAGCATTGGAAACCACCAAAACCAACTAGCGCAAATAACAACATTAGGAGCATAAAACATGACACCACAACCCGAGCTGCAAGATAGTTTTATTGATTTCGTGAACAAGCAGCAATTTCCATGCATTTGTGGTGGTAATAGAGCCGAATTAGCGTTTAACCATGTTGAGGTTTTAGGTTTTGGCGATCTCACCTCAAGACACAACAACTTTAGTTTGATAACGAGCCTCTATTCTTTTGTCGAAAAGGTAGATTTTGACAGCATGAAAAGTGCCGCGTTTGTGGCGGTTTTTGAGCAGAGCCAACACTTAGATGACAGCGACTTTAATAAGTCTGTTTGGCGTAAACTGCAGGAATTGCAAAACCTAGTTTCGCAGAGCACTCCTAGAGGGCCGCATTCTCAATCGTCAGATTGCAGCAATAATTTTCATTTTAATTTGGATGGCGAGCCGCTTTATATCACTTGTTTAAGCCCTACAAGCGCATCGAGAAACAGAAAGTTTAAGTACCCAGCGATTGTTTTTAACTTAATGCCTCAGTTTGAGGTCCCACAGAGTTTCCATGTCGTCGAATCACACGTAGAAACCCACAGAATTTAATGCACATTGTACCAACGGAGAGGAACTAGATATGAGCAACATCATGGTAATCGATTTTATTATTTACGTCGTCATTGGCATATTAACAACTTTGGGTTGTTTTGGCTTAATGAGTGCTTCAAGCGCTTACTCAAATCTAAGTAGCCCAACCAGTCGCACTAAGGCGAGTAAGCCTGCTGCAGTGCGGAGCTAAGCAATGCCGAATTCAAGCTTTGCTCCCTTTAACTACTCGCGGTAAAAGGGAGTATGCTTACATTTTTAAGCCACTCAAACTACTTACCGGCAGCAACTAAACCGGCGCCAAACCCAAAAAACACGCCACCGCTCAATTTGTTCATCATCGTCATGCTCTTCGGTGACGACAATTTAGTCTTAGCAAGGCCAGAAAACACCGCATAAGAAATATGCACTATAAACACCAGCAGGCTAAAGGTAAAAACCAGCAACATAAATTGCGGCAAAAAGGCATTTTCCACATTGATAAATTGCGGAAAGATAGACATAAAGAAAATAACAGCCTTAGGGTTAGTGATCGAAACAAAAAAGCCTTCTAAAAAGCATTTTTTCATCGAACTGGCAGCAATAGACTTGCCTATTTTACTTTCACCCTTAGTTCGCCACATTTTGTAGCCTAAATAGAACAGATATGCAGCGCCAATAAATTTAACGACCGTAAATGCCAACACGGAACTGGCTAAGATCACACCTAAACTTGATGCCGATACCGCGGCGACAATCAAAATCCCGAGCGCGACACCACAAATACCAGCTAAAGACTTGGCAAAACCTCTTTGAATTGAGTTATTGATAGTCAGCATCACCGCAGGCCCTGGTAATAAAATTGTCGCCAAAGCGACACCTACAAACAGAAAATAAATATCCAAAACATCAACCCCGCAAACATGTTCTATTCACACTCACTGCATCATCACACTAAATCATGAATTTACAAAGTAATATGCGGTAAGTGGGAGCTGCGTACTGAGTTTATCAATGATATTCATATTCGAATTCAGCCTATTCATTATCTTATGCAAGATGCACTTGGATGAGCGCGACATAAAGTCGCCCCTACTGAAGTAAGTAGCTTAGAGCCAAAAAAATGCAGATTCATCGGTCTGCATTTTTATACCAGTTGTATTAAGTAAATGATCTATCTTGAAGCGGGGAAATAGCTTTAGTAGCAAGGCAAAAATTTTGCTATTTAGTTGTTCTAAATGAGAAATTTTTAACGAAGCTAATATGCTATTTCACCCTTCAAATTGATTAGAGAATTAATTCAATTGGTATTATGCCAATTTGCTTAATTAAGTGAAATTGGTATTTAGTGAACGGATACGCAAAGGATCACTCAAAAGTATACCTCACACCAACCGAGTATCTCGGGCCGTATTGACGAGCAAATAAGAATTGCTCTTCATAACGACCATATCCTTGCTCGGTTTCATTGTTTAAGTTAATACCTTCAAAGAACACCGTAAACTGCTCATCAATATCGTAATTCACACTAACGTCCCATTGACCGTAAGACTTGGCATATTGCGGTGGTGCATCTGCCGAGCCTTGCGCTTGACCTACCCCGATAAGATAAGCGTCACGCCATGCGTAGGTTAACTTCACCGATAACCCGTCTTTTTCGTAAAATGCTTGGAAGTTAGCTGAGTCACTTAATCCCGTCAGCGGTGCTTGCTGCACTAGACTTTCACTATCAAACTCAACATCGCCATCAACAAAAGTTGCGTTTACACCAAGGCCAAATCCCGTTTCACCAAATAAGTGCTGTACCGCCACTTCAAAACCATCAACCGATTTGCTATCGGTATTTTGTGGCTGGCTGATGTTCCATACCATCAAAGGATCGTCACTGCTTGGCTCAATTTTACCATCGGCATTACCGTGACCATTGGCGAGCATTTGCGCAAAAATAGCATCACTGGTTGCCTGCTCTCCACGGGCTTCAATGTCTGCAATCGCTTGTTTATACCTTGGACCATTGTAAATATCGTAAAGACCTTCAATGGTGGTTTGCGTGATTGTGGTTTGAATAAAGTTATCGACCTCTTTTTTGAAGTAACCAAGTGACGCGTAACTTCCTTCGTTGTAATAATATTCAAGTGAAAAATCTAGGTTGGTCG
This sequence comes from Pseudoalteromonas sp. CO348, assembly GCF_004208845.1. Lineage (NCBI taxonomy): Bacteria > Pseudomonadati > Pseudomonadota > Gammaproteobacteria > Alteromonadales > Pseudoalteromonadaceae > Pseudoalteromonas > Pseudoalteromonas sp. CO348. Next base: position 44,436 of record NZ_SGPI01000034.1, on the reverse strand, counting down.
ACTCAAACGGTAATAGATTTGTATTGCCTCGAGAGCCAGTTCTTGCTCCCGGTTTTGGGCTGCCTGACAAACTTCTGCCACCCGCAAGATTGCTAAGCGGCGCACGCGACATTGTTTTGCCCCAAGACGCTCGTGCAATTAAATCTTCGGTGATATCAAAACGCACATCGATCATCGGTAATAGAATGTCGTAATCCCCTTCCTGCGTTAAGAAATTGTCATCACCGCCCGCAGCGTATTGCATAATCCATTCAGATGGACTGTCCCAATTCACTTGCGTTTCCACACGCTGACGCACCACACTTGTCACATCCGTTTGTTCATAGCGCAGGCCTGCGTTGATCTGCACAAAGTAGTCAGAAAATTCAAACTCCCATTTGGATTGCAAGTAGATGCTGTCAGTGGTTTCATCAACTCTACTTTGGCTGTCTATGCCATCAAAATAGGCATCCGCCGAGTAGTAGTCAGCACCGATCACATCTTCTGTAAGATACGCAAGCTGCCTTGCAATAGCTTCATCAAAGTCATAGGTATAGTAATACCCCGGCTGTAAGTCACTGCCACCACCAGCGAATTGGTCTAGCAAATCGCCAGTTTCATGGCGCGTAAACATGCTATCTGGGAAAATTTCTTTAAACGAAGGATTAAAACCCGGTCCTCCTCGTAGACCACTCCACGCTTCATACCCCCCAGTTGACTGTTCAGTGCGAGCTGCACCAAACTGCACACTCACTAGGCCAATATCAAAACTGTCGTTAAACCAAGTGGTATCAAGTTGTAACTGTTCGACTGTCGCCTCTCCGGGAGAATGGATAAATTGGCTAAAGTTAGAATCAATTTCACTTGCCATGAGTTCATTCGTGCCATTTTTCCAAAGCACATTTGCATGTGGCACTTCGCCCTGCCGATAATCATAAATCTTAGTGAGCAACTGATCTGAGCCTAAGATGATTTGACCGTCACTACCCAAACCTTTATCTGCGCCATTATCGGTTTCGTTTTTCGAGTCGTGATAATCAAGCTCTACATGCCAATTATCGTTAATTTGCCAGTCCAGATTTAATCCAAGTGAACGCGCCTCGACTTCCGTCGTATTTCTATTTGCAGTGAAAGATGCATCATTACCGCCAATATCGGCATAAACCGCGGTGCCATTGGCATCTAACTCATAGGCATTTATATTACCGCCAAACTCATTCCAAATACCCCACCCCACCGTATTAGAGCCAGTTACGGCAAGGCTTGCCGTATAATCTAAGGTGGCAACAAAACCGTTAGTCGGTGCATATTGAAAGGTAACTTGACCGTTCGTTCTTTCTCGCTCTAGATCTTCAATGCCGTAGTTCATGTCTTTTGGAAAAAAGTAATTTCCGACTTTATTACCCTCGGCATCTTCAGCACGGTCATCAATGATTTTAGACGGGTCTAAATCAGGTAGATCAACATTGGCCTGCCAGCCTTGAATATTGGCTTGCTGCTTTTGAAAATCACGTTGCTGATGGGAGAAGGAAAATCCAAAACCAAAGGTTTCATCGGCAAAGGTATTACTATAAACCGCGGAAACCTCAGGTGTAACATCATCTCCCGCTTCGTTAGAGGTATCAACAATCGCCTTTGCTGTAGCGCTAAAGTGCTGCCCAGGGCGTTGTAGTGGTTTAGCCGTGACAATGTTGACCAAAGCCCCTAAACCGCCACTTGGTACATCAGCACGTCCGGTTTTGTATACCTCAAGCGCACTCACGCCTTCTGCGGCTAGGTTTTCCAAGTTATACGAGCGAGTATTACCTGTGCCCGGCATTTGGCGACCATTTAATGTCACCAAGTTAAAATCAGGCCCAAAACCACGTACGGTAATTTGGCTGCCTTCACCGTTGGCACGGCTGACCGAAACACCGGTGATCCGTTGTAAAGATTCGGCTAAGTTGGTATCTGGAAATTTCCCCATTTCCTCTGCCGAAATGGCATCCATAACCCCCGATGCGGAGCGCTTTAAATCCATTGAACGGATCAAACTTCCGCGGATCCCTTTCACTTCAATCACTTCGACTTTTTCTGCTGTTTGTTGCTCTTCTGCTTGAGCTATGCTGACCATTCCCGCATTCATCGCTATTGCTAGCGACAACTGAGCGGCAAGCTTACTTTTATTGAATTGTTTGTTATTCATGACTGCCCTGCGATTCTATTCTTGCTGCTGGATCACCGAGTTCAAAGCACTATTGGCGATCCACACTGGCTTATTGACTGATGATTTCAACATTGTCTATGCGGTAAACGGCGCCTTCGCCCATTCCCCAACTGGGGAATACCATCAAGACATCAATGGCACTAATATCGAGTCCTGCATCGTACAAAGCTTGAAGTGGAAACGTATACGTTTGCCATTTGCCAACTTCTGGAGCTTGACCTTCAGCGCTTTGATTCAGAGCAAGCTCTACCGCTGCACTGGCATCATTTGACTCAATTTTAAACAGCCATTGAGCGTCGATATTTGCAGGTGCTGAAGTCACTTTCATATCAAACTTAACTACGCCAGTTTCTAGTAAATGGGAAGCATCATAATAGACATCGTCATCCGCTAAGAACCCCATCACAGTTGGGGTTGCACCAATAACAAATTGCGCAACTTGACCATGGGCTGCATCTTCGTCCACTTCGATTGTGGGTGTAGAGCCACCACAGCAATCCCAAATTGACCACTGCTCAGCAGCTTGATCTTTGAATAAGCTTAGACCACCACTCGCCTTGTCACCGTCAGGATGAAAGATTTTTGCGTTATCAACACGATAAACCGCACCGCTACCTGAGCCCCAAGCTGGGAAAATCATCACCACATCAATTGCACTTGGATCAAGTCCTGCCTGAGCCAAAGCTTCAATTGAGAAAGTATAGGTTTGCCATTCACCGGCCTGTGGCGCTACACCCTCTTGTGATTCAGATAGTGGTAGCTCAACCGCACTCGCGGCATTGTCAGACTCAATTTTAAGTAGCCAAGGGGCATCAGGCGTTGACGGTAGGCTCATGACTTTCATCTCAAACTGTACTACGCCACCTGCTAAAATTGCAGTTGCATCAAACGGCTTTCCAGCTCCGCCCACTTCCGTTCGAGACGAAAACCCCATTACCGTTGGTGTGTCACCAATCGTAAATTCAGCAACAATACCATGCGTCGCATCGTCAGAGACTTCAGCTGGTGTCGAGCCACCACAACAATCCCAAAGCGGCCACTCAGCGTTAATGGCATTTTCAAATAAGGTCAACGAAGGTAAGTTTGTATCCTGTGCAATCTCAACCTTATCAACACGATAGATAGCACCATTTCCGGCACCCCATGCTGGGAAGATCATCACTACATCAATGGCTGACACATCAAGTCCTGCGTCAGCCAACTGCTGTAATGGGAAGGTATAAGTTTGCCACGAGCCTGCGGCTGGTGATTGTCCTTCAACGCTTGCAAAAAGATCGAGTTCAGCAGCGCTAGAAGCACCTTGGCTTTCAACTTTAAATTTCCATGCTGCGCTTGGGTCTGAAGGCATTTGTGTCACTTGCATATCGAACCGAATATAGCCCGCTTCTAGCATACTCGTTGCATCAAATGGCGAGGCTTTACCGCTTGGATCTGTGATAAATTCGGCACGGCTGGTAAAGCCATTTACGGTTGGCGTCTCACCGACCATAAACTCAACAACATTGCCACGGCTTTCGTCTGCAACCAATGCAGGCGTAGAGCCACCACAACAATCCCAAGCTGGCCAGTTAACGTTAAAATTATCATCAAAGATGGTTAGGTTTTTAGCGGTACCCGAAGAAGGTGGCGACGGAATAGGTGCTTCGCCTTCGACTAACGCATCCTCAAGGTCGTCGTAGCCTGGGCGCACCGTTTCACATCCTTTGCCCGTTTCAGGATTAGAGCCGCATTCATACACCCTGACATAGTCAACTACAAACGATTGTCCGTTCACAAAGGCGTCCGAGTCGATACCTTTATTATTAACGTTTTCTGGCCAATCACCGCCAACGGCAAGGTTTAAGATAAGATGAAACTGTTGATCAAAAGGCGCACTATCCCAATGAGTAACCAGCTCGCCAGAGCCTTGCTCGTAGTATTCAGCAAACCATCCACGGTGTTTTAAACCAACCGCTTCTTGCTTTGAGTTGTAACGAACCTCCGATTGACGTTGCGTGGCATAGAGATAACCATCAACGTACCAACGGATCTCACCCTCTTGCCACTCCACAGCATAGGTATGGAAGTCATCGGCTGGATTTACGCCATCAGGTATGGCGTATGCTTTACCGGTGTGAACATTATTAGGCCAATCACGGCCGTAATGCAGCGTGCCATGCACGTTAGATTCAACCGAGCCGTCTTCATTAGCGACCTTGAGGTTTACCGCTTCCATGATGTCTATTTCACCAGACTTGGGCCAGCCACCGTAAACCTCATCCGTAGGCAACATCCAAAACGCGGGCCAACTGCCTTGCCCGCTTGGTAGCTTGGCTCGCATTTCGAATCTGCCATACTTAAAGTCTGCTTTATATTTGGTGTTCAATCTTGCCGAGGTATACGGCAGTTGTGCGCCTGCTTGCGCAGGGGTAGCGACAATATTCAGCATGCCATCGGCAATAAACGCGTTCTGTTCACTGTCGGTGTAACACTGTTTTTCATTGTTGCCACCGCCGTCGCAATTTACCTCGTGCGTCCACTTAGATGTGTCTATCGCATCGCTATCAAATTCATCGCTCCACACTAGCGTCCAATCTGAAACCGGCGCTGTGGTATCAACGGATTTATAATTAGTTTCTGTCTCGGCGCTTCCGCCACATCCCGCTATGATAGCCACAGATATTGCGGTGCATAGCTTTGTTAATTTTCTTGCTGCAATTTTCATCAGTTACCCCGATGCAAAACGTCGTTGTCAAATGGTTGAATACTAAGAACTTTATTATTTAACCTGAGGCTTAGATAAGCCGTCGATTAACTCATCGTTTCTCAGAGCAGGTTATTTAGCTATACGCTGGAAGACTACTCAGCGCGTTCCTAGCAACAAATGTAAGCGCTTACAAATGGAGTTAAAAAAACACACGCAAAATGTAAGCGCTTTCACAAAAGTAAACTAAGTTAATTTATTCGTCAATATTAAATTGTCATAAGGTGAAAATCTGCATGCCATAAATACAGACTTAACAGATCAGTAGCATCTAATAAAACCGCAGCAGAAAAAGCTGTAAAGGGGCTTTACATGTTTACGCAATCGCTACATCAAGATAAATCATACGCTTTCGCTTGGTTGACAATACAGTTAAACTCACTGAGATTATCGAACCTGAGCTTCGGATAATTAATGCCTTTCTAGCAGCCAGTTTTAGCGCTAACTGCGTTGAATTCACTTCCAATAGCCAGCTATTGGTGCGTAAATTCGTCTTGTTATCCCCAAAACTCTCTGGCTAGACAAGGGAATAATTTTACGTGAGTTAAAAACAATGAATCAGCTCATTCCTTATCCAAACCTCAGGTTGAGAGCAAAAAATTAGGGGCACGTTATGAAATCATATTTCCTTTTAATTGCAGCGGCAGGTGTTATGAGTGGTTGCATGACCACCAACCCAAGCAGTGAGCAGCGCCTCTGTGAAACGACACTACACAATTACATAAAATATCGAGATTCGGGTTCAGCGCAAGAATATCAAAGTGTTTTTACACAGGATGCAACATTTAGTATCCCAGCACTCAATATCAATATTACTGGTGCTGAAGAAATAACAATAAGGCAGCAACAAGCCATAAAAACAACAAAGAGTATGCACATGATAACCAGTGCCGATATTCAACCTATCGAGGCAAATAAGTTTAGTGCTAAAAGCTACTTTGTTCTTTATCAGCAGCCAAAATCTCAATCCGATGCCCCAATCACCGTATTTAACGGTGTGTATGAAGACGAGCTTAAAGTAATCGATGGCCGATGTTTAATTAATCACCGCCTTGTTAACGTGATCAAAAAAGAGACTTGGCATTAGGCGTTATTAACCCGGTTATTGTTTATGGCATTGTGCAATTTTGTACAAGACTTTTTGAGTGAAGACAGATACGCTTTTCATCAATGGGGGAGAGAATTATGCAGCACTCAAAGTTTAGTTTTCACCGTGAACTCGGTGGCCTAGAAGTACTACACAACATTGATAAGCAGGAAGACTTTGGTAGACATAGCCACAGCGGCTATACGCTTGCCCTAGTAGATAGTGGTGCGCAGCGATTCTACCGCAGTGGCGGTGAACACTTAGCTAGTCAGCATAGTGTCATTTTGATTAATGCAGAGCAGGTGCACGACTGCAGAAAGGCGTCCAAAGATAAGTCTTCATACCGTTCACTCTACCCAACGCCTGAACTATTTAATCAGTTTCTTGGTGATGGCAAGGCAATGGCTCCTTTTTTCCATGATGCAGTGGTACACGACCGAGCGCTTGCGGCACTCATGAACACCACTTTTAACGTCTTAGAATGTGATACCAGCGTACTTGAAAAGCAGTCTCAACTTATTACTCTGCTATCTTATTTAAGCAATAAGCAAGGTAAAGTTACATTCGATACAAAAATCCCTTCGGTGAAGCAGCGAATTACCACAGCACGCCATTTTCTTTTGGATAATTTATTTGAAGATGTATCACTCGACTCCTTAGCGAACCTTGTCGGCATGAGTCCCTTTTACTTTATTCGCGTGTTTAAGGCCCACACTGGCCTCACTCCCCATGCCTTTCAAATACAACACCGGCTTAATCATGCCAAAGCATTATTGCGCAGTGGCAAAAGTGTTTCCCATGCAGCATTAAGCGTAGGCTTTTATGACCAAAGCCATTTCAACCGTCACTTTAAAAAGAATATGGGGATCACTCCCAGTCAATATAGCAAGGCTTGTTAATATGAAAGTCGCAGTATGCAAAGGCTTTTGGGATATGTTGCCATTAAATCTCGCCGTGCTTCCTTGGGGAATATTGTGTGGCTCCCTTGCCGTGCAAAATGGCTTTACGCCGCTCGAAGCACAGTTAATGTCGTTATTAGTTTTTGCAGGCTCAGCGCAGTTAGTGGCAATAGAGCTTATTGCCAAAGACACCGCGCTTATCACCTTGCTTGCGACTACCTTTATTATTAGCGCGAGACATTTACTCTATGGCCTTGCGATCCGCAACAAAATGATGGATAAGCCCCTTAAATGGCGTGGCCCCATTGCGTTTTTTCTCACTGACGAATTGTTTGCGTTTTCCCATCACCACCGCGCCTATCAAGGCAAACTTCGGCTCGTGTATGCGCTCATCGCAGGTGGTAGCTTTTATGTTGCATGGAATCTGTGGACGCTCATTGGTATCGTCGCAGGTCAGTTTTTACCTGACTTGACCAACCTTGGCTTAGACTTCGCGATTGCGGCAATATTTATTGCTTTAGTGGTCCCGAGTATTAACGCATTACCCGTGTTATGTGCCTGTTTAACGTCGGCAGTAACTATCTTAGTATTCAAACTGATCCATTTTGAATTTGGTTTAATCGCCTCAGCACTACTCGGGATGTCGGTGGGATATGTGCTACAAAGTAAAAAGGAGCGTGTATGATCACCACTATTTTAGCCATGGCTTGCGTCACGTTTGCAACTCGGTATTTATTTTTGGCAAAACAACTGCCTTTTACTATCGGCCCTAAATTACAGCGCTTTTTAAGTTTTAGCGCCCCTTGCGTACTGACCGCCATTTGGGTACCCATTGTATTTATTCAAGACAAGCAACTTGCCATCACGCCAAGCAATCCCTATTTGGTCGCCGCAACGGTTGCGGTAATACTGGCGTTTCGCTTTAAAAACCTCTATGTCACCACGTTTGGGAGCCTAGCTGTGTTTTACTTGCTGTACTAAATGCGAAATGGTTACAGCCGTTGGATTAAATCCCAAACACATAAGTGCCGTTTCATCGTGTGCTTTACTTACGCAAGCCAAAGCGCGCTGGTTTAGCGCTTCGAAGCGCCCCGTCACATGAGCTTCACGGCCAATCGCAGCAAGTGGAAATACCATATCGCCTTGCTCAACTTCGATATTTACGTCTAGGCCATTTGCTACTCGTAGCGTCATCCAGCAACCTAATTTTCTGCAAACATGAGTGACCACCCCTTTTACGGTCACAAGGTTTGTTGTGTAGTCATTGAGATTTGGCAATATGTGCTCTGCCTCGACTAACTTAGACATGTCTGCACCACCGGCAAATTCTAGCGGGCTAGAAAAGCTAAACCGAGAAAATACCGCCAAAGAGAGTGCTGTTAGTTTTATCGTATCCTTCATCATTGCGACTCCATAGCTTTTATCACTATTACCTCATCAATTGCTTACTCCTATAAAAAGTTATGGAGCATCAAGCATATAGCTATATAAAAGTACAATTCGCAACTAAAATCAACACAAAAGTTAATAAAAGGTAAATTTAGAAATTAAATGTTTTTGAAATTGACGCCACAAATGTAGAATCTGCATAGGAATCAATATCATTGCTTTCATAGCCCAATGAAAAAGACCAAGTGCTTATCGAGTAAGTTCCAGTTAGATGCCAGTGGGTATAGTCATCATCACCCGACTCCCATTCGTATTTATCACTATCAAAGCTCATTGAATGATCAACCCCGAGCGTCAGTGACCACCGCTCTGTGATTGGGATACTATGCGTGAGCATCACTATCCCGTGAGCAGCCCCAGTTCCAAAGTAATCCCATGCATACCAAAAGTCTAAGTTTGTCTGGCCATAATTAAACTTTGCATAGGCTTCTGCGTAGTTGTAATCAGCACTCACATCATCACCATGATAGGTATATTGAGTAAGGCCAACATCAAGTTTTAACTTTTCAATTAGCGTAAATTTGTAGCCACCATACAGATCTCCTTCTACATCCGTACCATCGCCAAAATCTACTTGAGACACCCAGCCTCCAGCATACCAACCACTTTTTCCAAACCAATCTAAACTGACTTGAAGCGCTTCGTCTTCCTTAGTTTGACTTACGCCATTAAATAAGTAATCGGAAGCCAATGTTACGGTAGAAGATGTCGCCGCATTGACAAATAGTGGAGTAAACAACAATGGCAGCAGCCAGTATTTTTTCATCTTTGAAATCACCCTTTAATTGCAGTCATTTCAAGCATAGACCGCCGTTTCCACCCTGTCACTGATACAGTTTTATCCGCTTGTTAACGTGCTTGGCATGATTATTTTCCGTTTTATAAGCGTTTGGCTGGCGGTAATAAAAAAGTACTCATTGATGCTAGAAGGCGAGTAAGCAGGTACATAAAGTGCGCTGTGAGTTATCAATAAATCACTCCGCTTGCAGGACAGCACCTAATGGTTCTGTTAGGATCCGTTTTTTGCCTGTAAAACCTTTGGAAAAGTCCTTGAAATTGTCATCTATGTTTCGCTTACTGGCGTTACCCACACTGCTATTTACACTGACAACCCATGCCGCATCTGTCTATGTACAAGCTGGGCCGGGGAGTTTTAATCATGCCGCACTTGACCTACTCGCCAGCCGCCAGTCGCAGGAGTATGAGCGTTTTTACTCGGGCACCCCGGAGCATACTTATGCCAATGCCGCGCAAACGCAGAGCTGGGCTTTCAGCGCGCTGGCCAACTCCACTATTGAAGGACAACTGGTCCCAGCCATTGTCAATGCGATGCGTAACTACAAGGTAACGGAGCTGAGTGCCGCTGTGCATATGCCCATCGAAATGTGTGTTTTTGGATTGAACAAGACAGCTAAAATTACGCATGCAGCATCCCACCCGGCAGCCCTGAACCAAATTGGTCATTGGCTCAATGCTCATCAGGTACAAACCAAGCCCGTACCCAAAGGCACCAACGAAGCGGCTCGCTTACTTGCAAATGGACAATTTGACCAAAACACCGTTGCCGTAGGTAGCTGCGCACTTAAAGTGGTTTACCCTGAGCTGACACTGCGCGAAGTAAGCGTTCAGGATAACGCGGACAACCATACGCTGTTTGGTCTGATGAAAATGGAAAAACGATCTCAGCCGATAAGCGAAGATGAAGCTCGCGCCGCGCTGGCACAGATCGTTGAAAAGGCGAATGCATTGGTCAAAACGCGAACAGACTCTGTAGAGGAGTTATTCTCACATATCAACCAACGCCTTGCTCAGATGCAGCCTGTAGCACTGTTTAAAGCACAACAACACAGGCCAATTGAAGACTTATCCCGTGAGGCCACTGTGCTCTCAAAAGCGCTAGAGCAAGCCCGCCAGCAATGTCTGGATAGTGCAAGCGTTGAGGCGTTTTTCCAAGCACAAATGGATGCTGCAAAGGCGATTCAATACAGATACCGGGCACAATGGCTAGCTGAAGGCGTACCAAACGAAGACGCCAATTTGGATCAGCTAAGAAGCACATTAAATCAGCTTGGTGCAGCCATTCTTGAAACTCTGACCCAGCATCTTGCCAAGCACGGTAACCTCACGGATGAACAGGCAGGCTTGTTTAATCAAATAATAAACACCGAACAGCTCTTTGCAAACGACAAAGCTAGGCTCTTTTCGGCACTGCAAAAGGTGCGTAGGGTGGATAACTGCACTATTACTGCTTCATAAACAAATTAGCGACTTGTTGCGATAGCAACAAGTCGAATTAGCTGATGTCTTGCCTGATTAGGACTACACCAACGACATCAGCCATAAGGCAATGGTTTTAAAAGAACCACTGCCTTGTTCTAGCAGCTTGACGGCTTTCCATTGCATTGATGGCCTGAACATCTGGGCCTGTTAAACTTTCATTTTGCTTTTCACTCTTTAATTTCAGTCACTTCACGCAAAGACCCGTTTTATTGATCTGCATCCATTTACATTCACCTTGGCAAAGATAATAATGAGAATGATTTTTAATTAAGTAGTAAAATATGAAAACCTCTCTTTCCATCACATTGCTTAGCGTCGGTACCTTTCTTTTTTCCCATGCCGCATCAGCAAATGAATGTGAGCTCAGCATCGAAGCCAACGACATGATGCAGTTTTCTAAAAAATCACTCAGTGCGCCATCTAGCTGTAAAGAGATTTCAGTCACGTTAAAGCATACGGGCAAACTGCCAGCCACCACCATGGGCCACAACTGGGTGTTGAGCAAAGCTGCAGATGTTCAAGCCGTTGCAACCGATGGTATGTCGGCAGGTGCAAATAATAGCTATGTAAAGCCAAACGACAGCCGCGTTTTAGCCGTATCAAAGGTGATTGGCGGTGGCGAGCAAACCACAGTGACCTTCTCTACTGAGCAGTTAAAGCAAGGCGACAGCTACAAGTTCTTCTGCTCCTTCCCGGGTCATTTCGCCATTATGCAAGGCACCTTTACACTTAGCTAGCCATTTTCGGAGCGGAGTTTATACTGAGCCTTTTCAAAAACCCGCTCTTACAGTTTTCCACTCGAGCTTTATCCCGCGATGAAGAAGCGGTTTTTTCAAGCACTCCGCCACCTCACTCCTGTTAGGCTATCTCTCTCACTGCAATTATTACTTTCCCCCTTGAACAACATACCTATAATCATTACAATCAATTGCAAACAATAATGATTATCACCATCATGAGCTTTTTCTCAATTATACCGTTTTGGTTTACCGCCGTGTTACTCTACTTAGCAAGTCCTAAGCAACGATTTTTGGCCTCTTCGATACATAAACCCACAGCATACAGTATGGCTTTAGTCCTTGTTTTGTCTGGGGTTATTATATTGACTCTGCAATACCCAATTATTTCTGCAATGTTAGCCAGTCTCGTTTTAATTATGTTTTCTTTGGTGTCGGTGACCCTAATAAGTGGATACTCAGTAAAGCGCCTCTATCTATGCTCAACACTGGTTTTTTTGCTATCTCTATTTTTTGGGGGAATAAGTTATGTGGCCTAAAACGTTAGTTGGATTTTTCTTAGGGCTATTACTGTCTATTTCTTTGGTGCTAAACCTAAATTTACTCCTGCCATTTTCAGAGTCCACAAAACTGATGATAGGCTTGGTGCTTGCATTTCCGATATGGGCGGGGATCTTAGTTTGGAGCTATGCATTTTCAAACGCTAAAGCCGCGTGCAAACCTTTGTTTGCTATCTTTATCCCCTCTTTGCTACTAAACACAGCATTACTGTTAATAAGATAAACAATGAAAAATCAAACACTAAAATCTTTGACCGAAGCACATGCATGGATTGGGATCATTATTTCAACGGTACTATTCATTGTGTTTATTGCGGGATCTCTGAGCCTATTCAGAGACAACATCACGGGCTGGGAGCGTGCCTCCTTAGCCGCCCAGTCTAACGAGCCACTTAGCGCCATTTCCTACGACAAGGCGATTACATCAATTGCGCAGCAATACGATGTCGATACACACCATGGCTTTTTTATGCGCGAGCCTACGCCACATAACCCTTTTATTGAAGTTTACTTTGCAACCCATTTAGACGAGCCGCACCCGCTCACGGGCGAAGATCATCAAGACCAGCACCTTCTGCTATCACCACAGACGGGAGAAGTCCTCGCTGATGCCGACAGATTTGAATTTGCCAGTTTTCTCTATGAGTTGCACTATGATTTAGGGCTTGGTCGCGCCGGACTCTATTTTGTTGGGATCATCACCCTATTTTTCTTCGTTGCTGTACTAAGCGGGATCATCATTCACTGGCGCAAAATAGCCAAAAACTTTTTCCAATATCGCGCCGAAGGTAAAAAAGACAAATGGTTAGATGCTCATAATCTAATTGGCACGATGGGCCTACCTTTTCACATAATGTATGCCTTCACGGGATTAGTATTTAATCTCGTTATCATTTATCAGATTTCATACGCCGTCTTACTTTACGGTGGCAATCAAACCGCCCTACTCCAAGCCGCTGGATTTAATGAACCAAATATCGAAGCACTGGAGCAATCACGACCAATGCGCGGCGTCGATCAACTAAGAGTAAAGGCACTAGATACGTTAGGGGATGTGTCGCTCACAACGGTGGAAATCATCCACTTTGGCGACAAAAACGCAGTAGTGAGTTTTACCGCGAAAAGTAACGATGCTTTTTCAAATTACAAAGAAGTACAATACACACTAAACGACCAATCACAAATTTATCTCACTGAAAACAACTACGACAACGCTGTTCGCGCAGGGCTCTCTACCATCGCGAGTCTTCACTTTGGAGATTTTGCTGGATATGGCATGCGACTGGCATTTTTGAGTCTTGGCCTTGCAACCGCCTATTTAATCGTTACCGGTAATTTGATGTGGATTGACAAGCGTGCCAAGCAGAAAAAGCAAAGTGCTAAAAGTCTATTATTTGTAAAACGATTAACATCAGGTGGCTTTATCGGTGTGCTATTGGCCATCGCCATTGGTTTCGCGATGACAACTTTTCTATCGACAAATCACATAGACAAACTAGAGACGGTTAAGTTTTCGATGTTTTCTGCCTTTATCTTTGCACTCATTAGCAGCCAATTCGCAAAGCACGTATTGTCGTTTAGCAAAGTATTATTAGGTTTAAGTGGCATTTGCTATTGCTTAAGCGCGGTCATGAATGCGGCGTCTTTTGTTAGCCAGTACAATACATTACCCACTCAAACGAGAGTTGACTTTGCTATTGTAACTGCACTTATGTGTTTAATGGCCTTGATTTGTTGGAAAGCAGTATCACAGATCAACGCGGCAGCACAAACTTCTGTGCCTGTTTCGCAAGATCAGCAGCCACAACAAACCATGAGTTAGCCAAACAGCGTGTAAGGTAATGAAAAAAGCGGGCTAACCCAGCCCGCTTTGTCTTACTCTCACAGGGAAACAATGTGAAATTAAAACTCTGTCTTAAATCTTAGGTAGTACTCACGACCCAAATATAAAGACGAATGAATGGGATCTGCGTTATTTCCATTACCCGTCGCAAAAGGCGGCGCTTCGTCCAATAGATTGTTAACGCCCAGCGTAATTTGAGTATCAACAGAATCTACATGGTAGGTTACTTGAGCATTATGTGTCAGCGTGCTATCAACGGTATTGGTAAAGTTAACGATTTGGTCGCCTTGTTTAACCGATACTTCTTCTAACATTGAATCGATGTAGTAACTTTGCCAACTTGCGCTAAAGTCGTCATGCTGCCAATTAAGTGCAAAGTTAACTCTGTGCTCAGGCACTGCCATCTGGCCATTAACGCGCTGTCCGGCTCTGTCTTTGGTTGCAAGGCCAGGTTCAATGACTTCATGTTTACTCACAAATGACCAGTTTAGTGCGGTACTCAAATCACCAAATGAAAACTGCCCGATTTCAAAACGAACTTCAGCGTCTACCCCTTGACGATTTAATGCATTGAGGTTTTCATTAAACACATCAACGCCGGTGATCACCCCCTGAAACTCACCAGATTGAACGCGATGAACAGAGTCGCAGTACAAACCATTATTCATACATTCACTCAATTTAGTCACCGCGCTAATGTTACCAATGGCATCTTTTAATTGGATGTCATAAAAATCTAAGGTGATTGAACCGTTAGTAAGCCAGCTCGGCTGATAAATTACCCCAAGTGTTTTGCTCGTCGCGGTTTCTGGTTCAAGTTCGGTGTTACCGCCAGTATTAGTTCTGATCTGTCCGATCGTTTCTCGGTAACTACCATCAGCGGGAACGCCTGTGCTAACACAGTTTTGGTTTGGATTTGCTACGGCACAAGGATCGTCGCCATTTTCAAAGCCAGGTAACCTTCCTTTATAAAGTTCCACCACATTAGGCGCTCTAAATGCTTGTGACCAAGTCCCTCTAAAACTCAACTGCTCATTCAACGCCCAAAATACGCCCACTTTTGAATTGGTGGTCGAGCCAAACGTATCAAAGTCTGAATATCGAGTCGCGAGATTTAACTCTAGGCTCTGCGCCCAATCGTGGTCTGATAATAGTGGCACGACAGCTTCTAGGTAGGCTTCATTGAGCGAATATTCGCCGCCTGTTGGTCTACCTAACCCATCCGTGACTAAAATATTAATAGAAACGGCATCTGTTTGATTGCGTGCCTCAACCTTTTGATTTTCGATGCCAAAAGACACACCGAGGTCGCCCGCAGGCAAACTCGCCACTACGCCACTTACATTCGCGCTGGCGATTTTAATCTGGTTATGGCCTTGTTGGATCCCTGGCCAATCACCAGAGAGATAATTTAGCATGTCCTCGGAAATCTCAGAGTCGGTACCGGGTTGACCAAAGATATTAAGCGGCACACAGCCCTCAATTAGCGTATCCGGTGTAGCACCACAGCGCAGCACGCCTTGATCATCAAAATGGGTAGGACCAACCGCATTTTTAGCCGCTGGCCAATTGAATATACCGGTTTTTAGTCGTTTGTTTGAGTTGCGACCAAAATTGTAGGCCAACTCCCAGCTCCAATCTGCATTAAAATCACCAGAGAGCGCCATCACAATACGGTATTGGCTGTTTTCTACATGGTTCATACGGCCATTGGTTTCTACCATTCTGCGACGCCAGTCATTGATGGCATAAGGATTACCATCTTTGTCTTTTGGACCAAATTGCTGGTTGTAGTAGTTATCAGGAGAGTAAGTAAAATCTAAATACCCACCCCAAACTGGAACTAATGGCTGAGGCGCACCATTGGTTGTGGATTTTCGATGTGAATAAAGCGCCTCGAAATTGAATACCACGTCATCCGAAAACTTCAAATTGCCAAGATCATACTCGCCAAACGCACTCATGCTATAGCGTTCAAAAGGCGTTTGCAGCAAGCTCGGCTCTTGGTAGTTGTATAAATCATTTTGCGCAAGTGACGCATCGGAGATAGTTTCACGCCACTCGCCGTATTCTGGGCCTCGGGTAACAAATATTTCCTTGCCGTTTTCATCCGTGACTTTTAGGTTACTCCATGGCATTGCGGAGCTACCGCCTTGGCCGTAACTGCCATCGGGATTAAGTGTTAAATCATAGCGGCTAAAGTCTCTGTCGCCAGCATACACTTCTTGTTTTTCATCGTAGCTGGCACTCACCATAAAGCGCCCTTTATCACCAACAATGCCTGTTACAAGTTCCAAAGAAGTTGTATCAGCATCGCCTTCAGCAGATTGGCCAATGGAGCCACTGACCTCAAAAATATCGCCCGTTTGGCGAGTAATAATGTTTACGACACCAGACACCGCATCAGAGCCGTAAATAGAAGAGGCACCGTCCAATAAAATTTCAACACGTTCAATAATCGCAGTAGGTATAGCACTTAGATCAACCGCAGCATCCGCGCCATTTCCCCCGTTTGGTAAGCGGCGGCCATTTAGCAAGACCAATGTGCGCTGTGCACCTAAACCGCGTAAGTCAAAGTTTGTCACGCCCGACGTATTTTCATTTTGAGAAGCATTAGGTGCACTGGCGGAAACCGTTAGATTTTGCAGCATATCACCAATATTTTTAAACCCGGTTTGCTCAATATCCGCCCTAGATATTGTGGTTACCGCACCAGGTTTGCTTAGGTTTGCCCGCGCGATACGCGACCCCGTCACCATGATCTTTTCAACAGGTTCCGACGCTGCTTCTTCAGCAAGCACAGGGGCCGTCCACACCATAGCGCCCGAACCACACAAGCTGGCGATTGCCAACGCCAAAGTCGTTTTTTGTTTTGTTATTGTCATAACGGTTTCCTTTGTAACGTTCCAAATTATAGTTAGACGCTGACGATAGAAAGTTTCTTATTATCACCACAGGGAATGAAATAGGTTATTTATTGCGCCTTTTTATACTGATAACACAATTAAAACGTTCCAACAAACAATTCTAGACGATTTTCGCAATATTTATTTACTTTTATTGAATATTCAAGCATCTAATAAAAAATCATGTAATCAGTCGGATTTGGCGTGATCACACCCCAGAAAGTCACAAATGTCACTACTATCTTGGTATTCAATATTGGACTTTAAGGCCACCGGAATCTGGTAAAAAGCACTTATCGGGACTACCTTTATCTGGTCTTTGCGATTTGATTTTTGTTCCTCTGAGCCTGTTTTGCTAGTGGCGTACAACTTGCCCGATGTACATATCAATCAAACTTCTGCAAAAACAAACTTAGAAGACAATAGACTTTAGCAATCTTCCGTCATCGAACAAACAAGGATCTCCCATGGATAAGAAGCAAAATACACCATCGATTTGTCCTTTTGCACATGGTGCAAATACGTCGTCAGAGCATAGCGAGCACCAGTGGTGGCCAAATAGCCTGAACCTAGACATATTGCATCAGCACGATACGAAGACCGATCCGATGGATGCCAATTTTGATTACAAAAGCGCATTTAACAGCCTCGATTACCCCGCCCTGAAAAAAGATCTCGAGCAGCTTATGACAGATTCGCAGCCATGGTGGCCCGCCGACTGGGGACACTATGGTGGGTTAATGATCAGAATGGCATGGCACGCTGCGGGCAGTTATCGTGTTGCGGATGGTCGCGGTGGTGCAAACACGGGTAATCAGCGCTTTGCTCCGCTAAACAGTTGGCCGGACAACGGAAACTTAGATAAAGCGCGGCGTTTACTTTGGCCGATTAAAAGAAAATATGGCAATCGTATTTCGTGGGCCGATTTAATCGTGCTGGCGGGCAATGTTGCTTATGAGTCAATGGGATTCAAAACCTTTGGCTTTGCCGGTGGCCGAGAAGATATCTGGCATCCAGAAAAAGACACCTATTGGGGCAGCGAAAAAGAGTGGCTGGCTCCCTCAAATAACCAAAACAGCCGTTATAGCGGCGAACGCGATTTAGAAAACCCGCTTGCCGCTGTGATGATGGGTCTTATCTACGTTAATCCTGAGGGCGTAGATGGTAATCCCGATCCGTTAAAAACAGCTGAAGATATGCGTGTTACCTTCGCTCGAATGGCAATGAACGATGAAGAAACGGTTGCGCTAACCGCTGGCGGACACACTGTGGGTAAAGCGCACGGAAATGGCAATGCCGATGAATTAGGCCCGGAGCCCGAAGGCGCGGACTTGCATGAACAAGGTTTTGGTTGGATGAATCACAGCTCACGTGGCATTGGCTCTGATGCGGTAACCAGTGGTATTGAAGGCGCTTGGACGACGAACCCAACTCAATGGGACAATGGCTACTTCTACTTGCTGTTCACATACGAATGGGAGCTGACCAAAAGCCCGGCGGGTGCATGGCAATGGCAGCCTATCAATATAAAAGAAGAAGATAAACCAGTTGATGCTGAAGACGCATCTAAACGCTGCATGCCGATGATGACAGATGCCGATATGGCACTGAAAATGGACCCTGCTTATCGTAAAATTTCAGAGAAGTTTTATGCCGACCCCGACTATTTTAACGATGTTTTTGCAAGAGCGTGGTTTAAGCTTACCCATCGCGACCTTGGCCCAAAAAGTCGTTATCTAGGCCCTGAAGTCCCTAACGAAGATCTACTTTGGCAAGACCCCGTCCCCAGCGTTAACTACACCCTAAACGACAGTGAAATTAGCGCACTCAAGCAACAAATTCTAGCAACCAATGTGACACTTTCAGAATTAGTAGCCACCGCGTGGGATAGTGCTAGAACGTTTAGATATTCCGATTTTAGAGGGGGTGCAAATGGTGCGAGGATCCGCCTAGCCCCGCAAAAAGATTGGCTTGGAAATGAGCCGGAGCGTCTAGCAAAAGTTCTTGCGGCCTTGGACGCCGTACAAAGTAATTTTACGCCAACCGTAAGTATGGCTGATCTAATAGTATTGGGTGGCTGCGCTGCCGTTGAACAAGCGGCTAAAAATGCCGGAGTATCAATTCAAGTGCCTTTTACCGCTGGACGAGGCGATGCCACAGACGAGCAAACCGACATTGAGTCATTTGATGTATTAGAGCCTGTACATGACGGTTTTCGCAATTGGCAAAAACAGCACTACAGCGTAAAACCAGAAGAAATGCTACTTGATAGAGCCCAACTGATGGGGCTCACTGCCAAGGAAATGACCGTACTGATCGGCGGAATGCGCGTGCTTGGCACCAATCATGGGCAAACATCGCATGGCGTATTTACCGATAACGTTGGCACTTTGAGTAATGACTTTTTCGTCAACTTGACCGATATGGCATATCGTTGGGAGCCATGTGGTGAGAACCTATATGAGATAAAAACACGCGATACGAATACGGTAAAATGGACCGCGACTCGCGTTGATCTCGTCTTTGGTTCTAATTCTATTTTGCGCGCTTACGCCGAAGTGTACGCACAAGATGATAGCAAAGAGAAGTTTGTCCGTGACTTTGTTGAGGTATGGACCAAAGTAATGAATGCAGACCGATTTGACCTAAAATAACCACTTAAAAAAACTGAGATGTGATTATCCTTTACGCTGATTTTCAGCAGCAAAGACAATCACATCCTAACCACTACATTGGTTTACACAAAACCCTAGCCATATGCTTGCCATTGTTTCCTATCGTTATATGCTAGAAATCAATAATAAAAATGAATGCAGGGAAATTATGTTTAAAAAATCACTCATTGCGTGCACCTTGCTCGCCACGCTCAGTGCATGTAACCAAACAACTCAACAAGTTGATAAGCCGCAAACTAACCAAGTTATCTCGGAATTTAAAACCTATTCAGCAGAAACTTTTTTTGATACCACAAATATTCAAGGCAGCGCGTTTCGTCCTGATGCACAGAAAATCTTGGTCACTTCTGACGAATCGGGAATATATAACCTCTATGAAGTTGACGTCAAAACCGGTGAAAGAGCACAAATAACAGATGCCACCGATTCAACCTACCCAATCGGATATTTTCCAAATGACCCTCGCATCTTATTCACACGAGACAACGGTGGCAATGAGCGCTTTCATGTTTTTGTCCGTGACGAAAATGGTCACGTCAAAGATCTCACGCCAGGAGAAAAAGTGAGAGCAGGTTTTGTTGGTTTTACTAACGATAACAACGCCTTTTACGTGTTAAGCAATCAGCGTGACGAGCGCTTTATGGATCTATACCGCTTTGATGCTGCCACCTACGAAAGTGAACTTATTTATAAAAATGACAACAATTTAAATGTCCAACAGGTGAGTGAAACCGATCGTTACCTTGCACTTATCAATGCACAAGGTAATAAAGACAGCGATCTCTTCTTACTCGACTTACATAACCCCGACGCCCCACTCGTTGAGATTTCAAACGTGGCGCACGAGGCAAACTTTTCCGCTTCAGCATTTTCTAAAGATGACAAATATTTATACTATGGCACCGATGCCCATGGTGAATTTTATCAAAATTGGCGCTATGAAATCGCGACGGGTAAACACACGCCGTACATAGAAAAAAACTGGGACGTGAGGTTCTTATATTTCTCCGATTCCAACCGCTATCGTGTTGTAGGGGTAAACGAAGACTCTAGCGTAAAAGTCACGATCACCGATCTTAAAACAGGCAAGGACATCAAACTCCCTAAGCTCCCTGCAGGTAGTATCAACAGCGTTAACTTCTCCGATGATGAAAAGCTGATGGCTTTTTATTTAAATTCGGACACCTCGCCAAATAACTTGTACGTATGGCGTGTTGGCAGTGATGAAGTTAAGCAGTTGACCTCAACCTTGAGCGACAAAATCAATACCGACCATTTGGTCGAGAGCACCATCGTTCGCTTTAACAGTTTTGATGGTTTAGAGGTGCCAGGCGTACTCTACAAGCCAAAGCTTGCTAGTTCGACAAATAAAGTGCCCGCGCTCGTATTTGTTCACGGAGGTCCCGGAGGCCAAAGCATGACTGGTTATAGTGCACTTACTCAGCATTTGGTCAATCAAGGGTATGCGATTTTCGCCGTAAACAACCGAGGCAGCTCTGGTTATGGTAAAACCTTCTTCCACTTAGACGACAAACGTCATGGTGAGGATGATTTACAAGACATCGTTTGGAGTAAAAAATATCTACAACAGCTAGACTGGGTCGATGCTGATCGTATCGGCATAATGGGCGGGAGCTACGGTGGCTATATGACTGCAGCGGCACTGGCATTTGAGCCTGAAGAGTTCAAATTAGGGATCAACATCTTTGGTGTGACTAACTGGGTAAGAACCCTTGAGTCTATTCCACCATGGTGGGAAGCATATAGGAAGTCTCTATATGATGAGTTAGGCGATCCGGCTACCGATAAGGAACGTTTGCATCGTATCTCACCACTTTTCCATGCCAAAAATATCACTAAGCCATTGATGGTTGTGCAAGGTGCAAACGATCCTCGTGTACTTCAAGTAGAGAGTGATGAATTGGTCGAAGCCGTTCGCTCAAACAATGTGCCTGTCAAATACGTGTTATTTGACGATGAAGGGCATGGATTCTCTAAAAAGGAAAACCGTATTGAGGCCTCTCAAGCCTATCTCGACTTTCTTAAAAAGCACCTTTAGCAAATAGGCTGCCGGATCCGAGTATCTAACTTCAGGTTATTTAGCTCGGATCCGAGCTAGGTAACCTGAGGTTTGGATAAGGAATGTTCCAACTCATTGCTTCTAAAGAACAACTTAGTTTTTCCTTTTCTAGCCAGAGAATTTTAGGGAAAACAAGGCGAATTTACGCACCAATAGCTGGCTATTGGAAGTGAATTCAACGCAGTTAGCGCTAAAACTGGCTGCTAGAAAGGCATTAATTATCCGCAGCTCAGGTTATTTACTTATGACTATACTTTGACCAAAATCACACCGTGAGAAAGCTAAATTGCCTGAGCTTCGGAGAATTCAGCACGCGCTAAGCTCGGCAACTATCCAATCCCGAAACGCCTTTAATTTAGGCCACTCAAAGTGACGCTCAGGTGCGACCAAGAAATAGCGATATTCACACAACCATGCAAAGTCGGGGTAGATTTCTAACTGGCCAAGCTCTAAAGATTGATTCACTAAACGTCGACGTAACAAAGAAAACCCCTGCCCAGCCACCGTTGCCTGCTGCACCAATGCCGCATTATCAATTTTAAGATTACTGAATGTATGACCACTTAAACCCAGTTGCTTGTTTAGCTCAAGCCATGCATGTTCATTATCTCGACCTTCGTCATAGATAAAATTGAGCTTTGATAGCTGCTCTCGCAGCGGTTTGTTTGGGTCAATTAATCCAGGGCGGTAGGCAAGAACTAACTCATCCTCCGCGATGAGTTCGCTTTTCAATCCCGGATAGTTACCAAATCCAAAGCGGATCCCAATATCGATATCGTCGTGGTTAAAATCGGCGAGCTGCTCGGTTGGATCAATACGCAGCTGGAAGTCTGGCAATGCTTTGTTGAAGCTCGCCAATCTAGGCAAAAGCCAACAAGTAGCAAATGAAGGCAAAACCGACAGGTTAATGGTGTTTGGGTTAGGATCTGACTTTAACGTCGATAGACCCATTTCCATTTGCCCAAAGGCCTTGTGTAAGTAAGGCAACAAGTCTTGTCCTTGCTGAGTTAGTAATACCTTTCTTGTTTGTCGTTCAAATAACATACAACCAAGCTGTTGCTCAAGGGTTCTTATTTGTTGACTCACGGCAGCTTGTGTCACAAATAAGGCTTCCGCCGCCTGCTTAAAACTGCCTAATTCCGCCGCCGTTTTAAAATACCAAAGTCCTTTGAGTGGAGGTGATTTCATTCGCCATCTTACTTAATTAAAACTTAACTATAGGTCAGAATTTCTAGTTTGTCAGTTTTATGAATGCACACAATACTTAGCAGTGAAATCAGAGACGGAAGGAGTCTTTATCATGAAATATGCAATTATTCTTGCATTTCCTCTAGCAGCACTCGCATCAACATCCGAGCAGGTACAAACTGAAAAAGTATTTACCGATGCAGGATACCCCTATAAAAACTTAATCATGAAGGCCGAAAAAGTGGAGCTTGTTTATTCAGAAGAGCGAAACAAAACGACCTGTCGAGTTAAAGTCTATAGCGGTGATGTACTTCATGAAGGGGAGCCTATGGAGATATCGGCTAAAACATTTTCAACCGATCCCGTCAAGGGCTGTCTTGCCCGACAAAACGCCAAACACATTTTAAGTTTGCTTTAATATAAGCTAACCCGAAATCAGAATAACAACTTGTGCGCTAGCAGTTGTTATTCTTCAGTTAGTTTCAGTTAAGCAACCTGATTGATAAGTTGCTGCCGCTTGAACCAAAAAGGCGCGTCACACCAACGTTTTTCCTTATTATAAAACTGTTGCTTTAGCGCTAAATACTGATCAAACTGATCCGCCAAGTCTTGTTGATATACTCTGCTGCTATGCATAAATGCATGAGATGTTTTGGTATTGCCGATAATGGCTGCCGCTTGGCACCCCGATGTCATGGCAAACCCTAATCCCATAGAAGAAATAGGGTCAAACGCACAAGCCGCATCCCCCACAGGTAAATAATTTTTGAGATGAGCAAAACTACTAAAATGACTCCCGGCAGGTCGGATCCATAGGTTTTCATCGACCATCTTTGCATCCTCTACCCGCCGTGACATATATTTACTGCTACCTAAGTGCGCTTGCCACTGTGCCAAACGGTTTAAGCGCTGCTTTGAGAGTAATTCAAAATCACTGAAATACGTTACAACTAACATATCGTTAGAAAGCGCCGCACTATACCACCAGCCAAATTCATCACTTTCAATTAGTTGAAGTTGCTCAAGCGCTCCCCGCTTTACTTTAAAGAAGGCACCAACCCCTGTTAGTCTGTCATATTGCTGAACAGCCGCTCCT
Organism: Pseudoalteromonas sp. CO348; assembly: GCF_004208845.1. Lineage (NCBI taxonomy): Bacteria > Pseudomonadati > Pseudomonadota > Gammaproteobacteria > Alteromonadales > Pseudoalteromonadaceae > Pseudoalteromonas > Pseudoalteromonas sp. CO348. The sequence goes on along the minus strand of NZ_SGPI01000034.1, from coordinate 20,708 downwards.
AGAGATTTGCTAATAGACGAATTACGCCCTGACGCATCAACTAGATACTTGCAAACAATGGTAAACTGACCATAGTCAGGATGACTCACCACCACTGAGTAACAACCGTCTTGTAACTGAGTAATTGCTTTGCTTTTAGTGCGCGGGAATACCGTACCACCGCGCTGGATAGTGCTTTCGAGCAAGGTTAGATCAAATATCTCGCGATTAATTTGATAGGTTGCTCTGTCTGGTGCAAAAATCGCGTGACGATTAGCGGATTGCTCACTTCCCCAAAATGCACTATTACCTTGAGTTGGAGTAAAACAGTGCGGACCGAAATCCGCTCTGTCTATCTGCAAATAGTCCAATACCGAAAACACACTTGCAGATACACTTTCGCCAATTCTTAATTTTTGTAAATCAGACTGCTCGATTAAAATGACTGATAGGTCTGTGTGATTGAGCAAGTTTAATGCGGTGCTAGCCCCGGCAGGGCCAGCACCAATTACTAGCACATCACATTCGTGAGTACCATTCATATCCATTACCGTCTTGTTCGAGTACCGCTGCGAGGCACTTTTTTCGCAGCTCGTTTTTGCGTAATTGGCTTCGCCATTTTTTCTTCAAGCCCTTTTAATATTGCTTTGGCCTTAGAACACCCGCAAGACAGGTGATCTTTAAGGTCATCAGGAATATAAAACACCGGAATATCGGTTCCGTCGTCTTGGCAATTCCCAGTAATATCAGAGACAGGCACATCCTTATACGCAAACAGTTGGTGATTACGTTCGATTTCCGTAAAGTAAGGGAAATTCGGTTCATCACTATTTTGATTGCGGATAAAACCAAGTGCAGACCAATGCTCAACCATTTGCACAAAACTATTGATACCACGTGCATAGTTGACTTGCTGGCCTGCTGGCAGATGGGTAAGTGATTGATCATCAAATTGATTCGTCAATACATCCCAAGGGCTTTGTGGTGGCCACCAGTAACTATAGTAAGTTGGGGCAGCTGGCACCATTTGCGGATCGTCTTCCGTGCCAACGTTCACTTTATTCACCGTTGGCTCGGTAAAGTTCACATTTTGAATGGTACAATTGAAAAAGTCTGCTTGCCACGGGCATGCCATGCGCTTGGTTAAATCTCCAGGCTGACATCCACCGCCTTCGCACTCATCACGCTCAGCATCCAAACCGCTCGGAAAGCCATTACCCATGCTTTGATCTTTGATGATATACGGCGCCGCGTACACTGCTGGATTTTGTAAACTCCACGTTACCTCAATCCCTGGACACATAGGTAAGCCAACGCAATTACCCACGCTACCTTGATCCGCATAAAATACGCCAAACTCATCGACTGCGCTCTGTGGCGCTGAAGGTTTAGCACTTGAAAAGTTACCAGCGGCCCACTGACTCAGTAAGAAGTATTGAGTCTGCGTTAACGTCAGAAACTTATCGACAATATTGTCTTCAGCGTTGCTCACCGAGTTACTACCAGAATTCATTGGCATCAGTGGTAAATTACCCTCAATACCATACTCGAAGAGTTGCTGATTGGTTTGCTCGTTTGGCGGAGTTTGCTGCACTGTGGCTGGGTCAACTGGCTGCCTAAAGTACTTAAAGTAAGCCTGACGATTGGCTTTGTTATCTTCAGAATTGTCTTTAAAATCAAAAATATTGGAAACAAATGCCGACATAGATTGGACATTTGATACCCACTGATAACGGCTAATACGCTGGATAATCGGCTCAATATCTTGGTAATAATTTGCCTGATAAGAAGACTGATATTCACCATTGCTGTATAGCTCAGGACATAAGTTTTGTTCACGCACCGCAACGTCAAACATAGTATCACTGAGGTTGGAGATATTAACGATTTCCGGTGCAAAATCCGGAGAGCCAACAATTACCCAAGCAGAGAGTTGCAAAGTTTTACCATCGTCAAACGTAACCGTGCAATACACAGTCCCGTCCGCAATATCATCATGCCATGTGTCCGCACCACCGTAAGATTCAAGAGGCAGGTTACCACCCGCATTCCCTTTACCGCCAAGTACCACTAGGCGGCCTTCGTTATCGGTTAAAATATCTCCGAGCGACTTTATTTCAGTGCCTTGGCACGGTTTGGGAGGGAAACTAACCGGATATCCTACAGGCGCACTGGCGGCGTCAAATTCAGCTTTTGCATTTGCGCCAGATATCGTTCTTGGACCTGGATCAATAATTAAGCTTCGGCGATCCGTTGCATCCGCATTACGCCAAGGCGTGTTGCGATTGCTATAACTATTATCTTGACCATAGAGTAAGTTGCCTTGTAATTCATTAAACTCATACCATGCCGCCTTTTTATTCGCGACGTGTACGGTCCAACTAATTGATTTAACGTTATCGCTCGATAACGTTAGCTCATTGTTATTTTCGTCAATGATTTTAAAGGGTTGGCCCTGTCTGCGGATCCGGCCTTCTGCATCTTTAAACTGACTGACAGGGCTGTCTATCTTATTGCCCCATTCATCGGATTCAAATGGTAAACCGCCTATTTTGTCTGGTGCTAAATAAAACTGACCATCGCTATTACCGAGTCTTGCGACACCGACAGAGGGGTGAAGTGAATAGTTCATATTTATATCCTTTAGATATAGTAACCACGGCACAAAACAACACACTTGTTAACAAAAAATACTTAAGTGTGCGCTAACTTTCGCTTAAATTGAGTCCCAGCTAAGTAGAGTAACTGTAGCACCAGCAAGAAAATGTGCATATTTCACTTCATTACAGAACATATAACATGAACATAACAACACTCAACCACATGATATTAAATGAAAAATATTTTCATCATTTTTAAACCATGTAAGAACCTAACGCTCAAAAAAACAAATCAGGTGATTAGAAAACTTATTCGTTACAAACAAAAATTAATTGAAACATTTATTTCACAAACTATAATCTTTGTCCCTCAGTTGAGTAAAAACATTATTTTTTGCTTTTAGTTTTCAAGGAGTAGATATGAAAATAAAGCCTCTCACATTTGCACTAGGACTTGCATTAAGCAGCACAGTTCAAGCGTTCACCCAATTTGGTGGACAAGGGATCATGCCCATGGGACATGAATGGTTAACCCGCACCGCAGCACTTGAAGTGCTGGATGCCGAACATATTATCGAACCAGATCCTAACGACCCTAGACACGCTTGGCGCTATGGTCTGGCAAAGAACACCGCGCTACATACCGCACAAGATGAAATTACTCGACTCCAGTCCCAGTTAAACAACAACCCACTCTATGAACCAAGATACGACAGTGTGAATTCCGCCATTGTCGGTGAGCGTTGGGTTGATATTGCTGGATTTAACGTCACCAACGCCAGTACCGATCCTACCGGTCCAAACTGTTTTAGCGCAGTCTCGCAAGAACCGGCTGACATTCAGCTAGATCACTTTATGCGCCGCTATGATGATATTGCAGGCCAAGGTGGTGTAGATGCAGCTTATCGCGCGCAACAACGCTTTGTTCAACATTTTATTGATGCAGCCATGGCTGAGGAAAAGCGCCTCAAAGTATGGGATGGTGGTGGCCACGCCGCACTTGCGGAAGTAGATCATAATTACTTCTTGTTTGGCCGTGCCGTTCACCTATTTCAAGACTCATTTAGTCCAGAACATACGGTAAGGCTCCCACAAGATAACTACGAAAAGGTTTGGCAAGTAAAAGCTTATCTTTGCTCAGAGGGTGCCGAGCAGCATTCGCACGACACCAAAGATGTGCTTAACTTCACCAGTGGCGATGTGATTTGGCATGCGAATACACGCTTAGAGTCTGGCTGGCAGTCTTATCGTATTAGTAGCATGAAACCGGTTGCGATTGTCGCGCTGGAGGCCAGTAAAGATCTCTGGGCTGCGTTTATTCGCACAATGGCAACACCAAAGGCACAAAGACGTAGCGTAGCCGAGCAAGAAGCACAGCAACTAGTTCAAAACTGGTTGTCGTTTGACGAGGCCGCAATGCTGGCTTGGTATGAGGACGAGAGTAAACGTGACCATACTTATGTACTGGCCCCTAATGAGCCAGGAAAAGGGAAGTCACTTGAAGCCTGTATGGCAGAGCTAAATGTAGGCACAACTAGCCAAGCCGAGCGTGTTGCACAGCTAGATGCAGAGCGAAACCAATGTCTTTTTAATATTGAAGCCGAACCTGGTTTTGAAGATCTTAACGACCCACACTTAGATATTCCCTACAACTGGCGCTGGAAATCTCTAACCTGGCAAACGCCACCAAGCGGCTGGACATATCCGCAGTTAAGTGCAGATACGGGCACACAAATCACGATAAAGTCGCCAGTAAATAACCAGTATTTAGCAGCACAGACCCTGAGCAATAACACCCGAATTACCTTTAGCCCAACTGAGCCTCTCGATTTAATTCAGGTAACCAATACTGAGGGTCAGCACTATTTTAGAGCCACTCATGCCCCTTCACTCTTTTTGAGTTACAGCAGCAAAAGCGCAGGCTATCTCAAACTCGTAGACTCCCCTAAACAAGCACTCTACTCGTTGATTTATCAAGGTGGTGTGTGGAATATCAAAAATCAATTTTGGCAGCAATATATTTGGTTTAACCAAGCGCAAAACCAACCTGAGTTAAATCGCCATGGCGAGCCGGACCAGTTATCCGCTAAGTGGATGATTGAGCCTTTTTAAAACGATTTGACCCACACTAAGCTTGATACCAATGCATCAACAGTCTTATTCAACCTAGATATAAGTACTCTTGACGCATTGGTTTATCATATTAAGGTCTGTTGCTATTTCAAGCTTATTGCATCAGTTTACTTGGCTGTTGCGCCTCGTTAATCTATCTCAGTATGACGATAAAATATTGAAAATAAAGAATTCATCTTATCGTTCTTTGCAGCTCAATCTTTGCGTCTAGCCTACTCAGTCACTTTGTCGGCTACGAGTAAAATTTGTCTCTCATAGTCTTCTAAGCCAAAGGTAGACGCTAAACTTCCACCATTTAAGTCCATATACATCACCCCAGCTTCAGACGCTAAAGGCGTAGCTGACCAAACATATGCATACCCGCCTTCAGCTTCAGCGATAGCAAAAATATTAGGAAAAACCGTTTGGTTTACTGCAGGGTTAACACAGGCAACTTCACGGATTGAGTTAAGCTCCTTGATATTAGGCAAACGCCAATTCTTAATACCCGCGTATTGATAAATTGCATGACCTGGAGAAGTCCGGATCTTTTCTGCTGTTTTAAGGGCATCTTGCCAGTACATAGCGGTTGGCATTCCATCACAACTTGAAGTTTGTGCATTAAAAGTTTGCCCAATACTACAGCGCATCCAAGTAAGCTGTGTTGCTCTATCAGTTACTGTACCATCTTTATTATCGATAAAACCTACGCTAGGTGAAGAGCGCTCGATAGTTTGTGAACACGCTTGCTCAATAGCCTGTACAGTAAAGCACATTGATAAAGACAAAGTGACTAATAAATATCTCATTTTTCTGCTCCTAAAGTTACAAGCCTCACAGGTAATACACTTGGATATTCGCATTCTTGTGCACTATCACAGTATTCATAAGAAGTCGTTGCACCAATATAACCACCGTTAAACCCAAGCGCCCACATGTGAGGGGCATAGTACATAGAAGTGTGCCATTCTATCGATGGCGTTGCTGTCCATATGTCTCCGGCATGTGTTTCTGGGAAGTAATTAACGTCTATTCCAAGTAAAACATCGCCGTCATTCTTATCTGTACTCGCAAAGTGCACTAAGCTATACAGCTCGTTGAATTTAGGTAACTTCCAGCCAGAGTGCCCACACAACCCGACACCGTTGTTTAGATTGTTTATGTAACTTTCATATTGCGATACTGTGCATACACCTTCTGCATTATCACAACTGGCTTCAGCCACTTCAGCAGGAAAAATCGATTCGCGGTCGCTAGGTTTAAATGCAAACAACGTGTCTTTGTGGCGAATACCTGCGTTTGCATCTTTTACTTCCCAAATTAGCCCTGTTTGTAAGTCTTTTACACAGCTCCATTGTTCAGCATCAGCTGCAAGCATTTCACCTGTACCACTGAGTTTTACATAACTAAAACCCGCAGCACCATCCGCATCATTATTTTGTGTAAGGTCAAGGCCATAATCTGCGTCTTGACCTGGAAAGTCCGCAACAGAAGCGGTATTGTAAAAGCCATCTAGGTTAGCGAATGCAGTGACCCCAGTGTCAGTCATAGGGAACCCTACGGACCAGTTTAATGCATTCGCAACAAAACTATCTAGCTGATTAAAATGACTATTGTTTTTTATCGCGGTAATAATATCTGCAAGTTGAATCGCAAAGCCTGCAAGAATAGCCCCCTTATTTTCACTTTGTTGTTGCGCAGCCTGCCACAATTTTACAAATTCAGTATTGAAGTTTGCTAAGTCTGCGCTTTGCGCTGTCAATAAAGTATCCGCTGACAAAGACAGTGATAAGCCATCGTTAAGTGTAGAAACAACAGCCTCAATTGCTCGCTCTCTACTTATGCCTTGTATCATATTCGCGTAAACCAGAGTCGTTGCAGGTGTCATTACGATACTAGCGTCATTCGCAACTGCAGCTGGCGCACTGAGTATCATCACATTGCCTTCTGTCACAATGTAGCTCTGGTTAAGGATTGCAACATCTTCACTTGTTAATGTTGCGGTTCCATCTGTAATTGAAGTTTGCACCTCGACACTGTCACACACTAAGTTTTCGTTGCTATCTGCGCATAAAGTACCGGTTACTGCGTTATCAACGCTGATCGAAACCGAATAACTAATTGGGTCTACCGTTGTCTCATTTTCAGTATTTGCTTTAGTGTCACCACTCCCCCCACCGCAGGCACTGAGACCTACAACCGAAAGCGCAAGCGCAAGCGGTTTCAATTTAAATGTCATGTTTACTCCTAGTGTGTATTTTGAGTCGCCTAAGCCCAATTAAAATTAAACCAATATTTAGCCAATACAGGCTGCCACTCGTGTTGTCATTTATTTTTTCTAGATGATTATCTTGGTCATCTGTATGTTCTTTATCGTCAGATGCAGAATGACAGTGATAATCGGTAACTTGTGAAAGCTGCCAAGCTTTAAGCGTAGGCGTATTAATTAGTTCGGAGAAATCAGGCTTGTGGTCTACAACCTGAAGCTGCCACTGGCCGTTGAATGACTGGCCTTCAAGTGGCGAGAAATCTACGTTTGCAACATCAGAAGGCAAACTAAATTCAAATTTTGAATGTGGGTAGTAGCTTTGATCCCAAATGACTACGGCAACACCCGCAGGGCTAATTAACTTTATACTTACTTGGCTCAAGTCATTGTGTTCAAGCTGTAATTCAAATTTAAGGTCATCGCTAACCTGCAGAGATTGCTGCTCTACATCAAGGTAAAAGTTGGTGATCCCCTTACTGTGCACAACTCCACTAGGTTCTCCGGTTGCGTCTTTAAGTATGCCTCCCTCACCTTTTACAACAAATAGATTTGGCTGGCCTAAGGTAACTTCTAGTTGCTGTAGGCTTTGATTCAATACTGGGATCCCTGTCGAATACTTCTCCAATACCGGAACAAAAGCACTCATCCCACAACTCAATTCAAACGCATCATCGAAGGTGATGGAAAAAGTGTGTGTTATCGAATCTCCAGCCTTAATATCGCCAACCTGTTGAGTTGCGATTTTTATTGTTGAGTCCTCAGTTGACGCGAACTGGACATCTTTAAGCGAGTAAGGGCTGATATTTTTGATATTCACGACCACAGAGGGATCTGAAGTGAGAGTATCAATGACCTTGGCTTGTTCAATTACCAATAATTTTGGCAACAAGTTATGATGACTAAAATGCCGTTGTAAAATGTCGGCATAGTGTTCATTGGGGTACAGGCGCTTTGCCATATCGAGTGTAGACAGCGCTAAATTGGGCATAGTGATCCCCGCCCCTAGGCCAAACATAGCTTCAATAACAATCTTCTCCATGTCATTCATGCCTTTCACACCATAATGCGCTTCAGCTTCTTTGAAGGATTGAAATAATGGTGTGGACCAAAGCTGATCACCTAGGGAACCTGCAACATGAATATGGGCTGGGTAGTGATAATTTGGATTATACCTAGCTTTACTATCATTTAACGTTCTTGGTCTACGTTGTCCAAAACGAGCATCCCAGTTAAACATAACATCCGGCTCAAACTCGTAGCCTTGCGGATCTCGGTAACTATGACTTGCGGCGAGAAAATCGGCATACCCTTCCCCAATTGCACCGCTATCCGCACCGTCGTCATAGGGATTGATGAAGTTAGTAACACTGTGTCCATATTCATGCCATATTACATCAGCATCCTGCGCGTCCGCATGCCCCCCAACTCCTAGTAAAATCCGTTTTTGGTGAAATGAATATGCCGACTGGTCATTATAAGAACCTTGTGCATCTATGGTGATCGGCGCATAGTGGATCAACTTATCGCCAGTAAAACCCAATTCCTGCAAATGACGCTGAGCAGAATCGACGTGAAAATAGGCCATTTGTTGTAAAAAGCTGGCAGAACTATGATGATTTTTTGCGACACCAGCTACAGGCAACATTTCCACAACTTCGTGTGGTTCTGCAAAGTCAGTTACTCGAGCATAAGGCCCCGTCAGTGCTAGCTGGTTGCCAATTAGCGTTAAATCTTTAAGCTCAACAAGTCTAAATGCTGCATCCGCAAATTCAGTCTGCGGTGTAAACTGTTGCTCAATGTCTTCACTCATTAAGCTCGTTTTTGGGTCTGGATCAAATAACCATGACTGCTTGATTCGACCTGAGTATTCAGGCTCAACTTCACTTCGGTAGGCAGGAATAGCGCCGCGTTGACCAAGGATTTTAGTGGCATCAGCATCAATAAAATAATGCTGAGTAACGACTTGACCTTGCAAGGTTTCACTTACTAATACGTTCCAAACAAATCTTAAACCTTGCTGCTCAAGCCACCACCCTCGCTTAATTTCTTCTATCGAAAAATGGTCAACTTGTTTATCAATTAATGCACCAACCTGCTCAATAGAAGGAGCAACAGAGACCGTGCCTTCATCCACGTTTAACGTCGAAAAATGAGAAACATACAATCGAAATGCTAGTCCTTGTTGATCCGTTGCAACACTATCCACGATATTAAATATTGGCAAAGCGTCATAAGTAGGCATAAAGCTATAATAATTACCAAACTGACCTTTACGACGGTAAGAAAATTGATATTTTCTTGCTAACTTGGTTTCAAGTAACTGTTCAGCTTGTTGTGAGTTTATAGCACGACCAGTAACAAACTGAAGCTCTGCCGCGGTCGCACCTAGGTGCCACAGTAGCAATAGTAATAATGTTTTTTTCAAGATGGTCACCCTTTAAAATTTATACTGGATAGATGCTCTAAAGTTTCTACCTGGTTGTGAATAGTCGAAGTCGGAATTGGATTGACCAGCAACATCTTGATATCGGGTATAATGCTTATCTAGCACATTGTTTATCGCGGTATTGAATTTCCAATTTTTTGATAGTGTGTAACTCACTGATAAATCTAGGCTGTGCCAACTTCCTGTTGACTGACAAGGTATTTCTACATTTAAAAATGGGTCTTGGCACGTAGGTAAGTCAGTCATCTGGCTTTGTCCATACCATTGCAGGTTGATTAAAAAGTCACTGAACTCATAATTGGCATAAAACGTATATTCAAGCGGAATAAGATTTCTTAGGTATTCTTGCTTGTCTTTATTCTTTCCGTTCATCCAGCCAATATTTGCGCCAAACATTAGTGACTCTAATTGATAAGTTACCTCGGCTTCTGCACCGAACGTATACGCTTCATCGATATTGACAAACTGGCGCTCCATTACTCCATCGTTTAATCTTAAACGGATGTTCACCCAATCGATAAAATCGTCGTAGCGGGTGTAATAAATACTGCTGGCAAAATGCAATTTATCAATTGTTTGCGAAAACCCTAGTTCCAAGCTATCACTGGTTTCTGCTCTCAACTGAGTATTGGCAACAATTTCAAACGGAGGAAAGGCAAATAAATGAGGAATATTGCCATATACTTTATCGTATGGTGCAGCTCGGTAGCCCTGTGCATATGCTCCGTAAGCATTAAAACCATAACTATTTTCATATCTGATTTGTGCGCTAGCTGTGACTTCATTTGAACTCGTGTCTTCGTCACCTTCAGCAGATAGTGCATTATGGTCGTAACGCAAACCAATTAACGCCCTAAAATTACTATTAATCTGCCAATCGTCACCAACGTAAGCACCAAGTATCACTGTTTTAGCTGCATTAAACGGTGCGTCAATCGTCACTTTCCGCGTACCATTCTCAATCACGGTATCGACTTTAGGACGCTCATGCTCAACCTGTTCTGCACTAATGCCATACATCAGTTCATGATTGCCAAAAGACTTAGCAAAATCTAATACGCCACCAAAACTGGTCTGAGAAAAACGGTCTTCCGAAAGCAGCTGCCTATATCGAGTCTGAACCTCAAAAAATTGACGGCTGATTAGTTGCTCAGTATCGTTTTCGTGCTGTGTTTTGCGCCAGAACATTTGTCCAAGCGCATCATCAAAGATGAGAGATGAATTCACAGATTGCCATTTAACGCTGTGGCTATGAGTTTGTTGGAGTTCACGTTGTTTTTGAGATTCAACCTGCCACGCACCGTCATGTTGGGGCACGGTTTCCGGTTTGATTTTGTTTTCTGTCTGCTGTATCAACCAGCTAAAATCATATGTAAAAAGGCCTAAACCTGATTCGTACTGACTACTAAATTTTGCGCTTTGACCTTTAACGTCTAGCGGAGCGCGTGACTCGGGAAAGTTTTGCTGCTCTTCAGCACGCCAGTCACTGACTTTTAGTAAAACAGGTAACCCAAGAAATCCAGTTGCACCAGTGAGTGTGTTTTTAACCTCCGAGTTGGTACCGTTGTACAAGCTTTTAATTGCTAAATAGTTATCTTCACTTCTTAGATAATCACTTGCTTGTTTGGTATTCACTTTAACCACACCAGCTAGTGCACCAGCCCCAAAAAATGTTGAGGCTGGTCCCTTTGCCACTTCAATAGATTTGACGTCTTCCAAATCAAAATTAAATCGCCCAACCAGATCGTTGATGTCACTTGCGCCATAACCATCCGCAGCTCTACTACCATTTTGCAACACCAGTACGCGATTACCTGACATACCGCGAATGGTAATATTTTGAGGACGACCGCTATAACCTGTGATCGCCACACCTGGCTCCGTTTTAAACAAATCGCTCAACTGTGTTGCTACAAGCTGTTCAATATCATCATCACTTAGTACAGCCGCACTACCGGAAAGCTCTAACAAAGATTTTTCAGCTTTGTTTGCAACAATTTCTATCACTTCAATGGATTTAGAGTCCGCGTTGGCTGCATAACCGGGGAAGATAATTACTGAAGAAACAAAAGGAACAATAAAGCGAATCATTTTTACTTACACCCAAAATAACGAGATTGCGAATGATAATGATTTTTATTATTTTATCAACTATAAAATATAACTAATTTTTATAGCTCTAGTAATAAACTTTCGGAATAGAATGTAAGAGCGAGGAATAGTATTTACAACACATTGTTTTTAATGGAATTTAAAATTTATTTTGTTTTTACAGTTTTTTACATTTGAGAATAACTCACATTTATTAGCCCACAAGGCCAATCAAAACAAGTAAGTTTATTGCAAATAGGTAAAGTACAGTGAGAACACAACAAGCCTATCTCGACTTGCTGTGTTTCTACTGGTGTTTACAAATATTGCCTTATTTGTAGCGCTATCAAGTGTATGTTTTAGAAGTCAACATAGGTCGAACCAAGGGCTGCAGCATACCCGCAAAGAAAATTCCTGCCAGTAGCCACCACAAGGTATAATCAGTTTCAACTTCCTTGCCTTGAGCGACTTGTTCTAACTTTTGACCAGTCACTTGCTCCATATTGGCTTTACTTGCTGTCATATCAACGTTAGGCACAGCTTGCCCAGGCATCAAGGGTACTAAACCAAACCCCGCATTTTGTTGTTCAACATACTCAGTGAACTTTTTATTATCGGTCACTACATCATGTTGATTTGCAATTTCGGTGTAAGTATCTAGCATCTTTTTCAATGTCTCAGGAGAGGCTTTCCAATACCCTTTTCTAACCGCTTCAAGCATACGCTCAAGGATCTGTGCTAATGCTTCGGCATTATGCTGCTCAAAGAACTCTCGCATCCTCATGTCATACTTATCATCAACATACACGTCAAAGAACTCTTGCCATTGATCGTCCCTGACCGCTTCGGGTGTCATCACTTCCCAACCCCACATGTTGTTCATTCGATCAAGTATTGCCGTTGCCCCAGCATACCCCGCGTCTTGCATTGCCTGTATCCAGCGAGGATGGAAATACCGACTGCGCATTTCATTACTCACAAACTGATCTAATGTTTGGGTTTTCTCATGTCCTTTTCGACGTAAGTTCGCTACATACATCTTTGGAGTTTTACCATCCAGACTGCGAACGGCTAAACCAATTCCACCAAAGTATTGAAATGGATCATCATTAGTCATCAAAGCATATAGATTAGTCGAACGAGAAAATACAACGCCATCTGTACCCGATAACACCTTAGCATAGAGTCCTGTTTCTGAAAGATTCTCACTCCAACGAGATTCATCTTTGCCATAACCGAACCCCATCCGGTCTAAGTAAAGATTCGCAAGCTTACTGTCATCGTCCCACGTATCTGAAGCAAGGCTCATTCCCGCCAAGCCAGTACCGTAAGCACCTGTTTCATTCGAAAAGATCCGCACCGATGAAAGGTAATCAGCATCATCCTCAGATTTTCCTTCCTCTATAAGCTGCTGTTTTAAATTGCTAGCGTGGCGATAAACAAAGTTGTTTTCTTCTTTCATCTTCGCCACTTTATCAATGGCTTCAGCCAACCACAGCATTACGTTAGGAAATGCGTCGCGATAAAGACCTGTTGCCGATATCACCACATCAATTCGCGGACGCCCCAATTCAGAATATGGGATCACTTCCGTACCAATAATATTACCCTGTGGGTTCCATTTAGGCTTTATACCCATCGCGTGTAAAATTTGTGCTTCTAACGCCCCTTGATGGCGCATAGTCTCTAGGGACCAAAGAGAAAATGCGAGCTTTTGAGGATATCGCCCATGTTTTGCCTGATAATCAGCAACAGTTTGCTCTAGCATGTTAACTCCCGCTTCATAGGCTTCTTTTGATGGTACTTTTGCGGGATTAAAACCAAGCAGATTACGACCTGTGGGCACAGCTGCAGGATTGCGAATAGGATCACCACCGTGACTTACAGGTATGTATTGTCCTGATAATCCATTCAGTAAGCCCTCTAGTTCAGCGATTTGATGGAAGTTATCCCAATAGGTTTTTGCTAAGTCAATTGGTCCTTTAAGGGTGTCAGGTAACTCTAGTTGTTGTTGCCCACCCAACACGCTCTGCAATAACTGAAAACCCTCAAGTGCTTCAAGCTTTACAACGTTACGCTCATCAATTTGTTGCTCTTTTGCGAAAGCTAAACCATGCTCACGTTCATACTCACCCGCAAGGTGAGTAAAGTCGTCCCCAAGCATTTGTAAGATTGTGCTGTATAGATGCGCCTCTTCCGGTAGTTCGCCAAAAATATGGATCCCTAAAGGTTGGCTCATCTGCGCTAAGGTATTAAGATGATCTTGCAACTTACTAATATGTGCATCGAACGCTTGAGATAAAGCCTTTTCGTCAAGTCCTAAGTCTTTCAGCATATTCAACTTAGTTGCGAGGGTAATGATTTCTGCCCGTGTATTCTCACGCGTCAAGCCTTCAGCAAGCATCAGATAATTTGTAATAAGCTCACTAAGTTCAGCAACGTCCGTATAAAGCCCTGCTTTGGCAAACCCTGGAGTAAGATGACTTATCATAGTCGCTCGGCCTCGACGCTTAGCTTGCATCGCTTCACCAACATTATCAATAATATATGGATAGAACACCGGAATGTTCCCAATTGCCAAATTCGGCGCATCATACACAGATAATCCGCGCTCTTTACCACTTAACCACTCTTGTGAGCCGTGCGTGCCTAAGTGAATTACCGCGTCCGCACCAAACGTCTCTCTAGCATACAAATACATTGCCAAATAACCATGGTTAATAACGGACTTTGTGCTGTGATAGGCTGCTGAATGCTCTTTTGCGTTACTGCCGCGAACCCCTTGAGGCAAAATTATCATGTTGCCTAAGTCCATCCGTGGAATAACAAACATAGGTTCACCATTGTGTTCACGCACCATGGTACTTTCGCTTGGCTTGCCAAACTTTTCCACAATTGGCGATGTAACGTGTTGTGGCAAAGAGTCAAACCAACGCTGATAAGTGGATAAAGGCATATAATCAGCAAGACCAACATCAACCAGTGCTTCAGCATCTTCTCCACGATAATAAGGACGTAAAAGTTTGCCAGCTTGCTCAATAATTTGCTCTGGATGAGCTTGCTTCACATCGTAACCCTTGGCTTTCATTGCATCGGCAATATTCACAATTGAGCTTGGAACATCTAAAAATGCAGCACCTATATTTTTTTCTCCGGGAGGGTAATTCCAGATAAATGTAGCGATTTTTTTCTCACGATTTTTAATATGCGCTAAATTCGCGTGATTAAATGCCCGCTCAACCAGCGCATCAAGCTGCGCCTGCATTACCACCTTCACACCTTTATCATTCGCAGCGATGATGCTCGGATCTACACTCCCTGTATCCTCAGGCATTACTAAGAAAAATGGCGTTAACGAAGGAGAAATGCCAGCATGATCTTGGTTAAAAGCAGCTTCATTACCTTCGGTGTAATTCATTGCATGAATAACTGGCACCCCAATTTGAGCAAACTCAGCACGACGCTTTTCTACGTAGTGAAGTGAGCGGTAATTAATGAGCAAATCAACTCTCGCCCCATTCTCATCCGTTAATAGCTCCGGGTAAGTCAATGACTCGTCATTACCTTCAAAGAAAAAGGCGAGCGCCTTTGCTCCTTTCTTTTGTAATCCATGGATTAAGGCATCCACGACTTGCTGTTGCTCGTAGTCAATTACAGAGCGGTGAATAGCAATCGCGATAACCGGCTGATTGTCTTTAACATCCAACCAGTTAAAGAATTCGCTTTGATTAGCTGTAACGCTAGATTTAAAATCAGGATGATATAGACCTACATTTGGCACTACCTTTACCGGCTCTGGCGCTTCACTCGATAACCCAAATACCTTAGTCGATATGTACAACATCATGTTACGGTAGTTTTGGCTACCTGCATTATTGTAGTATGCGCCCAATGTTGTATGCTGCGATAGGGATAACCCTTGATTCATTTTCATGTTTTCAAGATCCCCTAAAGAGATCACAGGAACCTCTGGATAATCTGTCAAATATGATGTGTAATCTGCAAACATATACTGTGACAGCATAGGATTAATACCATCCAGTAAAATCAACTTAGCATTTTGCCAAGCGGCTCGGATCTCATCTTCTGATTTGCCACGAGTGCTAAAGTTAGTCAGTTTAAAAGGCTGATCTTCAGCCAACGAGAGCAGTAACTCTCCTTTTGATTTAGAAGCATGTCCTGACATCATAATCAACACTTCAGGCTGTTGCTGTGCAAAACTTTGGAAAGAAGACAAAGCTAAAATGAGCAGCGCGAATAGTCGGGTCATCTGTTTGTCTCCTTCGCATTGTTTTCAGTTTTCTTTTCATTCTCTGGAATATAGACAAAACTACCGTCTGCCATTTTATATGCGACCCCGGCTCTCATGCCTTCTCCAGAGCCTATTTCTCCATTAGATTTATATTGCTTAATTTCCTTGCCTTCTTTCACAATCACTTCCATGTTGGGTTCACCTGCGTTTTTTACCACAGTGACATTTTCTGATGTAAATGGACTGAGCGGATTTTGCGCAATAGAAATCAGTAACGCAGCGATAATCACCAAAAAAACATCAACCAAATTTACGGCACTCACAATAGGGTTTAATTCTTCGTCTTCATCTAAAAAGCGCATGGAAATTATTCCCCTCTCAGTTTTCGAATGTTGATCAACTCCTGAGCGCACCAACGTTTCTTAACCGAAGCGGGCCAAAAAGTAAGTGTAGAAATAACAAGTCCCCATATTACCGCAGCAAACGCAATAATTAAGTTTTCGCTGATCCCCTGAATGTTACCGTCTGCGAGCGCCTTTAACGCCGGCCCCATTGGGATCATTGTCGCGATAAGACCTAGCATTGGAGCAACCCGCGTAACAATTCGAAGCGTTTCGAGCTGCTTTAACGCAAACACCTCTAACTCATCTTCAGATGCGCTTGGATTCGCAATAAAATAGTTATGAACATGAAAGCCGTTGTAGCTTTGTAACGACTTATTATCTATTCCACGTTGGTATGACAAACGACTTTTCCTACGAATTAAAAATTCGGATACAAAGCGTCCAAGTGCAAAAAATGCGTAAACAAAAAGTACTGATATTACAATAATAACTGGCGTCATTAGCAGCTCAGATACATTGGCCATTAGCATTTCTATTGCTTGTATATTCACAATAATTCCCCTCTATAAATTATCGCGACAATGTACTTGAAAATGTAATAACTTACAACAACACAAATAGAAATTATTATTATTTAGATTGATCTTTTTAATAATAGAGGTATGATCTTCGCAAATTTTAGTAGCAGCTCAGCAATAAAATATTCATAGGAATCTCATCATGCGCTTTGCAAAAACACACTATTTGCGACTACTTATCGCCTCAATTATTGCTTCTGGATCAACGGTTGCGTTAGCCGATAACGCGGTTTCCGCAGATGATTTAGAAGTTATCGTTGTTAGTGGATCTCGTAGTGAGAAGCCACTTAAAGACGTAGCAGCTAGTATCTCCGTAATGTCTAGCCAAGACATCGAAGAACAAGTAATCACCGATGTAAATCAGCTTTTTCAGTATGATCCAAGTATAAAGATTACGGGTCGTATAGGTGGTGCACAAAATATTCAGGTTCGAGCTATGGGCGGCGATAGAGTATTGATCATAAAAGACGGTATGCGCATGAATGAAGGCTATGGCGCGGATGGACTCAACGATATAGTGGGCCGAGGTTTTATTGATACTGATACGATAAAACAAGTTGAAGTTGCGAAAGGAGCCAGCTCATCTCTCTATGGTTCCGATGCGTTGGGGGGTATTGTGGTATTTACCACCAAAGATGCCAGTGATTATCTTAGCGACAATGAGCATCTTGGCGCACGTGTAAGGATAGGCTATAGCGACCTCAGTGAACAAACTAATCTAAGTGCAACGCTAGCAGGCCAGCATGGCAATTTTGACCACTTACTGAGCCTAACAGCCAGAGATGGTAAAGAGGAACAAAATAAGCACAACACCCGCGCTCCCTTTGATATAGACTCTCAAAGCTTACTTTACAAATTAAAATACAACTTCAACGACAAAGATTATGTCAATGTTTCTGCTGATCTGTGGCGCCAAGATGTAAGTGGCGACCTTGCCGATGGTCTATTGGCATATTTCCGTGGTCTAGCTAAATATGGCTACAACATCGCGACGGAAAGTACAGAGACCGAAAAGCACACAGATTCGTTCCGCCTGAGTTATCACAACGATACAGGCAATAGCGTTTGGGACACAGCACAGTTTAATTTGTATTACACAAACAGTGTTCAAGACGATCAAGAGTACGCTTTACTCGATATTAACGCGCCTATGTTTGGTGTTATCGAAAAACGCGACATGTGGAAAACCGGTACTTATGAGCAAACTACGTATGGTTTTATTTCTCACGCGAGTAAAGCACTCGATAAGCAACATACTCTTGGTTACGGTGTTGATATAGAAACCACTGAGAGCCTACGCACAGTGCGTGAATACCGAGAAGTGGAAGGCGAAGTCACCAAAGATGACATTACTAATAAATTCCCGAAAAATGATACACTTCGCGCTGGCCTATTCATCAATGACGAAATAAAGCTACTAGATGACAAACTTATAATTACACCAGGCCTACGTTTCGATTATTACAACATGGACCCAAGCGGTACCTTAAAGACTGACGGTACAAAATTTGCGAAAATAGACGATCAACATTTATCGTTTAATTTAGGTGGTTTGTATTATCTAAACAACATGCTTTCTGTTTTTGCTCAGTACGGCCAAGGGTTCAAAGTACCGCCTTATGATCTAGCCTATATTGAACACTACAATCAGGCTTCTGCAGAATATTTATATGAAATCTTACCAGCAGAGGATTTAAGTCCAGAAGAAAGTGACACCTTGGAACTCGGATTACGTGGCCATATCGGTGACTTTACTATTTCAACTGCACTGTTCCACAATAAGTTTGACAACTTCTTGTCCACAGAGCTTATAAGCCGTGACACCATATTGGATGATGAAGGAAACTTTGCCTATAACCATGACAAATTCCAATACCAGAACATTGATTCAGTTACGATCAAAGGAGCTGAGTTCTCCACCACTTACTATGCTACCGATACATTGTCTGTTTCATTTAGCGCAACATATCAAGATGGTAAAAATGATGAGACAGATGAATATATCAGTTCCATTAATCCGCTGTCAGGGAACCTAGGCTTCAAGTATCAAAATGATATGGTGAGTTCAGATCTTATCCTTAATTTTGCTAAAAAAATGACCAAAGTGAACACTGGTAAATACCAAACTCCTGGATACGGCACGATTGACTGGTTAGCACAAGTTAAATTGGGTGATAATACTGCCGTAAATTTAGCTATCCGTAATCTATTTGATAAAACTTACTACCAACACGGCAATCTTGCAGGCCACGGTATGACAGAAAGCCTAGATGGACTTGAAAGTGCGGGACGAAGCTTTGCAGCCTCTATCCGATATGACTTCTAATACTAATTCGCTTAATTAAGTGAACTATTTCGAGGCGAGAAAACCTTGTCGATAACCCCGGTGAAGGTCAACTTCACCGGTGAACAGTTCTTAGCTTTGCATCTCTACTTGCTTAATTTATCCAAAGTCCGCTATGATTTTTTACGCAGCCAAAAGAGGCTTCCTTCAACGCTTAACCAGGCTTTTTTGCCACCACAATCTATATAACTTAAGACTTCTTCTTTTGAACCCAATGTGTAGCCATATATCTCTTTTTGCTTAGTCTTCTCTTGACCTGTAAGCATCTTGATAAAGTGCTTATTGTACCCTTTGATTGTCGCTTTTAGCTCATTTAAGGCTTTGCTCTCGCCATCCTGCGCAAAACGCATCAACGCCTCTGCAGATAGCATAAAAATACTCTCTTCTTCATATTCATCAAGGCAAGCTTGCAGTTTATCCCACTGCTTTAAGATAACTAAACCGTTCACATACAGGTATCGACAGGCCTGATTATCGTTTGGATTAAGTCGCAGCAGCACGTCTAGTTCATCAACTGCCTCTTGTACTCTGTCTGCCCAAAAGTAAATCCACGCTTTATGGTAACGAATAAACATATAAGGTCTGGTTTCGTGGATAAGCCAAAAATCACCTTGATTTTCCTCAATATAATCAGGCGTAATAAAGTCTTGTTCTTCATTATGAATAAACTGGTCAAGTAAAGGGATTGAATCGATGTGAGTCAATTTGAGTAAGTTCTCAATCAGTGAGTTTCTTATTTCTTCTTGTTCTTCATCAAAATCTTCTTCAAATTCAAACGTTCCGAACTCGTTGTCTAATTCAGGATCCCAAATTAAAGTATCCCCTAACTCCATAATCGCGCCTGCCAAATAACGCTTTACGTCATGAGCCTCTCGCTCAAAAGGCACCATAGGCTCAGCGTTTGAAAATGCCGCCTTTGCTGCATCTATGCTAGTAAATCCGGTGAGCTGTTGTTGTAATTCACTTACCGCACCTTTCTGCTCTAGTGATAAGTTCTCAAAAGATACTTTATCCAAAGCTTTGAGCAGACCAAGGCAAAAGCTCGGTAACGGAGCCCCTTCTACTAATGATGCTGCAAAGTCTTGCTTAGAGAGCGCACACTCTTTTGGCAACTTATAAGTTTTTCCATCCAAGCTTGAAACGCACTGCTCATGCAAATCCATTAAGGCCTCTAATTGAGCACGGTAAATAGCCGTGTAATCACCAAAGAGCTCAGGCAACCACTCGTGTATTTCAGCAATATCATTAATGGCAACTTTGCCAATCAAATAGCCTTCAACAAAATAATAATCCGGTTGATGCTGAGTATCATTAGAAAAGGCATTAACAGCTTTGCGTAACGCACTTGGAGTCATATAGAACATTCCTTTAATAATTGGGTAGGTAGGGGCAGCTTTACGCAGCGAACTCTACAAAAAACATCGCGGAATAAATCCGCTCCTACCATACTAGATCCCACTGGTAAAAACCACTTCACGCAGGTGGGGTCGCTTTACGCAGCGAACTCTACATAAAACATTGCGGAGCCAATCCGCTCCCACCACACTAGCCACCACTGATAGGAGCCGCGTCACGCGGCGATCTCTTCATAAAACATCGCGGAATAAATCCGCTTATATGGACTCCTCCAATTGTACAAGCCATTTTTAGCATTATTGGTGTGATTGCGTGCTTATATCCGGGCTCTTGATGA
>NZ_SGPI01000001.1:0-68440 GCF_004208845.1 Pseudoalteromonas sp. CO348 | reverse complement strand
TCAGCGTAGTGCCCCGTGTCAGTGGGGTCGCATTATAGGGCGATCCGATTTTAGTGCAACCCTTTTTTTAAAGAAAATTGCAAAAAACAGATCGTTTGGATAGAAATCACTCTAAGACGGTTGTTTTTGCATGTTTTACAAACAAAAAGAGCGCTAAACGCGCTCTATTTTTAATTCCCAACCGAATTTTGATAGGTAAGCCGCTTCTTGAACGAGCTCCGCTAGCATCAACGGATGAAGAGATAACCAAGGATCGGGCATTTGCATTGTCAGGGACTTTTTCTCTTCATTGTTGGCTTGAACTGTTACTTTAGGTAGAACATCATCTTTTCTACGCATAGATAGCAAAACACCAAGTCGAACTACGACGCACAACAGCTTAGCGTATTCAAAGTGACAACCTAATCGGTCAAAATCTTTGGCAACAAGGTCGGCTCTGTGATTTTTAACGATAGCAACGATAATATCTTTTTGCGCTTTGCTATATCCAGGCATCGAAGTATTCGCCAATATATAGCCGCTGTGTCTATGGTACTGTTTATAGTCAATCAGCAAGCCTATTTCATGAAGAGATGCGATTGCCTTTGCCAAGTGAAGACTCGCTTGTTCATCCAGGCTCCAGCTTGATGACACTTGGGCGATAATATCAGACACAACTTCGTATACTCGCAGCGCCTGCTCGGTATCAACATGATAACGCTGAGTGAAACCATCCAATGTGCGCTGACAGATATCGACAGCCTGAAAATCAGGGATCATACTATAAAGTACACCCTCTCGAAGTGCGCCACCGGCAAGACCCATAGATTGAATATCCAATGACTTGAATAGTGCAATCAAAATTGCAAGGCCCGATACAAAGACTAAGCGGCGTTCTTCAATTAGCCCAGGTAAAGTTAGCGCAGCCACCGTTTCACATTCAATTGCTTTAAGCTTTACTTCTTCCAACTTGTTTAGCGTCAGTTGTTCATTCTCGCCCATCGCAGCGAAAATTTCCTGAATGGCTTGAACAGTACCTGACGCACCAATGGCTAACTCCCAGCCAAGCTTTATATATTTGGCCTGGATAGGCTGTATTACCCGCTTTGCAGCCTGCTCAGCAACGTCAAAGTTTTCGAGACTTAATAGGCCATCGCTGAAATATCTATCTAGATAAGTCACACAACCCATATTTAAGCTTTTATACAGTAAGGCATCAAAGCCTTTTCCGATCACGACTTCGGTACTCGCGCCACCGATATCAATAACGAGTTGCTTACCTTGACAGGCAGATGTGTGAGCGACACCTTTATAAATGGTTTTTGCTTCCACTTCTCCACTTATCACATTTACCTGATGATTAAGGATCTGCTCCGCTTTTTCGATAAATGTGTGAGCATTAGTAGCCAAACGCAATGTCGCTGTCGCGACAATACTGACGTTTTGCTTGGGGATATCCTGTAAGCGCTCAGCAAACAAAGCAAGACATTCCCATCCTCTTTGCATCGCCTCAAGCGACAATTCATTTTGGTCATTAAGCCCAGATGCCAGCCGCACCTTCCTTTTCACACGGCCAATGGTGTGAATACCGCCTGCCATATGTTTCGCTATCAACATATGAAAGCTGTTAGAACCTAAGTCTATTACAGCGTAAATATCTTCCTTCGAAGCAGTCTTTGCCACTTTTTAAACCTCAACAAATCGCTTTAAGCGCTTACTACTTTACTACCCAAGGTTACTTGGATTGTGGTTTTCTATAGCCACCTGTTCGGCGACCACCACCACGTTGCTTGTTACCACTATTACCATGACCTGAATGACGACGTTTATTTACTTGAGGCGCACGCAAGTCAGTTAATAGTGCTGTTTTGTCATAATGAGAAACAGGAATTGCATGCTCTATGTATTCCTCTATCTCATGTAAATTATAGGCGTATTGCTCGCACGCGAAACTAATCGCATGTCCAGATGCACCCGCTCGACCCGTACGACCAATGCGGTGAACGTAGTCTTCTCTGTCATCCGGCAAGTCGAAGTTGAACACATGACTTACTTCAGGAATATGTAAACCACGCGCAGCAACATCAGTCGCAACCAGTAAATCAACATCGCCACGCGTAAACTGCGCTAAAATTGATTGGCGTTTCTTTTGATTCACGTCTCCAGTAAGCAAGCCTGCACGATGGCCATCTGCTTTCAGCCATGCATATACGTTTTCACAGCTGTGCTTAGTATTAGCAAAAATGATTGCCTTCTCTGGCCACTCTTCTTCAATCAAAGTCAGTAGTAAAGGTATTTTGTCATCTGTTGACGGGTGAAATAGCTCTTCTTGAATACGCTTGCCCGTTTTAACATCTGGCTCAATTTGCACATGAATAGGATTGGTCATGTGTTCGAATGCTAACTCTTGCACTCTGTATGACAGTGTTGCAGAGAATAATAGATTTAATCGCTCTTCACGACCTGGCATGCGATTGAACAAATAACGAATGTCTTTGATAAAACCTAAATCAAACATTCGGTCTGCTTCATCTAGCACAACCACTTCGATATCATTGAGGTTATAAGCACCCTGCTTATAAAAATCGATTAAACGCCCAGTCGTTCCGATTAGTATATCCGCGCCTTTTTCCAATTGAGCCCGTTGTTTTTCGTAATCTTCGCCACCATATACAAGGGCAAGCTTAAGATCACAACGTGGCGCAATGACTTGCGCGTCCTTATGTATTTGGATAGCCAACTCTCGAGTCGGTGCCATAATAATTGCACGAGGTTGCGTTTTTTTATCCTTTTTAGTCTGCAATAGGCGATGACAGGTCGCGGTCAAAAACGCAAGAGTTTTGCCCGTACCAGTTTGTGCCTGACCCGCGATATCGCGGCCTTCACAGATGTAAGGTATACACTTTGCTTGGATTGGCGTACAAAATTCGAAGCCATTTTCCTGTAAACCGGCGACCACTTCCGGCGCTAAAGCAAAGTCGTTGAATTTTTTATTGGTCAAATGTGTCTTAGTCATAGCAATAAAGCATAACGTTTAAACTTGCAATAAGAAACAAGAGTGTTTAAATACGCATTAAATATTTCGCCTAATTCTAACGGAGAGCGTAATGAGCGACAAAATTATCCAACTAACTGATGACAGCTTTGAAGCTGACGTAATCAAATCTGACAAGCCTGTACTAGTAGATTTCTGGGCAGAATGGTGTGGCCCTTGTAAGATGATTGCGCCTATCCTTGATGAAGTTGCAGAATCACACGGTGACCGCGTAGCGATCGGCAAACTAAATATCGACCAAAACGCAGGTACTCCACCTAAGTACGGTATCCGTGGTATTCCAACACTATTACTGTTTAAAGATGGTGCAGTAGCAGCAACTAAAGTTGGTGCTCTATCTAAGACTCAACTCGTTGAGTTCCTAGAAAACAACCTATAATTCAAGCTGTTACACACTCTGCGGCATAACTGCCGCAGTTGTGAAGCTGATCTATATCATTTTTAATAGAATAAAATTTGTATAAACACTGGACGACCCGACGCCTAGCTGCTAACTTATAAAGCCACAAACCTTTAAGCTTTATCAAATCAACCTCTCTCGTGAAACTAACGAGAATGACAACTGTAATAAAGAACCCACCAATATGCATTTACGCGAATTAAAAGACAAGTCAATCAATGAACTTGTAAAACTTGCTGAGTCCATGGGACTTGAAAACGTAGCTCGTTTAAGAAAACAAGATATTATCTTTGCTATTTTGAAAGCGCACGCGAAAAGCGGCGAGAATATATACGGCGGCGGTGTTTTAGAAATTTTACAAGATGGCTTCGGCTTTTTACGTTCTTCAGAAGCATCTTACCTAGCTGGCCCTGATGATATTTATGTTTCTCCGAGCCAGATCAGACGTTTCAGCCTGCGTACCGGTGATACCATCGTTGGTTTAATCAGACCACCAAAAGATGGCGAAAGATATTTTGCATTATTGAAAGTTAATGAAGTTAACTTCGATAAGCCTGAAAACTCTCGTACCAAAATCCTATTCGAAAACCTAACACCTATTCATGCTAATGAGCGTATGGTAATGGAACGCGGTAATGGTAGTACCGAAGATATTACCGCTCGAGTATTAGACCTTGCCTCTCCAATCGGTAAAGGTCAGCGTGCACTTATCGTTGCACCACCAAAGGCGGGTAAGACAATGTTGCTACAAAACATTGCTCAGTCCATCACATACAACAACCCAGATGCAACTTTGATGGTACTACTTATCGATGAGCGTCCGGAAGAAGTAACTGAGATGCAGCGCCTTGTTCAAGGTGAAGTTATTGCCTCTACGTTTGATGAACCAGCTAACCGCCACGTTCAAGTAGCTGAAATGGTAATCGAAAAAGCCAAACGCTTAGTTGAGCATAAGAAGGATGTTATTATTCTACTTGACTCAATTAC
This sequence comes from Pseudoalteromonas sp. CO348, assembly GCF_004208845.1. Classification (NCBI taxonomy): domain Bacteria; kingdom Pseudomonadati; phylum Pseudomonadota; class Gammaproteobacteria; order Alteromonadales; family Pseudoalteromonadaceae; genus Pseudoalteromonas; species Pseudoalteromonas sp. CO348. Next base: position 64,019 of record NZ_SGPI01000001.1, on the reverse strand, counting down.
ACGTCTTGCTCGAGCATACAACACGGTTATTCCTTCATCAGGTAAAGTATTAACTGGTGGTGTTGATGCCAATGCACTTCACAAGCCTAAGCGCTTCTTTGGCGCTGCGCGTAATGTTGAGGAAGGCGGAAGCTTAACCATCATCGCAACGGCACTTATCGATACCGGCTCTAAGATGGATGAAGTTATCTACGAAGAGTTTAAAGGTACGGGTAACATGGAACTACACCTAAACCGTAAGATTGCGGAAAAACGTGTATTCCCAGCTATCGACTTCAACCGCTCAGGTACTCGTCGTGAAGAGCTACTAACGAAAACTGATGAGCTTCAAAAGATGTGGATCTTGCGTAAGATTGTGCATGAAATGAGTGAAATCGATGCGATGGAATTCCTTATTGATAAGCTTTCCATGAGCAAAACAAACGATGAGTTTTTCGACTCAATGCGTCGTAAGTAAGTAGACTCTAAGTCTAGTTATTGAAAAGCCAGCTTATGCTGGCTTTTTGCGTTTCAGGTTCGCCAACTGCCTGTTTTTGTTCTATACCTTACCTAGTGAATTTAAACCAAATTTGAATAATGAACCTAGGGACATAGAATGAAGCCGAGTCGTATTATTGCCGCTGTCACGCTTTTTAACTTGGCTTCAGTAACACTCGCTATTACCTTACTATCCTCTGATGAGGCTAGAGTGGCCGTCGCAGTTAGCGCTTTAACACTCGGGGCATTATTGCAATTCTTATGTTTAAAAAAAGCCTCTTCTGCTGAAAAAGATATGGAGCATCTAGTTCGCAATTTTATCAGTGACAATGGTGTCGACCTAACATATCGCTTTAACGAACAAGATAAAAATATTTCTAAGTCCTGCCTACTAATGAATGATTGCTTCGCCGTTATAGAACATATAATTAGTGAAGTGTACGCATCTTCTTCTCGACTTCACCCAATGGCGGATAGCTTAAGAGATACCTATGCATCCATGACACAAAAGGCAACACTTCAGCACACTCACGGTGAATACTTAGCTACCTCAATACAGTCTATGTTAGAGATTTCTGCGCGTTTAGATACTAGCTTAGAGCAGATCTACGCATCTGTAGAGAATGCCACAACGGCAGTGAAACAGACCCGATTAGATACCGATAAAAGCCAAGAAAGTCTGCTCACACTTGCAGACAACATCAAGAAAACCAGTGAACAAATAGAATTGCTCAAAACTGACAGCAATGAAATTAGTTCTGTGCTTGAAGTCATTAACGGTATTGCAGAGCAAACCAACTTACTTGCACTGAATGCCGCAATTGAGGCCGCACGAGCAGGCGAGTTAGGACGAGGCTTTGCCGTCGTTGCTGACGAAGTGCGTAATCTGGCAGCACGAACGAGTCAATCAACCAAGGAAGTAAGCCAAGTCATAAGAAAAATACAATCCGGTACAGATTCTGTTTATGCGCTGATGCAAGCGGCACTAAAGGAAACAGATAACACCGTAAAATTAAGCGAAGCTTCTACAAAAGAAGTGGATGAAATAGAAAATGCGATGCTTTCTATCAACCAAATGTCCCATGACATTCATCAACAAGTTGAAGAGCAGAAACAAGCCTCTGACGCAGCTCAAGAAAGTATAGAGTCAATGGTACACCTGAATTCCGATGCCCTTTCAAGTACCAAAATACAGGCCGTCTCCAATCGTGACCTCATTGCCCTTTCGCAAAGTATTCATTCAAAGTTATCCATGTTTAAGATTTCAGATTACACGCCAGAACTCGATACCAGAAAAGACAGCTCCCGAGTATCTATCAGTGATGATGAGCAACCAGACAATCTAAAGGTGGATGATTCCGACGATATAGAGCTATTTTAGGAGGCTAATGATTCTTGAGATTTTAGCTGATCACACATAGCTAAAAACAGAGATTGAAATTGGTCTTCACTTCCTTGCTTTAATACTTTCTCAAATTCGATTGCGATGCTTGCAAGCTCCGGAAATTCAAACATGGATGCTGCCCCAGCCAGTTTATGACAAATAGTCTGAAGTGTGACCAGGTCTTTGTTTTGCCATGCATCAATCAGCAAGTAGCGCTCTTGCTCAAAAGTGCTTGCGAAACTATCTCGCAAATCCGATAAATCAATATTAAGTTCATACGCTTTGCCGTCAGACTCAAAGTTTAAGTGCGTATTCAATACCGCTAATAATTCATTTTTATTAATCGGCTTGCCAATGTGACCATTGAACCCTGAGTCAATATATGATTTTACCTCTTCCATCAACACATTAGCGGTTAATGCGTATATTGGACCAGAGTAACCCGCTGAGCGAATGATCCGAAGTGCCTCAACCCCATCCATTCTTGGCATTTGAATGTCCATAAGCACCACATCAGGAAAATCACTAAGACACTGTTCAACCGCTCGAGCACCATTTTCGGCTACAATAACCGTCGCACCAGTTCTCTCTATCATCCGAGAGAATAATTGCCGATTCTCAGGGTGATCTTCCACAACCAGCACCGTACCCGAGAGCAAAGGTTGCTTAGATTGCGGCTCCTGAATTTCAGCAATAGCCGTATTGAGATAAACAGTACAAGGTACACTGAAGGAAAACGCACTGCCATGATCGACAACACTTTGTACTTTGATTTCACCATTCATCATGTGAGCAAGCTGGCTCGACAAACTTAACCCCAGCCCAGAACCACCAAAGCGCCTTGTTATACTGTTGTCAGCTTGTTGGAAATTATCAAAAATTCGACCTATCTGCTGCTCAGTCATACCAATACCGGTGTCCTTCACCACAAATTGTAAACCATGGTGCGTTTCAGATACTTCCAATTCGATACGGCCTTTTTCGGTAAACTTTAGGGCATTACTTAGCAAGTTTATTAGTATTTGTTTTACTCGAATGTAATCCAACCGTACATAAGCGTTAGTCCGTACCTGATCACAGACGATAAACTCTAATTGCTTACTCTGTATATTTTGTTGAAACATATCGCATAAGTCAGCAAGTAAGCTGCTTACCGAAAATTCAGTTGCTTCTAGCTCTAACCGCTCGGCTTCAATTCGACTTAAATCCAAAATATCATTGACGAGATCGCGTAAATGTAATCCTTGATTATAAATAGTTCTGACCGATGCTTGTGCCTGAGCATTTAAATCTTGTTCGACCAACAAGTCTTCTGCATGTCCCAGCACCGTAGTAAGTGGCGTTCTGATTTCATGGCTCATGTTTGCCAGAAATTGACTTTTCACTTGATTGGCCGCTTTTAATTCATCCGCTTTTTGCTGGAGCTCAGATGTTCTCAACGCTACTTTTTGGCTTAACTCTAGTTTTGCTCTTTGCTCAACCTTACGTCGATAGAGTGCGAAAGTGGTCAGTAAGGTTAACAGCGCGATGATAACACCCAACAATTGTAATTGGCTGCGCTGCTCCTCTTTCAGTAGCTGTAATTTTTGTTCTTGCTTGAGCACTTCGACTTCTCGAGAAAGCTCACTAGCCTCATACTTAGCACGATAGTCATTAATCCGTTTCAGCATGTCATCATTCATCAAGCGGTTTTGCGCTTCCAAATTTTGTGAGTCATAATCTCTAGCGCGCTTAATATTTCCTTGTGCAGCCTCAATCAGCGCTAACAAACGAAGTGCCATACGCTCTCTTTTCTGTTCATGCATAACTCGACTAGCCGCTAAACTTTGTTCTGCATTAGCCAGAGCTTCTGTTAGCCGCCCTTGAGCAAAGAAGATTTGTGCTAAGGTGAACTGAGCTTCCATGAGGTTGGCAGGATTCTGAGCCTTTTCAGCATAATAGAGCGCAAAGTTTGCTTCTTTTTCGGCTAATTCTAATTGGTTTTGTGAATAGCTCAATAAAGCAAGGTTGCCATATTCAAATGACAAGTGGCGGACGTCATTCTGCGCTTCATAATAAGCAATTGCTGCTTGGTACGACGCTTTGGCAAGCGCGGGACGTTTAGTCTCAGTGTATAGCACGCCAAGATCTGCTTGAGCTAGTGCAACACCATATTCATCGTTTAGCTCGACGAATGCGTTTAGGGCTTCATGGAGCATTTCTTCCGCTTTGTCATAGGCTCCTTGGCGAATATAAACACCCGATATATTCAGTAAAATATCGGCATGATCTTGAGCATTACCAAACTCTTGGTAAAGCTCATCTGCTTTTAAATAATTATGCAGTGCCAAGTCAAGTGTGAAGCTATTAAAATACGCTAACCCCAAATTACTATGTAAATTAGCCATTTCGATGGGGACATTACGTTGCTCAGCTAACGCTAATGCCCGTGAGTAAAACTCAATTGCCTGTTGATAATGACCAAGGTAAAAGTAGCAGATCCCTTGAACCTTTACCGCTGAAAAATGGTTGTCACTCAGTCTATCTGATTGCGTTATCAACTCTAACTGATTGAGAAAAACGAGTGCATCTTTGAATTGATTTTGTTTGTAAGCAGATTTACCTAGACTAAGCAAAAGCTCTATTTTTCTTGTCTTTCCTAGGTTTTGCTCCGTGAGCAACTCAGTGCCCAGCATTTTTTGTTGTTGCCAATTGGTGGTTTGCTCGACCTCAGAGATCCGCTCAGCAAGGGTACTATCATTTAGCGTGGCGTTAACTTGAAAACAACTGGAGAAACACAGGCTACAGGCAAACACAGACCAGGGCTTTAGTAGCCTCGATAAATTCATTGTTGCTCTCCATTGCTTATCATTTAGTCTGCGTGGTAGTGTGAAGATACACCAAGACTAAAGAGGCGACAATGTTCAATCCGCTAACAGATGTTATTTTTAGACTAATTTGTCAAAATCAATCTTTAAAAGTGCACACTATTGCCGCCGCTCTGATGGAACAACAGCAACTACCTCGCCTTGATGAAGATGAAAATAAAAATCTATTTAAACGTAACTTCCTGATCATGAATGCCTTGTATCAACTCCAGCAAGAAGTGTTCGCTGAGGGCCAATATCTACATGTAGAAGCTCTCAATATTTATCTAGTTCCACAATTAGATAAACATCCATTAGCGTTAGATGATCCGCTCAGAAGTTACTATTTAGACTGGCAGCATTACGAAACCAGTAGTGAAGAAGTGAGTGTTCTGTTAGATAATTTTTGGCAACAATTTACATTTAGCGGCGCTCGCCAGCAACTTGCCATCAAGCATGACGAATTAAACGCGATTAAAACACGCTGGCAGCTACCTGAAGATTATGATCGCAGGATGTTAAGTCAATGCTGGAGAAAACTGGCCCTGACTCATCACCCAGATAAATCAGGTGATGAGGAAACATTCAAACGTTTAATGAACGAGTATGAAATACTCAAGCAGGCCTTAAGCACGTAAAGCTTTATAGCGCTTATTTTTAATCTTACTATTGTTAAGCTTACGTAGTGCAGGCTTCACTGCCTCGCGTTTTACAGCCACGAATGTTTGCACATCATAAATATTGATTTTACCAATTTGCTTAAAGCTTATGCCTTCTTCACCAGTCAAACTGCCGACGATATCTCCTTTGCGGAGTTTTTGCTGCTTTCCGCCTTCAATCATGAGGGTCACCATATTCGACTTATAGGCTGGTTTTTCGAGCAGTGAATGACCTGGCAACGTGCCATGTTTTAGCTCTTGACCATATATTTCCGCCAACTGTTTTATTTTGAAGGCTTCTTTTTCTCCATAAAGAGATACTGCGATACCTTTGTGCTCCCCCCGACCCGTACGACCAACACGGTGAATATGCGTCTGCGGCTCAAGCGCCAAATGATAGTTAACCACAAGCTCAACTTCCTCAACGTCGAGCCCTCGAGCGGCCACGTCAGTGGCAACTAAAATATTGGCACTCTTGTTGGCAAAAGTGAGCAATGACCACTCACGTTCACCTTGATCTAAATCGCCATGTAACTCGACACAAGCAAGTCCGGTTTGACGTAATTCTTCAAATAGTCGCTTAGTCTCAGCTTTGGTATTACAAAAAACGATACAGCTTTGCGGCTGGTGCTGCATTAACAGCACTCTTAGTGCGTTAAAGCGCATTTTATTGTTGTCTAACTTATAAAAGGTTTGCTTAATGCTGTGGTGTGCTTGTTCTTCTTTCGCTTCAACAAACTCTGGCTCACGCATATATTGCTTCGCCAGTTTCATGATCTTATCTGGGTAAGTCGCACTAAACATTAGTGTTTGTCGAACTTCAGGCACATACACTAAAATGCTTTCTAGCGTTTCAGTAAAGCCCATATCCAGCATCTGATCAGCTTCGTCGAATACCACAGTCTGCGTTTCAGTTAGCATGAGTGAGCCATTAAAAACATGCTCTTCAACCCGACCAGGTGTACCAACAACAATATGCGCGCCATGTTGCAACGCCCGTGTTTGAGGTTCAATTGGCGTTCCTCCGCAGAGTGTTTGCACTTTGACGTTACCAATTAAAGCCGCAACTTTTCTGATCTCTTGTGCGACTTGATCAGCCAACTCTCTCGTTGGACATAACACCAAAGCCTGAACCTCATTGCACTCGGGCTGCAACTTATTCAGCAGCGCAAGTGAAAACACCAATGTTTTACCAGATCCGGTTTTCCCTTTCACGACTAAATCTAGTCCAGTCAGCGCCGGCGCTAAACTCACAGACTGTACTGCTGTTGGCACCATGTAGTTAAGATCTACAAGGCGCTGAGCAAGCGCTTGGTTTAGAGGTAATTGAGAAAATGAAGTGATCGACACAGTGCTTTCCTATTCGCTATCTTAATCGCGTATTTTATACCAAATGTGTAAATTCGCTAACCGCTTTACTCTATTATTCCAAGATAAAGCGCCCCTAGATTGTGGATGAATTATCCTCATCGCAATACACGGACTTACATCACAATTTATGCTTTAATCTCTCGGTAACTCCATTTTTACCAAGGATTATCATGAAGTTTAAATCACTATTGGCATTTGGTTTATTAAGCGCAGGTTTGAGTACAGCACTGCAAGCCGAAGAATTTACTACACAACAATTAGAACAAGTTAAACAAGTTAGAGAAGCCGCAAGCCACAGCAACCTAAGTTGGCAACTACTAGAATCCCTCACCACAGAAGTAGGCCCACGCTTACCGGGTACCGAAAATGATAAAAAAGCGGTAGCTTGGGCAAAGAAACAACTTGAGCAATTGGGCTTTGACAAAGTCTGGCTTGAGGAAGCAACCTTTCCTGAATGGCGCCGCTACCATGAGTCTGCAAAAATCCTGATACCGAGCGAACAACCGCTACACCTTACTGCGCTCGGTAACAGCGTCAGCACACCAAAAGATGGGCTAAGTGGTGAGGTAATTTTATTTGAAACTCTCGATGAGCTGATTGCCGCGCCAGACAATAGCTTAAAAGGTAAAATAGCTTTTATTAATTACCGCATGAACCGCGACATTGATGGTAATGGCTATGGACCTGCGGTAAGAGCTCGTAATAGCGGCGCCGTAGAAGCGGCTAAAAAAGGCGCTATCGCCTATATGATGCGCTCTGTAAGCACCAGCCACCACCGCTTCGCGCACACTGGCGGCAGTCACTATAAAGCGGGAGTGACAAAGATCCCGTCCACTGCAGTTGCCAACCCTGATGCGGATCAGCTAGCACGCCTTATCAACTCAGGTCATACCGTTAAAGTCGCGCTAAATATTCAAACCGAGGACTTAGGTGAAGGAACCAGTTACAACGTCATCGGTGAATTCACGGGCACCGAATTTCCAGAGCAATATGTCTTAATTGGTGGTCACTTAGACTCTTGGGATCTGGGTACCGGTGCACTCGATGATGGCGCAGGTGTTGCATTAACGATGGCAGCAGCAAAGCACATTGCCGATGTAAAACGCCCTAAACGTAGTGTCCGGGTAGTCCTATTTGCAGCAGAAGAACTCGGTCTTTGGGGAGCAAAAGCTTATTTTAAAAAGCATCAGGCAGAATTAGACCGCATCGTAGCCGCATCCGAGTCCGATTTTGGTGCAGATGTAGTGTATGCATTTGAATCAAACGTAAATGCCGCTTCCTTACCGGTTGTGCGTGAGATTGCAAAGCAATTGGCGCCACTTGGCGTTACTTATATTGGCAAGAATAGCGCACATGGTGGTCCTGACTTAATTCCGCTGAAAAATGCCACATCAGCACCAATTTTCGCTTTACACCAAGATGGCACAGATTATTTTGATTATCACCACACAGCTGATGACACGCTTGATAAAGTCGATCCGGCAAAATTAAAGCAAAATACCGCGGCATACGCTGTATTTGCCTTAATGGCAGCCGACGCCAAAACGAAAATGGCAGGGAAATAAAATCTTACACTTATGGGGACAAGTACACTTGTCCCCTACACTCAAGTTGCCTACCTTAGACATACCCACACCTAACTAACTAATAGAATATGGAAATCAAAAGCGTATTTTTTTCCTTTTACGACACAATATTCAACTTTATCAGTAAATATAAACTTACCGTGTCGGCACTGATTGTGGTCACTATTGCACTTTACTTTTATAACCAATATCAACAACAAATCGCTAGTTATCAAACATACTTAGCATCCCCACAAATCGATGACCTGATTATTTTTGATGCTGGTAAAAACATAGGGCAAGCTTATGATCCGGCTTTTCAGGTCTTACAAATTACTGAGCTGACAGATGACAACATTGAAGTAAAGGAAAGCGCCTACACTTACCGTACGATGCGTAACATCACCCGAGATATCCGTGTCAGCATGCTAATGACCGATCACTATTTTAAACCACAAAGGCTGACGCTAGAAAAAGATAACCTATTAGACTTACTTGACGATGACACCATAGTCTCAGTCTACAGACCCGTCGGGATCCATGTGCTTGGCGGCGTTGTTAGACAACGATTTAAAAAGCCGAAGCCGCTATACAATGGACCCAAAATTTCAGCACAGAATCAAGAAGCAATTCACGCTTACAGCCAAGGAAACTTTGAAGAAGCAAAAACGGGATTTGCAGCAGCGGCTAAAACCGGCAACCCTTGGGCACAATATAACTATGGGACAATGCTTCGCGATGGTGAAGGCGGTGCAAAAGACATTAAAAAAGCGATCCACTGGCTTAAACTTGCTGCCGAGCAAGGTAATCATAAAGCACAAACGGCGCTGGCTAAGTTATGCCAAGACCACCCTTGTTAACTGTGACTTTGCTTGTGATACTGCATAGTCAAAACGTTTGCTTCAAACTCTTGTTGTGCCACAGGCTTAGAATGAAAATAGCCTTGTGTCATATCACACAGTAAATTCTTTAAAAACATGCATTGTGCAGGGGTTTCAACCCCTTCCGCAATGACCCTTAAGTTCAATTTATGCGCCATCAAGATAATCGCACTGACGAGCGCTTTATCTTCTTCATCTTCAGGTAAATCTCGAATAAAGGTTCTATCAATTTTCAATTTAGAAAGCGGGAAGCGCTTGAGGTAACTCAACGACGAATATCCAGTACCAAAGTCGTCAATCGCCAGTTCTACGCCCATTTCTCTTAATGCTTTTAGTTGTGACAATATTTTGTCTGAGTTTTCAACTAGTACCGACTCTGTGATTTCCAATGTCAGATATTTTGCTTCCAGTTTGGTATCTCTAAGTACCTTCCTTACTAGCTCGACCATATCTTGGCGTTTAAACTGGATACTAGAAACGTTAACTGCAATAAATAAGGGTCTACCGTAGTTGTCTTGCCAGGCTTTAACTTGAGAACAAGCGTGATACAGCACCCACTCTCCAATGGGTAAGATAAGGCCTAGTTCTTCGCAAACGGGAATAAACTGCTCGGGTGAAACATGGCCCAGCAACTCACTTTTCCATCTTAACAACACCTCGCAGCCAACGAGGTCGCCGCTGCCAAGCTGTGAAAAAATGGGCTGGTACACCAGTGATAATTCTCGATTAGAAAGTGCTTTATGCAAAGCACTTTCTAACACACTACGCGCTTTGGCATGTTGATGCATCGCTGAAGTATAGAATTGAAAACAGTCGCGACCATGTTCCTTGGCTTTATACATTGCACTGTCGGCATTACGGAGCAAAATTTTTCGATCGGTGCCGTCATCTGGGTAAAGCGTGATCCCCATACTACCGGATACATAAGCTTCGTGCCCTTCCAAATGAAAAGGGTTGGCTAACGCACGTAAAATCTTCGTCGCAACCAGCTCTAAATCACTGATAGAACTTATATCTTGTAGCAATAAAGCAAATTCATCCCCACCTAACCTTGCAACGGTATCAGAGCTGCGCACGCACTCATTAATACGGTTTGCTGCTTCTTTGAGTAATAGATCACCAATATGGTGCCCAAGCGTATCATTCACTGCTTTAAAGCGGTCAAGATCGATAAAACAAATAGCAAAGCGCTCTTCTAGTTGAGCTGCTCGTTTTAACGCTAAATCAAATTTAACGTGATAATGATGGCGATTTGCAAGGCCCGTCAAACTATCAAAGTTGGCTTGCTGCCACATCAACTGTTCATTACGTTTTCTCGAGGTAATATCGCTGAATAGGGCTACATACATATCAATTTCCCGAGCTTCATTAAATACTGCGGATACCTGCAGCCAACTCGGATAAATTTCACCATTTTTGCGCTTGTTCCAAATCTCTCCTTCCCAATGACCTTTATTAACCAAGTCATCATATAACGCGTTGAAAAAGCGCTCATCGTGACGTCCAGAATTCAGGATTGCAGGCGTTTCCCCAATCACTTCATCCATGCCAAAGCCTGTAATTTCGCTAAATGCGCGATTTACCATTTGGATTTGATTATGTTTGTCGGAGACCAACACACCTTCCGTGGTTGTCGAAAATACCGTACTTGCTAAGCGCTGTTCTCTTTCATTCTCAAGTTCTTCCGTAATATCCTGAATAACATAGATAAAACCAAGCTTTGCTTGTGTTTCACTGACCACAGGGGCACAAGAAACCCGAACATTGCGATAGCCAAAACGCGCATCAAGTTGGCACTCAAGCGTTCCTTCCGTTAGCAGCTTTTCACTATCAAGCACATCAAATAAGGTATAAATAGATTTTGATTTTAACGATTCTAAACTATCAAAATCCTTTAACACTGAGCCATTAGCGGCTTCAATGTGATGAGTTTCATCCGTAAACACCAGATATGCTTTAATACCATCAAAAATGGCACTAAGTTTCGCACCTTGGTCTTGTGCTCGCTGATTGGAGCGCCTTAGCCTGACCAAAACGGTCATCAACACCGCCATCGATAGAATAAGCACAGCAATTACCGCAGTTAACAAAATGACCTGTACCATATTGGCTTGCTTGATTTTTTCAGTCTGCAGCATGACCTGTTGTTCAAGATTGGCTTGGTAATGCCAAAGATCTTGCTGTAGCTTACGCTGCTCACTCATATCTTGAATGATAGAAAGTAACCTAGGTTTGCCATCGCTATCTTCAAATGGTGTCGAGTGAACACTTACTGTTTTCACACTACCGTCTGCAGTTTGATGTTGGAAGATAAAATAGTTACGGCCTTCATTTAAAGCCGCTTGACGCTCATTGGCAACCTGCTCGGCAGTAAATAAGTTGATATCTTGAATGACTTTTGATTCTAGTACCGCCTCGCTATAACCATAGAATGCGGCAGCAGCCTTATTGGCATCCAAAATTTTTCCAGACGTGGGCTCGATGATCAACATCACCGCGCTATGATTAGAAAAAGTATAATATGGTAACTCGTTAGCTGGTGCTGAAATACAAAACAGCAACAGCAGCCCCCCGAGCAATTTTGACATCAACTTCAAACTCAGACCCCTCAGGATATCGTTTTATGCAACCGCGGCGACTATAGCGCAAAGGGTATGTGAGCTACATCGAAAGTCGATTTTTGCTTGTTTCATATCAAAACAACTCAACACACACATCATTTTATAACAATTTATACACTTGCTCCGGCGTACTGACAAGCCGATAAGTTCTGAAAGTGTAGTCTATTTCGAAATACTGTAGACGCAAAAGTGAGTCACTAAACCTTTTCACCATCCCATCCGTACAGCTAGGAAAAATATGCCTAGTTGATATACTAGGCCAAACTCAACTCATAGTGCGCCGATGAAATACCAAGACTTACGAGATTTTATAGCCCAGCTTGAAAAACAAGGAGAACTTGTTCGCGTCAAGCAGCCCATTTCCACCAAACTAGAAATGACTGAAATTGCAGATCGAACGCTGCGAGCAGGTGGACCCGCTATCCTATTTGAAAACCCTGTAGGTTATGACATTCCGGTACTGGCTAACCTATTTGGCACACCAAAGCGCGTTGCAATGGGGATGGGACAAAGCGATGTCAGTGAGCTAAGAGAAGTCGGCAAGTTACTCGCTTTTTTAAAAGAACCCGATCCACCGAAGGGAATTAAAGAAGCCATCGGCCAGCTACCGGTATTCAAACAAGTGTTGAATATGCCAGCCAAGGAAGTGAAAAAAGCGCCATGCCAAGAAGTCGTATTGAGCGGTGATGAGGTCGATCTCACGACACTACCTATTCAACATTGCTGGCCTGGTGATGCCGCACCTTTAATCACATGGGGGTTAACGGTAACCAAAGGTCCTTATAAAAAGCGTCAGAACCTAGGGATTTATCGTCAGCAGCTATTGGGTAAAAACAAAATTATTATGCGCTGGCTATCACATCGCGGCGGCGCGCTTGACTTTCAAGAGTGGTGCAAAGAGCATCCGGGCGAACCGTATCCGGTATCGGTTGCACTTGGCGCTGATCCGGCGACGATTTTAGGTGCCGTAACTCCGGTTCCCGATACTTTGAGCGAATACGCATTTGCAGGTCTACTGCGTGGTAGTAAGACGCAGGTCGTTAAATCTATTTCTAACGAACTGCAAGTACCAGCGAGTGCCGAAATCGTCTTAGAAGGATATATTCAACCGGGCGAGCTCGCGCCAGAAGGTCCATATGGCGATCACACAGGCTACTACAATGAAGTTGACGACTTCCCTGTAATGACTGTCACCCATATGACGCATCGCAAAGATCCAATTTATCACAGCACTTATACGGGCCGCCCGCCTGATGAGCCTGCTATTCTTGGTGTTGCCCTTAACGAAGTATTCGTACCTATTTTACAAAAGCAATTTCCGGAAATCGTCGATTTTTACCTTCCACCAGAAGGCTGCTCATACCGCATGGCGGTCGTCACCATGAAAAAGCAGTATCCGGGGCATGCTAAACGCGTGATGATGGGCGTATGGTCTTTCCTTAGACAATTTATGTACACCAAGTTTGTCATTGTTTGCGATGATGATGTAAATGCTCGCGACTGGAATGATGTGATTTGGGCGATAACAACACGTATGGACCCCGCAAGAGACACCACCTTAGTTGAAAGCACGCCTATCGATTACCTCGATTTTGCTTCCCCTGTATCCGGTCTTGGTTCTAAAATGGGTATGGACGCAACTAACAAGTGGCCGGGTGAGACCGACCGTGAATGGGGCGAGCCTATCGTTATGGATCCCGAGGTTAAACAACGCGTTGACGAAATTTGGGATACCCTAGGGATCACCATCAAATGACATATATCATCTAACATTGTGCACTCAGCTATGCTAGAGTGCACAGACTTTAGCCACGTGCTTAATAAAGGTAACACATGCAAGTATTAGCAGCAGAGGTTGTCTCAATTACACCTCTTACGGAATTTGTTCACAAAGTTATATTAAAACCTGAAGAAGCGGTGCAATTCGAAGCCGGCCAGTATCTGCAATTGGTACTTGGTGAAAAAGACAAACGTGCTTTCTCGATTGCCAGCAGCCCTTCAAAAACAGAGCAGTTAGAGCTACATATCGGTGCTTCTGGCGCTGACTCTTATGCCATGCAGTCACTAGATCACCTACGTAACGCTTTTGATACAAAGCAAACCGTTGCATTAGAAGTTGGTCTTGGCGTATCTCAGATCCGTGTTGATCAAGCACGTCCACTAGTACTCCTTGCCGGCGGTACTGGATTTTCTTATGTCAAATCTATGGCCGATCACTTGGCTGAAACGGGTTACGATCAACCAGTATTATTTTACTGGGGTGTAAAAGAAGAAGCTGCGCTTTATGCAAAAGCGGAGATGGAAGCTTGGGCCGCCTCAAATAAACATTTCCAGTTTATTCCTGTGGTAGAAAATGCCAGTGAAGCATGGGAAGGCCATCGTGGTTTCGTTCATCAGGCCGTGATGAAAGATATCGTTTCTTTAGAGCCGTACAGCATTTATATGGCAGGCCGCTTTGACATGATTGGCATCGTGCGTGATGACTTTATCAATCATGGTGCTGAGCGCGACTTTATGTACGCCGACGCTTTTGCGTTTATTAAGTAACTTAAGACAAGTTATTTAATAGCAATTTATCCAATGTGTGGCAGGTCTTTAGTCACACATTGAAAAAACAGAACGAACCAATCAAAACAATCCATTTTACCAAAGCAGCCTCAATCGCTACTCTCATATTACACACAAACACCGCGAGAAGTATGATGAGTAAACTCTATGTTCGTGACATCATGTCACCTGATTTCCCACTGTTAACCGCCGAGACCGAGCTAACCGACGCGATTAGTTTGCTACAAAAGCATCATTTAATTGGTGCGCCAGTGATAGATGCACAGCGTCATCTTGTTGGATTTATTTCAGAGCAGCAGCTACTCAAGCCTTTGCTTAATTCCAGCTACTTTTGTGATGGTAAAGTACAGCTGAGAGACTTACTGGCTACGCCTGCCCTCAGCATTGAAGCTGCAACAACCGTTGTCGACCTTGCACAACGTATGCAGCAAAATAGTCCTAAGGTTTATCCCGTACTCAATGAAGGCAAAGTGATTGGAATTGTGACGCGCAGCCAAGTCGTTGCGGCGTTAAAAGAGAGTTATCTTAGCTGTGCGGGGTGATCCCACACAGCAATTTCAGCCTACGCTTTCTTTGCAAGCAACGCTTTTTTATCAGCTTCGCTTAAAAAGGCAATCTCAACCGCATTGCGCTGCGCTTTATGGATATCACTCAAATCTAAACCTGCCGCCGCAGCTGCATGGCTATACTCGTTGTCCAACTCGATACCTTGAACCGCAGGGTCATCGGTATTGATGGTTGCCAATACACCATGATCTAAAAATGCTTTCAATGGATGCGTGGTTAAACTTTCGACAGTACTTGTTTGGATATTACTGGTTAGGCAAGACTCGATCCCGATACGATTATCACGTAAATAGTCCATCAGAGCTGGGTCATGGATTGCTTTAACTCCGTGACCGATACGTGTTGCACCAAGTTCTTTAATGGCTTGCCAGATACTTACCGCGCCCTCCGCTTCACCAGCATGTACCGTCACCCCAAGGTAAGCATCGCGAACCTGTTTATAATGTTCAATAAACAGCTCGCCTGGGAAGCCCAGCTCGTCACCCGCGAGGTCAATCGCAACCAACTGCTCTTTAAAGGCAAGTAGCGCGTCTAGCTCATATTGACACTTTTCCACACCAAATGTGCGTGACATAATCCCGATCAGGTTAACCTTAATGTCTTGGCCTTTAACTGCACTTTGTACACCGTCGACTACGGCTTCAACAACGCCCTGCGGGTGTAGATTATGGGTTTTTGCCATGTAGTAAGGACTAAACCTTAGCTCTGTGTAATCAATACCTTGTGCAACTGCGTCGGCAACATTTTCAATCGCAATACGGCGACAAGCATCGTAGTCACCAAGTACCTTTACGCCCCAATCTAGTTTTTCAAGAAACGCCATTAGATTGGGTGCATTGTCCAACACTTGAACATGTGGGCGTAGACCTTCGAGATCCGTTGCCGGTAAATCCATATTAAACTGCTGGCCAAGTTCTAAAATCGTTGTAGCACGAACGTTACCATCTAAGTGGCGATGTAAATCTAATAGTGGGAGTGTGTTATTGATCATAAGAGACTCGATTTGCAGTTAAAATTTTTGGGATCATACGCACCTAAACTGAGATAGCAAGGACATATGTCAGAATTGAGTATAGCTAACTTTAATGCAAAAAAGCCTGCACATTGCTGCGCAGGCTTTTCGTTACGATTTTGCGATTAAATACGCTTTCTCGTAAGTATGCATTTTTTCGTAGGCGAGCTGAGCTTGCTTACTCCAGCGCGCTTCCCAAGGGTTTGCGCTTAAGGAATCAAAGATCTTCGCAGCAAGCTCATAATCCCCCTCAGCATTGCAAAGGCAAGCCAATGAGAACAGCAACTCCTTGTCATCTGGATGTTTTTTCAATTGCTGCTGCAGTGCTAATTTGAGTTCATTACTACTTTGCGTGCTGTGTTGCAGATAGTCCGCTAACTGGTGATATTGACCTTGTTTAAGCAGCTTCTTGAGCTCGCCCAACACTTCCGCTATGCGTCCCTGTTGCAGCTTCACTTTATTAAGGGCTGGTATTGCATGTGCTTTTACTGCCTTAGGTAGCATATTGAACAAAGTGTCTGCTTGCTCTGGGGCTATTACAAACATGCGCTCGAACACACTCTGCCACTGCGTATCACTCCAGTTGAGCTTTTTGTGCCACTTCGCGATTTGTGCAGCGGCCAGCTCGGGTTGCTTAGCCTGCAGGCAAGCTAAAATGTAACCGCTAAGCACCGCTGAAGTTGGTTTAGCCGCAGACATTTTATCATCAAGTAAAGCCAACGCCTGTTCACTATTATTTGCCTCTAGCCATAGTGCCGCGAGCTGCCCTTGGTTGTCATCCGATATAGCTTCTAGCTCAGTATTTGCTTTGACAACATCTCCTTGCTTTAACGCCGCTTTGGCTGCGATGGCACGCACATAGTCTTGGCGTTCATCCGGCTGCGGCGTTTTCGTCAACAAGGTTGCTGCTTGTTCCACTTCGCCGTTAATAAATAGCCACAAACTTTCGTTCCATGCTTGTTGCGCTTTTAGTTTACGCTTTCTGGAAAAATGACCTTTCGTATTGACAAGGCGATGCCACGACCAACGCACTACCTTACCCAACAACACTAAAGCGGTGATGACAAGCAACAACAAGATAGTGAAAGACACTATGCTGCCTTCAATCGTGGTTTGATTGAACGAGATCAACACATAGCCTTTCTCATCAATGAGCAAATGACTGGCGGCTAGCGCGATAAAGATAAGCGCGAAGGTGATGATTTTTGCCATCATTTTAGCCACCCTTTTACTGCTGCAGGGGTGGCAAGCTCAATCGACTCTTGGCGCTGAACTTCACTGCGGCTCAGCTTGTTTAAAGCCTGCTGCATCGCGCTCACAGGCGCGTGTTGCGTATCAAAATAACGCGCCAATGTGTCGGCTGCACTATCAAGCGCACTGAAGTAAATGCTCGCCTGTTGATCTATTAATGCGGTTTGTGCTTGGGTTAAATAAGCACGCAGCTGCGTGCGTATAAGCAGCTGCTCGTTTTTATCTAAGAGTGGGTCTATCACCACTTCATCATGGTGGCGTATGGTAATAAAGGCATCAACCAACCCCCGCCAAGAGCGCTTTAAGTTCGCTTGCCAATCATCAACCTGTTGCGATAGCGCAGCATCTTCACTCGCTGCCTTTTGCGGAATCTGCTTGGTTTTGATCGTTAGCGTATCAACTTGAGACAATAAACTATGAAGCTCAAAGTAAAGTGACTCCGTTTGTGGCTTAGGTAAGGCCTTCAAAGCCGCAATATCTGTAGCAATCGCCTGCTTAACAGCAGCCGTGTTGGACTCAGACTCTAAGCTCTCTTGCAAGCGCTGCAGAATAGCGATTGCGCCAAGATAATCTTGCTCTGCCGCGACCTTAAATGCAGCAAGGCGCTGTAAATACAATGCCTCAGAGGCCACGGCACCGCTTACTTGCTGCTGCGCCTTGGCAAGCGTCTGCGTTAGCTGGGTTTCCACATGTTGCTGCTGCTCAGCCAATCGCTTTGCGACATTGTCTTGCAACGAATCAAGCACATTTTCTACTCGCTGAAGTTGCGATTTAGCGCCACTCAGCTGTGTGTTTAGTAGCTGATTTTCAGCGTTAATCGCTTGGTTAGCTAACAACGCTTGTTGCAACTGTTGTTGCTGTTGCAAATAAACATAGCCAGCACCAGCGCCACTACCTAGTGCCACTAATAATGCAAGGAGCGCAACCTTACTCACACCAGCCTTCGCGTGATGTGGCGTTACGGTTTGCTCTGCTGCTTTTGCAGCTTGCGGGGTATTTGTATTCTTTGTTTGCGATTCAGACTGAGTCATTTTGCGCCCTTGCTGCTTGGTATAGTCGATGATACTCCCTGCGATGGCACGATTATCAGGGCCATGACATACCACAATTTGAGACTGTTCGATGTTATAGGATTGCTGTACATGCTCAGCAATACGTTGGCTCACAACAAAGAAAGTGCGCTGAGCCAACCAATCTTTACTTGCTGACGACTGCGTATTAAAAATCGCATCCGCTGCACTATTACTGGTAATGACTATACCTTCAATCTGCTGGCTTCGCCAGTGGTCTAACCAGCCATCTGCATTGTCTTTTACGGCAACACGTTCATAAACCACTAGACTGTCAAGGATGGCACCTCGCGCTTTTAAAGTTTGCGCAATGACGGGACGCCCGCCTTTCCCTTTGACCAACAATACACGCTTGCCCTCAACAGAGGACAGCTGCGGGAGTGCAAGCAAGCCTTCGGAATCAGGTTGTTTAGGATATTTAGCCTTGATATTTAGGGTCTGCTGGATAGCATCGGCCGTGCCTTCGCCAACAGCAAAAGCTGCGCAATGTCCGGCTAATGGCACTTCTAGTTGGTGAAAGTATCGCACCGCATCTGGCGAGACAAAAATAGCTAACTCGGCTTCGCTTATCATTGCTTTGGCGGTGTCACTCACCGCCACTTCATTAAGCTGCAATACTGGGCAAATCACTGAGCTAATTTGCTGCTGTGTCAGTAACTCAGATAAAGGTTCTGATTTGCCAACGGGTCGAGTTAGCACAACTTTCATTTAAGCGTCCCTATAAACCTCAGCAAGAATTTTATCTGCACCTTGCGCAAGTAAGGATTCTGCCAATTGAATTCCAAGTTGCTCAGCCTCTGCAACCGTACCAGAGCATTCGCCGCGCAAGATTTCGCTGCCATCGACAGCACCTACTAAGCCGCGCAAGTGCACCTGATCGCCCGAGACTTCTGCATAAGCGCCGATTGGAACCTGACATCCCCCTTCCAAACGGCGGTTCATTGCGCGCTCGGCAAGTACACGAATACGTGTATCAGTGTGTTCCAGTGGTGCGAGGAATGCTTTGGTTTGAGCATCATCGCTACGACATTCGATACCGACAGCGCCTTGGCCATTGGCCGGTAATGAATCTTCAGGTTCAATATAACTTGCGATTCTATCCACCATTTCTAAACGGATAAGTCCCGCCGCGGCCAAAATAATGGCATCAAACTCACCCGCATCTAGCTTGGCTAGGCGAGTATTCACATTACCGCGTAAGTCTTTAATGATTAAGTCCGGACGAGCCGCTCGAATTTGACATTGGCGACGCAGGCTTGAAGTGCCAACCACAGCGCCCTCAGGCAACTCTGCAAGTGAGGTATAAGTATTTGACACAAACGCGTCTCTTGGATCTTCACGTTCGCAAATAGTATGCAGCTCAAGCCCTTCAGGGAAATCAACAGGTACATCTTTCATTGAATGCACTGCAATATCTGCGCGCCCTTCTAACATGGCCTGCTCAAGCTCTTTGACGAACAACCCTTTACCGCCAATTTTTGCCAGTGGCGTATCTAAGATCTTGTCGCCTTTCGTCGACATCGGCACGAGCTCTACTTTTAGATTCGCATGGTGTTTTTCAAGCTCTGCCTTCACAAATTCGGCTTGCCATAGCGCTAAAGCACTTTTGCGCGTTGCAATACGTAATATGGAAACTTGTTCTGTCATGATTTGCCTTTCATTTATTGCAGCGTTATTGCCGCTGCAAATAGTTAACTATGTGGTGATGGCAGTCGGTCACATGCTGCCATACACAATACTGCGAGTAAGATTATTGCTGACTGTTATCCACAATGCGGAACGTCTTTTGGGCAAGCAGTTGTCCAGACTGCGTCACCACCTCAACACGCCAATCTCCGGTTTGACTCGGCATGACGTTCTTACTTGAATAAGTACGATAGCGCGCGGCTTGGATCGGCAGCTCCACTTCTGCCATCAACTCGTCTTGATGGAACCACAGGTGCGACACCACTTGATCTTTAAGCGCGTGTACTTCAGTGAAAAAGTAAAGCTTGTCACTAAACTGAGTGGTCGCAATCACGTCTTTCAACACGTTCGTTGGTTCGCGGTCGTCAATCATAGTAGTGAGTACAGCGCGGCTGATAAATTGCGTGTCTATTTTTGCCCCTAGCGCGACACTGGCTATGCGCGCTTCAGCATCAAATTGATTTTTAGCTTCAGCCCTTGTTTCTGTTTCTGTTTCTGTTTCTGTTTCTGTTTCTGTTTCTGTTTCTGTTTCTGTTTCTGTTTCTGTTTCTTCAGAAGCTTGTTGCTGTTCCTGGTCTAACGCAATGACTTGAGCGACCTCTATTGAGGTCGTCGCGGCACCAGTAGGGGTGAGTTCGGGCGTCGTTAACACGCTATCGGGTGAGGTATCCGCACTTAGCAGCCCGACTTCACGCTCTTCGTTAGAGTCTACTGATGCAGGAGAGTCATTCAGTGATGTATCGGTTTTTGCAATGGTGGCATGTATAGGTACTGCCACTTGGACATCGTCTTCGTCTGCGTTAACGTTATCCACGACACCATAAACACCCGCGGTTGCAATGCCAGCAAATGCTGCCGTTGCCATAAAAATGCGTTTCCAGTGCCATTGATAGGTCACCGCTGAGGGCTCTGAGGGTTGCTTACTCACCGACGTTTTTATGACAATCTTTTGTGACATTGCTTTGCTCCTGTATCTGTCACCAGTACCTTATACCACTTAATATTAATCGCTCAGTCTCGTAATTAACCAAGCGCGAATGGCTTTTAACTCTTCAAGACATACCTGATGCTCCATTGGGTAGTCTTGCCAGCTCACTTCATAGCCTTGCTGTTGTAACGTGTTAAATGCGTGCTCGCCTGCAAACATAGGCACGACAGGATCAGCACTGCCATGCGCCATAAAAATAGTAAGCTCGCTTTGCTGTGCTTCTGCGCTGAGCTTTTCAGGCACACACATATAAGTTGATAGTGCCATGACACCAGCCAATTTAACAGTTAAACGCGGTGCAAGATGGAGCGCAATCACGCCCCCTTGAGAAAAGCCAGCTAAGATAATGCGGTTAGCTGGAATACCTTTATCTAACTGTGCCTGAATTAACGCTTCAACCTGAGCTGATGAGTCTCGCACACCTTGCTCATCCGCTCTTTTATCCAGATCAAATGATTTAATGTCATACCATGCACGCATCACCATACCACCATTTATAGTGACCGGCTGTTCTGGTGCATGTGGAAAAATAAAGTGTGCACCCAATTCGTCAGGCAGATTTAACTCAGATGCAATGGGTAAAAAGCCGTTACCTGAATCGCCTAAGCCATGGAGCCAAATAATACTCGCTTTATGCTGTCCTTTGGCAGGATAATCTACAAACTCCAACATTAATCGTGCTGCCACTCTATTGCGATATTTGCCTGTTTAGTCGCCGCGTCGCTCATAAATTGCCAAAACTCAGCACCAGAACGATTATCAATCCACTGATCGCCACGCAACTCAAAGTGATGACCATTAAACTTAGTCGCCACCCAGACTTGGTGCAATGGTGCTTGTTTGTTGATAACAATTTTGCTCTTGTCAGGGAAAATAATTTCTAGAATTCCCGATGCTGATTCGTAATCTAAATCAGCGTCACAATCATCGATCTGCTCTTCAATAGTCAACATTAGCGCATCGGCTAACTCATGATATTCACTTTCTGTCATCGTGATTTCCTCTTACTGACGCACTGCGGCATGGTGCCTAAGCTTAACTCGCTATTTGAGCAATTTGATGAAGACGAAATTTCAATAGCGAAAAGCTGCTTTTTTTATCAATTCTGTTACTCTGCGATTATAAAGGCACTGACACGAATTATCTAATGAAAGCGACACCTTATAAATTTAGCGTAACGGCACTTGTTTTTACTACTTTAATCGGATTATCGGGTTGCGGTCAAAGCGGTCCGCTTTATTTGCCTGAACAACAGGCTAAAAAATCAAACCAACCGAAAGCAGCACAAGCAAACCAGCCTGAAGCAGAACAACAGGAGCGTTAAAATGGATTATTTCAATTATCAAGATGGCGAACTATTCGCTGAAGATGTCGCCATAACCACAATCGCCGAGCAATATGGCACTCCTTGCTATGTCTACTCGAAGAAGACTTTAGCGCGGCATTATCACGCTTTTACGGATGCCGCAGCCGGTCATCCCCACTTAGTGTGCTACGCAGTAAAGGCGAATTCAAATATCGCCGTATTGAACGTCTTGGCTCAGCTTGGTTCTGGTTTTGATATCGTGTCGAAAGGTGAACTTGCGCGAGTGCTAAAAGCAGGGGGAGATCCTCAAAAAGTGGTTTTTTCTGGTGTTGCGAAAACGGAAGATGAAATCGAGTTTGCACTTGAGACTGGGATTAAATGCTTTAATGTTGAGTCGATTGCAGAGCTGCACCGTATCAGTGAAGTGGCAACCACACTGGATAAGATTGCGCCAATTTCATTGCGCGTAAACCCAGATATTGATGCAAAAACTCACCCCTATATTTCAACCGGGTTAAAAGAGAACAAATTTGGTATTGATATCAAAGCCGCATTTGATGTTTACCAGCTCGCTTACGCCCTACCAGGTTTAAAAGTGGTTGGGATCGACTTCCACATCGGCTCTCAGCTGGTTGAGGTTAATCCATTTTTAGCGGCGTTAGATAAAGTGCTGGCCCTAATTTCTCAACTCGAAAAGGCGGGAATTTACTTGCATCACCTCGATATCGGTGGCGGTCTTGGCGTGCCTTATGACGGTGAAAAACCGCCGCATCCGAGTGCTTACGCTGCAGAGATTAAAGCGCGATTGGCGCAGTTCAATGATCTAGAACTTATTTTTGAGCCTGGTCGAGCGATTGCTGCCAATGCTGGTGTGTTGGTGACTAAAGTCGAATTTATTAAGCCAACCGAGCATAAGCATTTTGCCATTGTTGATGCTGGCATGAACGACATGTTACGACCATCGCTTTATCAGGCTTGGCAAAATATCGTACCAGTCACACCGCGAGACGACGTTGACGCGATAAATTACGACGTGGTTGGTCCAGTATGTGAAACGGGTGACTTTCTAGGTAAAGACCGAGTGCTTAAAATTAAGGCTGGCGACTTATTAGTACAGCGCAGTGCAGGCGCGTATGGCTTTACCATGAGTTCAAATTACAACTCACGCCCCCGCTGTGCAGAGATCATGGTTGATAACAATCAACACCATCTAATCCGCCAAAGAGAGCCTCTAGACTCTCTGTGGCAATTTGAGCAACTACTGCCACAATAACCCGACTTGGATACGTCCTAGGGATGCAAAACAAGGCATAATGCCAAGCCGCTTCCTTAGTCGAGGTATCCATGGCAAAGTATTAGTAAAGTGAGGCCATGGTTTTATACCAAAAGATAACCACTCTATGTTTATAAACTTTTCAAAAATGCATGGTTTAGGCAACGACTTTGTGGTGATAGATAATGTCACCCAAAATGTGTTTTTGTCTCGAGACCAAATTAAGAAGTTAGCAGATCGCCACTTTGGAATTGGCTTTGATCAGCTGTTGATGGTTGAAGCGCCTTATTCCCCGGACTTAGATTTTCATTATCGTATTTTCAATGCCGATGGTAACGAAGTTGAGCAATGTGGTAACGGTGCTCGCTGTTTTGCTCGCTTTGTCCGCATGAAGGGCTTAACGAACAAACACAAGGTTTGCGTCTCTACAAAGGGCGGCAATATCACCCTGTATACCGAAAAAGACGGCCAAGTTACCGTGAATATGGGCAAACCGAACTTTAACCCACAAGCCATTCCGTTTCGTGCAAACAAACAAGAAAACACCTATATTTTAAGAGCCGACGAACATACGGTGTTTTGTAGCGCGGTTTCTATGGGCAATCCTCATGGCGTGATTATTGTCGATAGTGTAGAAACCGCTGAGGTAGCTACACTCGGGCCACTCCTTGAACACCATGAACGTTTCCCACAAAAGGCCAATATTGGCTTTATGGAAGTAGTTTCTCGTGAATACGTTAAGTTACGTGTTTGGGAGCGCGGCGCTGGCGAAACGCTTGCCTGTGGCACAGGAGCATGTGCCGCTGTTGTTGCTGGCATAATGCAAGGTAAGTTAGAAGAAACTGTTAGGGTCGACCTACCAGGTGGCAGTCTTCAAGTGCGTTGGGGCGGTCAAGGTCAAGTAGTGAAAATGACCGGACCGGCGGAGCATGTTTTTGATGGGCAAATCGCAATATGACCATAAAAGAAGCAAATTCGACTGAACAATTAGTCATAGAGTACCTGCGCAAGCATCCTGATTTTTTGCTCAGGCACCCTTATGTGCTATTGGATTTGCAGCTACACCACCAGCAGCAAGGGCTTCCAAACCTTGCTTTGCACCAACAGCGGATGCTCCGCGATGAAGTCAACTCACTACAGCAGCAGATCAAAGACATGGTCCATTATGCAAAAGCCAACGAGCTGGTTTTCAAGCAATTGAGTGAATGCCAATTGGCTATCATGCGTTGTACTGAGTTGAGTGCAATCAATCATACGTTAGCACAGCGCTTTGAGGACCACCCGGACATCCAAGCATGTAAACTCATCAACATCGATGATACGCTTTTGGAACTAGTGTCAGCTAAACTGAGCAGTAACAACTGCTACTTAGGACGACTCAGTCCGTCACAAGCTGAACTCTTGTTTGCCGATATTGAAGTAGGATCGGTAGCACTTTACCGCGTTGATGCGTCAGACAAAGGTCGCTTTATTCTGGCCTTTGCCAGCCGCTCACCAGAACACTTTTCGCCACAACACGACAATATGTTGATCACGGCTTTTATTCAAACATTATCGCTTAAGCTCGAAGCGCTGGCATGAGCCTAACACCACTATCGGAAGATTGGACGCAACCAGTAACCGCCTTTATGGCACACTTGCGCCACGAAAAGCACTACTCAGAACATACACTCACCCAATACAACACTCAGCTTATTCAAGCAGCGCAGTATTTTTGTGATCACGCCTCTTCTTGGCTAGAAGTCAGTGGCGAGCAAATTCGCCGCTACAGCATGAAGCTTCGCGGTCAAAATTACAGCCCAAGAACTATCAACCTTAAGCTTAGTTGTATTCGGAGCTTATATAAATTTCTCAAGCTCAAGTCACAATCGCAACAGGCTGTCGTCAATCCCGCACAAGGGATCCGAGGGCCTAAGTTTCAAAAGCCACTCCCAAAGAACCTTGATGTTGACCAAATGGGGCAACTTCTGGAAATTCAGGCAGATGATGCGCTTGCCATTCGTGATAAAGCCATGATGGAATTAATGTACTCTAGTGGTTTGCGATTAAGCGAGTTGGTTGGCGCAAACCTATTGGATGTCAAAGACGGTGAAATACGCGTGCTTGGTAAAGGCGGTAAGGAGCGCGTTGTGCCTGTCGGCGGTAAAGCGCTAAACGCACTAGCTGATTGGCTCAAAATAAGGCCGCAATTTACAACGTTGGAAGAACCAGCGCTTTTTGTGAGCAAATTAAAGCGCCGGATCAGCCCTCGCCATGTCCGCGCAAGAATGAAAGAATGGGGTCTGAAACAAGGGGTTAGTACACCTATTCATCCCCATAAACTGAGGCACTCGTTCGCCAGCCACATGCTAGAATCCAGCGGTGACTTGCGCGCGGTACAAGAGATGCTTGGACATGCCAGCTTATCAGCCACTCAGGTCTACACCCATTTAGATTTTCAACATTTAGCAAAAGTGTATGATAGCGCTCACCCAAGAGCGAAAAAGCAAAAAGACGAGTAACAATGCGATTCAATAAGCCCATTTCAGACATTGCCGCCATCAGTTTTGATTTAGACGATACGCTATACGATAACAGGCCTGTTATCATTGCGGCTGTTAACGCCATGACAGCGCACCTGAATACTATTCCCGGGTGGCAAGCGAAAGGGGGATCATTCTGGTCTCAATGTCGAAACGAAACACTCAAACAAAACAGTGCGCTTGCAGAAGATGTGACAAAGTGGCGTCAAGTGGCACTTGAGTGGGGCTTCACAGCACTGGGGTTTGATAGTGCAACAAGTAAACAGCACGCGCTACAGGCCTATCAAGCCTTTGCCGATACCCGCAGTAATATCACGGTCAGCGACGCCGTCATCAACCTGCTTGCTCAGTTACGCAGTCAATATCACATCATTGCTATCACTAATGGTAATGTCGAGATAGATAAATTTAATCTTCGCGATAGTTTTGACTTAGTGCTTCGCGCTGGAATTGATGGCCGCGCCAAACCTCACCCTGAGCTTTACCAGCTTGCCTGCCAGCATTTTAACCTTGCACCACATCAACTTCTGCATGTTGGCGATAGCTTAGATACCGATGTACAAGGAGCACACCGTGCCGGCTGCCCTAGTGTTTGGCTTCGCAATCAATTTGCGCCATACCAGTACAAAGGATTGGCTAATGTGGAAATCGATGACATACAAATGTTAAAAAAGATGATGTAATGTTTCCTTTTATGCGGTTGCATTCGGTGCTTGAATAACGTACTAATATTGACTTCCAAAAAACGATAATAATGGAAGTGAAATATGTCATCACAGGACACAACAAGTGATACAGGCTTTTTTGGTCATCCAAAAGGCCTACAGACTCTGTTTCTCACCGAGATGTGGGAACGAATGAGTTATTATGGCATGCGTGCCATGTTAGTACTTTTCATGACGGCCACCTTACAGCAAGAAGGTCTTGGCTTCACCGTTGCCTCCGCTGCCGCAATATATGGCCTCTATACTGGCTCGGTTTATTTCTTAGGTCTACCGGGAGGTTGGATAGCAGACCGTTTATTGGGTGGCCAACGCGCGGTTTGGTACGGCGGTATTATCATCATGTGCGGCCACATCATTCTTGCCATCCCAAGTCAATTTTCCTTTTTTGTTGGCCTTATCTTTGTTGCCAGTGGCACAGGTTTATTAAAACCCAATATTAGCGCTATGGTTGGCCAGCTTTATAACGATGAAGATAACCGCCGCGATAGTGGTTACGCGATTTACTATATGGGGATCAACCTAGGGTCTGTGATCGGCTATGCGGTATGTGGCTACTTTATGGAAAACGTTGGTTGGCATTGGGCCTTTGGTGCAGCCGCGGTGGGCATGGCAATCGGTTTAGTCAATTATCGCCTAACAGACAATCACATCGCTACCGTTGGCAATGCGCCAACTAACCCAATGACGGGGAGTCAAAGTGCTAAAGCTTGGGGTGCGATTGTTTTAGTCATTGCGGCTGTTGCAGCAATAACGGCAGCGGCGTTTGCAGGTGTTTTTGTGATAAACCCCGTAGAGCTCGCAAAATATGTCGCGATAGCTTTTACTGTCACTTTCTTTTTGTATTACGGTTATATCTACTTTGGCGGTAACCTTGATGCCGATGAAAAGCGCCGGATGTGGGCACTCTTTTTGGTTTGCGTTGCGTCCACTTGTTTTTGGTCTGGTTTTGAACAAGCGGGCTCTTCACTTAATTTATTTGCCCGCGATTACACCGACAGATTAATCGGCAGTTTTAGTATTCCAACCGCTTGGTTCCAATCGGCCAACGCTTTTTTCATTATCGTGTTATCCCCTTTCTTTGCTGCGCTTTGGATTAACTTGGCTAAGCGCATGATCACGCCAACCTATAGCGTGAAATGTGCGATTGGTCTTATCATCATGGCGAGCGGATTTATTGTGATGTTTTTCGCTTCCCAATTTGCAGCTCAAGGCCTACAAGTAGCACCAATGTGGTTGATCACCACTTACTTTCTGCACACCGTGGGTGAACTTTGTTTAAGCCCAGTGGCGTTGAGCGCAGTAAGTAAGTTATCTCCCAAACGTTTTGCTGGGCAAATGATGGGGGTTTTCGTACTCACTTACTCAATTGGTAATATCTTCTCGGGTCTGCTCGCTGGTAGCTTTGATCCTAATAATATCGAAGACTTACCAAATCTATACCTACAAATTGCGCTATTTACTATCGGTATTGGTGTATTTGTCGGTGTACTTGGTCTAAAAACCAAGCATTGGGAAAAGCAATCTGAAAAGCCGCTCACAGAGCAAACGGCTTAAATGAATTGAAGATGTAGGAGTGATGGCTTCTACATCTTCTCAAACTCAGCAGAAACAAGCTGGCCGTCATAAGATTTGAAGTGGCCAACCCAATCAGAGTTTACTACTTCTATCATGCCATATAGATTCTCAATCGAGCCTATTTGAGATGCGCGACTTTCAGGGTCAAGATAATTCACCCCATAGAATTGCCAAGGAGTAAGTACATTCGATATCACGCTCAATCCAGATAAATTAGCATTGCTTAACGACCAACTCTCTAGCAGCTTAACTCCTATCACTCGGCCAAATTGGCTTTGTTCAATTAACTGATTACACCCGGTGTAAAATAGCGTTTGTTTATCTATGCCACGCCATTGCATTAAGCCGCCCTGATGCTTTGTAATAAAAGCTTTGATGTCTTCTTGACCACTCCAGCATGCAGGAGCAATTGGTTTCGCAATCTCTGTTTTGCCTATGGTTAGGGCAGATAATTTGGTCTTCGGATCGGTAGTATATCTTCCCTCGACAAAAAACTTAATGTCAGGAAACTTTTCCTTAAGTGCAGAAACTGTCATCTCATCCAAGTCCCGGTTTGTAATTTGAGTTTGCTGGTGACTTAGTGGTGTAGCAAGAGCAACATCATAAATATCAATTAGATTTGCAAGACTGATAGGAAGAAGATTGAATGCATATTGGTACCCGACGAGCTTATCATGTTCAAATAAAAACGCGTTATTGCGACCAATAAATGCAAACTTTTGATAAGCATTAATAGGCCATTGCATCGTAAAACGGCCTATTTTTTCTTCCGCTTGTGAAAAAGAGTCTCCGAGCTTAATACCAAATACTTGGTCCGTAGTAACAGAAGTATCAAGTACCTCTGTTAGCTTTGGCTTGAGTCGACTTTTGTGCGGATCAATCGTTGTGTTATAAGTAATTGAATGGGTCGTTGGTTTGGATGAAAAAACAGCACCAGATATCAGCTCAGTGTTTTTTGCTGTAAGTACTTCAGTATAATGACAAGATAAAACGGGCTGAGCTACAACTTTCCCGGATACAACAGCTCTTTTCGACCACCCATCAGCCGTTCTTTTGAATGAAGCATTTTTAATAATTATACCTTTCTCAAACGCTTTAGCTTCTTCAGATAACGCGTCAAATAGTGACAATCTAACATCGTCAAACAGCACAGTGACAACATCCGATAACTCACCATTACTCGCCTCTTGTCCCCCCAACAAACGCATTGACTTTGAGCTTTGCTTGTATATTTCAATGGGCGCTTTACTTTCATCAATGACACAATCACTATTTTTCGTAAATATTTGGGTCGCACTCACTTGCACACTCACCGCAAACAAACCAGCTAGCAAAATATTTTTTTTCATTTTTTGTCCCTTTTTTAGCCTTATCTCAACCTTAGCGTAATCCGATACAAATCTGTAGTTTTTCTTCCGACTTTGCTACTGTACTGGCTCTTTTAAAAAAGGATGCTGTTTTCTATGTCTAAAGTCATGATCACTGGTGCAACGGGCTTATTGGGTCGCGCACTTTGCCAAGAGCTAAGTAGTACCCACGAGATTTTAGGATGTGGCTTTAGCCGAGCAGCCGCGCCACTTCACAAACTTGACTTGGCTGACCACAGTTCGGTTTTAGATTTCTTAGATAATCACGGCCCAGAGATACTTATTCACGCAGCAGCAGAGCGCAGGCCAGAACAATGTGAGCGAGACCAAGCGGCAACGCTTGCGCTCAATGTTGCGGCAACCGAGTTCTTAGCCCAAGCCTGCCGCGAAAGAGATATTCGATTTTTCTTTATTAGTACTGACTATGTGTTTGACGGCACCTCAGCACCTTATGTTGAAACAGATATCACTAATCCTGTGAACTTCTACGGCCAAACCAAGCAAGCTGCGGAGCGTGCCATACTGGCAGACAGCGCATTACACACCATAGTACGAGTGCCAGTTTTATACGGCGAGGTAAAAACGCTGGAAGAATCTGCGGTAACCGTTATTGCAAAACAGCTGTTAGCCAACCCCGCTTCAAGTCACGATCATTGGGCCATTCGCTACCCCACCCACGTCAATGATATTGCGCTAACGCTCAAAGGTGTTATCGCACAACCTAGCCTTGGTGGGATTATTCATATCAGTGGCAATCAAGCATTCACTAAGTATGAAATGGCGCAGGTGATGGCGCAGGCTTTGCAACTACCGACGCAAGATCTCGTGCCGCTGAGCCAACCGAGTGACGATGCCACAAGACCACAAAATTGCGCTCTAAAAGACACTAGATTGATTAACATGGGGATCGCTCACAACCGCGATTTTGCAACCGCGGTGAGTGAAGTGCTCACAAAACACAGATAACGCTTAAAACAGGTTATTACGACCGAAGGGCACTTCTAATGTATTGTCATTGACTGACACTGGGTGCCCGACCATCTCGTCATAAGCGCTTTGATGCCTAATCACCATTTCCATGTAGCTAATATCAAGCAGGCGTTTTTGAATTTGCAGCGGGTTATGTGCTTTTAAAAACTCGCCATTTTCTTCCGTGACATAATATTCCACGTTATTAATAAGCACACTGACTTGATAAAGCGCTAAATCAATGGAATGCACTATTACCTTTTGCAGCGGCTGATGTTGTTTTAACTTTGAAAACGCAATGGCCATTGATATTCTCCATGCATAGATCCAAACAGTCTGTTGCCTTACAATACGCGCTGTTATCTCTTTTTGATCATGTGAATGTCTATGTCCTATCCGATGCGTTTGGCCAAATATCTCAGCCACTGCGGTGTTTGCTCTAGGCGACAAGCGTCTCGCTTAATTGATAGCGCAAGAGTGACCGTAAATGGCCGCTTGGCCAATCACATAGATCACATCAATTTGACCGATTGCATTATGGTCGATGGTGAACCGGTCACGCCGCCACAAGCGAGAAGACTCTTTGTTTACCATAAACCCGTGGGTATAGACTGCAAAGTGAATCCAGATGACCCTGCGAGTATCTACCATGTGCTACCAGAGTCATGTCGTGTTTATCCAATAGGTCGGTTAGACAAAGACAGTCGAGGCTTACTACTACTCACCAATGATGGGGCACTGTGTCAGCAATTAATCCACCCTGACCATCATCAAGAGAAAGAATATGAGGTGCAAGTTGACAAGCCTCTGGACCCAGATTTTTGCCTTAAAATGGCAGCCGGCGTGCCAGTGAAGGGCCAAATAACCCTCCCCTGTACCGTTGAGCAAATCGCACATGACCGCTTTAGAATAGTGTTACGCCAAGGCCTCAATCGCCAGATCAGAAGAATGGCACATTACTGTGGTTATCGGGTTATCGACTTATACCGAGTGCGTATCGCAAACTTAGCATTGACACAGCTAGAGGTTAACTCCGCTGAAGTGAAAGAGATTTCAGCAGAGTTAATTCAGTTGACCTAAGTGTAGAGTCACGCAAAGGACGACTATAAACCACACACCACAATAATGGCGATAGCACAGCCGAGTCCTAGCGCCCAGACAATGGAGCGCAGCACGTCAATATTCGCCCAATACAGCACACAATATAATGCTCTAGCGACAATATGGCCTATCGCTAGCCATTCGACTAGAGGAGTGTAGGTTTGGGTGCCAAACGCAACGGCCAAGGCGACAGCAAACACGGCTAATGACTCAAAACAGTTTTGATGTGCGGCCAGCGCTCTTGCCCCCAGCCCAGTTAGTTTCTTTTGCTGTTCACGCGGGTGCT
This sequence comes from Pseudoalteromonas sp. CO348, assembly GCF_004208845.1. Taxonomy (NCBI): domain Bacteria; kingdom Pseudomonadati; phylum Pseudomonadota; class Gammaproteobacteria; order Alteromonadales; family Pseudoalteromonadaceae; genus Pseudoalteromonas; species Pseudoalteromonas sp. CO348. Next base: position 31,949 of record NZ_SGPI01000001.1, on the reverse strand, counting down.
TGTTGTCGTAGCCCCCTTCTTTATTCATCGCCACTGCCACAGGGATTTTGGCAAAATAAGGTAGTAAGATGGCAAGAATTGCACAGATGATTAGTATACCCACAAGATACTCCTTCAACCTTTTGATTATTCAACTCAGTAGAGCAGAATAGCGTTAAAAAGAAAAGCCATAGTTGAATACGTAATACCCTAACCTATGGCCCAATCTTGTAGCATCGACCTTAATCATATCGTGATACTGAAAATTGAACATGTGGCAAATTGTCGCAGTGCGCCAACCACAAGAATGCTTCCGTAGCACATTGAATACACATTGAATTATTTTCACTATCACGATAATTCATTTATTCAGACTCGCTCCTATCCGGTATGCTGATACACATTCGAGCATTGTAGAGTCACCTCTCATGTGGATTTTGTTCACCTTACTAGCTGCTTTTTCTCAGGCTTGGCGAAATGCTTTTCAAAGCAAATTGAGTGAAAGCGCCTCCACAGCCAGCGTCACCTTAGCAAGATTTATTTTAGCCAGCCCACTTGCGGGCTTATATCTTTGGAGCCTTTATCAGATCGCTCCTGCAGAATCGCTCGTCATTAACGATGACTTTTTAGCCTTTGTGCTGGGTGCCAGTGTCATGCAGATCATCGCGACGGGGTTAATGGTGGTGCTGTTTAAGCAAAATAATTACGCCATAGGCGCTGGACTTGCGAAGAGTGAGGCACTCGTGGCGGCAATTTTGGGCGTACTCTTTTTTGGCTCAAGCTTAACTTTACTCGGCTGGTTTGGTGTCTTTATCGGCGCCATCGCGGTGTTGTTATTGAGCGGTTTTAGCCTGCGTGCTTTCAATGGTAAAACTGCACTAGTGGGACTTGCCTGTGGAACAAGCTTCGCGCTTACTTCTCTTTGGGTGCGTGAAGCCAGTATCGCATCGGGCCTACCTTTCCCCCACAGTGCAGCCTGGGTGTTATTATTAGTGCTGATTTGCCAAACTGTAATGTTGAGTATGTATTTGACGATACGCGAACTACACTCTTGGCGCGTGCTGTGGCAACGCCGCAAACTGACGCTGGCCATTAGTGTTAGCAGTTGCATCGGTTCTATAGGTTGGTTTAGCGCAATGAGCCTTGAGCATGTAGCCTACGTGAAAACCCTTGGCCAAATCGAAGTGTTTTTCACTTTGCTTATCTCATTCTTATGGCTCAAAGCACCGGTAAAGAAGCGCGATTCAATGGGACTCTTACTCATCGCAGTCGCGGCTATTTTGGTTATGCTAACTTAAGTACCACAACCCCACTGATGATAAGTAACACACCCAAGTAGCGCATAAAACTACTTGGGTCACCGTAGAAAAAGATACCCACTAAGAATGTACCTGCCGCGCCAATACCCGTCCACACCGCATACGAGGTACCCAGTGGAATTTGCTTTTGCGCCAGCCATAACATCCAGCCACTCAAGGCCATAAAACCAACGGCTATCACTATGCCTAGCCAACGAGTATCGGCTTGTTGCGCCATTTTCAGACCAACGGGCCAACCTATTTCAAACAGGCCAGCCATAATTAAATAAACCCACGCCATACTATTTTTGTTTCAACTCCACAGAATACAGGTCTTTTCTTCGGTCTCGTAAATTACGCACCGTTCCTTCACTATGCAATATTTTGAGTTTATCTAAGTCTAAGTCACTAAATAACAGCATTTCCGTATTTGGTGTTGCTTCGTTTAGCGCGGCATCATGAGGGAAAGCAAAGTCCGATGGCGTCAACACCGCTGACTGCGCGTACTGCACATCTAGGCTTTCTACCTGTGGTAGGTTACCAACGCTTCCTGCGATAACCACGTAGCATTCGTTTTCAACCGCACGGGCCTGCGCACAGTGTCTTACCCTTAAATAGCTATTTTTTGTGTCAGTCCAAAATGGTACAAACAAAATATCCAGCCCTTTTTCAGCCATGATCCGCGATAACTCTGGAAACTCCACGTCGTAGCATACTTGGATCCCTACTCGGCCCGCGTCCGTATCGAACACTTCAATTTTATCACCGCCTTTGATAACCCAATCATAGTCTTCGTGAGGGGTGATATGAATTTTACGTTGTTCATCCACTTTGCCAGAGCGATGACACAAGTAACTGACGTTATAGAGCTTGTCGCCCTCAAGTAGCGGCATAGAGCCCGTGATAATATTGGCATTGTACTCAATCGCCATTTGCGACATAGCAGCTCTAAACTGCTCGGTATACGTCGCCAATGCACGAATTGCTTCGGTCTGATTTCTATAGCTTCCGAGCCCCATTAGTGGCGCGTTAAAAAACTCAGGGAAAAGGATAAAGTCACTTTGGTAATCCGAGACCGTGTCCACAAAATACTCAACCTGCTTCATTAGCTCCTCTACCGATTCCACCCTGCGCATTTGCCACTGCACGGCCCCCACTCTGACGATGGTTTTCTTGCTTTCGATCACGGTATCGGTTGGCTCGAAGAGAATGTTATTCCACTCAAGTAGGGTCGCATAGCCTTCGGAGTCCTGATCTTCCGGCAGATATTGCTTAAGCAATCGCTTTACTTGGAAGTCGTTGGCAAGTTGGAAGCTTAGAATGGGGTCGTGTAATTCTTTATGGTCGACTTTGTTTATATACTCCATTGGCGACATACTGCCACGGAATTGCTTATAAAGCGGAATACGACCACCCGCCAAAATCGCGCGTAAGTTGTACTGACGACAAAGCTCTTTACGAGCATCATACAGCCGTCGACCAAGACGTAGACCACGATGGCTTTTGGCTATCACTACATCCAGCCCGTACAGAGCATCTGCATTACTATCACTAAAAATTCGGCTATGCGCGTCAACAATGTCTTCATAGGTATGCGGGTTAGAAAAGGTTTGATAGTCAACTTGAACACTAAGCGCGATACCGACGAGACGCTCACCGTCTTTGACACCGATCTGCCCCTCAGGAAACTGGTCAATCAACCTAAATATCGTATGACTAGGCCACGCACCACCGAGATCAGGATAGGCTTCATCCATTAATGATTTAACCTGATCGTAGTCAGACTTTTCTAGGTTACATAGCGTGATCCGCGCTTTTTCTACAGACATATCAACTCCAAAGCTTTTATTATCTACCTATCTCTCACTCTACTACAGCCAACCTTGCTGGATGCTGAGCGAATAACCTGAGCTTAGGTCAAATAGACGGCAAATCACAATAGAGCTTCTATACTTATTTTATTGTGAATACCACAAGAGCTTACGTTTGACTAAATACCACCCTTATAGCAAACCAGACCAAGTAGAAGCATTAAAATTTGCATTATTACGACGTGTGGCCGCGTATTGCATGTGGCTACACGCAGGCCTCATTGGTGTCTTTTGGCATTTAGAGGTGAACATACTTGCTTTGGTAAACGTGGGTAGTGTGCTGATGTGGTACGCTGGCATTAAACTCATTGATGCGAGTAAACCCTCGATTGCACTGCGGGTTTTCTGCCTTGAAGTCGCCATCCATGCGACGCTGGTGTGTGCCTATCTCGGCATGTCACTCGGGTTTCAGTACTATCTCTGGACAGTGTCTTGCCTCATGCTGCTAGATTACCAACTCAGGTTACGTAATGCCGTGATTTATTCCGTTGTGTTGATCACGCTATTCGCAGTCTTAGAGTTATTGTTTGGTGATGTTGCCTATCAATATCGCTATCAACAGTTAATTCCCTATGTCCATTTTGCCAATGTGCTCATATGTGGTATTCCAATGATCTACACAATCAGCCACATACGTAAAATGACAGTGCAACAAAGAGACAAATTAGAAGAACTCGCTGCACACGACCCGCTCACACAAATGTTCAACCGTCGCTATGCGCGCGAGTTAATCACCCATGCTAAAGAAAACTGTATCTCTACTCACTCTCCTTTATGTTTGGTGATGGCGGATATCGACCACTTTAAAAAAATCAATGACACCTTTGGCCATGACAAAGGAGATCAAATTTTAAAAAGTGTGGCCGAAACAATCAAAGCACATATTCACCCTGCAGACATTGCAGTTCGTTGGGGTGGTGAAGAGTTTTTAATCGTGCTCGCGCCTTGCTCTAGTGGAGAAGCAATGCAGCGCATGGAAAAACTACGACGAGCCGTCGAGACCACCAGTTTTGAAAACGACATTCTTAAGGTCACCATGAGTTTTGGCGTTGCAAATTGGGATCCTAGCCAAACTTTTGAGGTCGTCATTCAACACGCGGATGCCGCACTTTACGACAGCAAACATTCAGGTCGGAACCGTGTTACCGCAGCACCGATTTTGCGTGTATCGGAGGGCGTAAGTTAACCCCCTCCGATACGTTCAGTGCAAAGCATTACTTAGGTGAAATGACTATCTGGTGAGTTAATTCACCAGGTAGCAAGGGGGTATTCTCCCCTTCGGCATAATCTGCAAATCCAGACCGATAAAACGGCGATAACGGATGTCCACTTTGGCCACCAGCAACCGTTAAAATTGCATTTTGTAAATGACCAGGTTGTGCGATAAAGCGTTGCGATGCGCCGAATGATTTACCCTGCACCGCAGGCATAAAGGTATCACCAAAAGCTTGTGCGGTTGGCATATCTAACAAACCGCTCAGCATTGGCATTTGTTTTGAGAAAGGATGCTGCACCTTGAGTGCATTAACATCCCCCCAGCGCCAAGCGGCCATATTACTGCCATATTTTTCGCTAAGTTGCTGCTTGGCAAGCTTGTAAGCAGCCAACTCTAACTCAAGCCAAGAACCATGCTCGCCCAACCAACTATTTGGCTGCTCGGTTAAGAGCTGCCAGAGTGAGGGCTCAAGATAACGCTTAACCGGCTTCATCGACAATTTTTGTGTGTTTAAGTGCTGCTCCAAGGGTGCGAAAAGAGTGTCGATCAGTGCGTTGCGGTAGGCTTTTACTAAGGTGTAACCGACTGAATCTGCACAAGCACAAGCCTGCCAGTCATTAAGGAGCGAAATATCATTTTCAAAAGATGCGGAATGTTGGTTTTGCAATAGGGATACTAAGTGCTCGTGCCACGGCGCTAAAAACTTGGCGCGATTGTCCAATTGCAGCTGATAGAAATCCGCTTCCGTAAATTGTTGCTGACCTAACAGTCCATCGCGGATCTGCACGGCACGTGCACCTAACGCATAGCCGCCATCACCAAACCTTTGATTATCTGCAACTGAAACCACGCGAGAGTTAGCCGTCCACAATTTACCGTTTTCAGGGTTTTGCACAACCGGGCGAACTTGTTCGTTGTTCTGCCACGCTTGCTCATATTGCTCTATATTCAACGCCGTGTCATGAGCCGTTTTGCGTGCAGGAATAGCCCCCATCGGCGTCCAAGCAGCTGCCCCTTTACTGTCTACCACCATCAAGTTTTGTACAGGGATCCCTACCTTTTTGGCATGTTCTGTTGCTTGCTGAACTTCGGTTAATCGTTCAAGTTGCACAAGCTCTAAGTTTACGGCATAGGGTTGATGAGCAACCCAACTCAGCGCTAGCTTCTTATCTCCAAGTTGTTTAACGGGACCAAATGTACTCATTTCCAATTTATAGGAATGGCTTTTGCCATCAGGCAATTTTATTTCTTCAGCAATGAACTGCGTCTTGGTGTCTGCGTCAAGCTCAATCCAATCGGCTGTATCTAAATAACCATTGGTGAATCCCCACGCTATGCGATTATTACTTCCAACCACAATGGCTGGAGCGCCTGGTAACGACACCCCAGTTACCTGAATTGCATGGCCCTGATCCTGATAATTAAGCTGGGCACGATACCAAATCGACGGCACATTTAAGCCAAGGTGCATATCGTCGGATAACATTGCCGATCCTGTCTTTGTAAGCGCACCAGTTACGGCCCAATTATTACTGCCGTAAAGCGGCACATCAGCAATATGTGATGGCTGAGCTTGCACGATTTGTTGCTGTAATGCAGGAATAGTAACTGGCGATGCCGTAAGTACACTGTTATCCAAAGCAGCCTGATATTGACTAGGCTGCAAGATAAAATCGAGCATATCTTGACCATATTGCTGCTTAAGCGCAATTAGGGTTTCATCGCGCTCATAAGTACCTGCTTGCAAGTCTAGATACATGCTAAAAATAGTGAGTAAGCTGTCTTCTGGCTGCCATGGTGCAGGAGTTGCACCTAGAAGCAGGTATTCAAAACTGGTGAAGCCAGATTGTACTCGCCCATCGTTCACCCCTTGTGTATAACGCTCAAGGATTTGCCTATGCGCCTCAGGTAAGGACATCACGATAAGCTTTGCCCGTTTTCTGAATTGATGGAATCGCATGCTTTCATCAAGGCCAATGGCCGCCGAGCCAAATAACTCACTCAATTCACCTGCGGCATTGCGACGCAACAGGTCCATTTGAAAAAAGCGGTCCTGACCATGTGCAAAACCCAATCCATACGACGCATCTGCTCTGGTGTCAGCCGACACGACAGCTTGCCCCATGGCATCGCGCGCTACCGTTACTGTATTATCAATCTCCGATGTACTTCCTTTACCATCCAGTGCAGGCAGGCTCAGCGCAAGCAAGCCATATATACTTGCAGTACCAAGCAATACCAGTAACAGCAGAACGACAATAATTCGTTTAATCCAAGTAAGCATGACCATCCCTTAACAATGTATCCAGTGCTAATTTATGCCTAGAAGATATAGCATGTCATTGGCTAATAAACCAATATTCTCGACTTTGTCACAGTTATAAGACAATCAAGTTAAAGCATTTTATTTTGGTTAATTAGATTTCGCTTTGCGAGGACTGAACTATAGTTAAATCATCGTCTTCAACACAGAAGCACCATGATCTCTGAACTATCGACATCACCACTTAAATTTCGCTTTGTGAAATATAGCTTCTGGCTTTTGCTAGTCGTGATCATCGCAGTGGCATGGTATGTTGATCAAGTAAACTATCGCCGCTTAATCGCGATAGAAAAGAGCCGCTCGACCGAGGAAGTGAATGTCTACCGCACTAAAATAGAAGGTATTCTGGCAAAAAATGTACAACTTGTCAGAGGACTAGGCATTGCCCTTTCTGGTCAATCCGAACTCTCTCAAGCTCGCTTCGAACAGCTCGCAAAACCCTTATTCGATAGTAGCCAAATCCTTCGAAATATCGGAGCAGCTCCAAATATGCGGCTCGACTATATTTACCCATTGAAGGGCAATGAAAAAGCCATAGGCTTAGACTACCAAACCCATCCGACGCAAAAATACGGCGCATTACTCGCCAAAGAAAGTCGCGAAATCGTGATGGCAGGTCCACTAGAGTTGCTGCAAGGAGGCACAGGGTTAATCGCAAGAGTTCCCGTTTACACTGACAAAACTCACTTCTGGGGTTTACTCTCTGTCGTGCTCGATATGGATAGTCTGTATCAACAAGCAAACTTTACCGCATTAGAAAGTCAATATCTGATCGCGATTCAAGGCGTTGATGGTAAAGGCCAAGACGGAGATTACTTTTATGGCAATAGTAATATTCATTCGCTTGCCCCCATCGCATTTAGTGTCAACGTGCCCTCAGGTGAATGGGAACTCTACGCCGTGCCTCGCATTGGTTGGCAACCAGCGGCAACTGCCGTGTGGCCTTTTCGCTTAGCTATCATCGCGCTGATTATCATCTTTATTGCCGCATTTATCTTCATCACTCGACTGCTATCGCAACTGCAACGTAATGCTTTGTCACTGACCAATATGGGCATACTCGCAGAAGTTGGTGCATGGGAAATTAACGTCAAAACACGCGATATTATTTGGTCGGACGTCACTCGTAGTATTTTCTGCGTGCCGAGACAATTTCAGCCCACTTGGATGAATACAACAGAGTTTTTCAAAGCGGGTTTGCACAGAAAGCGTTTGCAAGACTGTGTGGATGAACTTATAAAAACAGGCCATGAGTTCGAAGAAGAATTTATTATCCAAACCCAAAATCTGGACGACTTATGGGTGCTAGTGAAAGCGCGCTCTATTCGCAATGGCAAACGCACTAGCCACATTTTTGGTTCCATTCAAAACATCCATAAACGCAAAATCATGGAAATGGAACACGATAAATTCGCCAAGAATAATGAGCTCCTTGCCCATTTGAGCTCTCACGAAGCCATCTTAAATAACCATCTCAACAAAGCACTCACACTCTGTGCAGATACCTGTAGAAAAGGAGTGGAGGTTAATAAAGTGAGCATTTGGCAATTTAATGAGGATAAAAACCAGCTGATCCCAGTGTGTTTTTCAAATGCTGCGATGGATAACTTAGAGCACTTTCCTCCTTGGCGAAAAGCAATAGCGCCTGCATTCTTTAGTGAAATTGAGAGTGGTCAAATAATTGCGGCGGAACAAGCTGAAAACCACCCTGCAACCATGGCCCTCACTACAACGTACCTTGAACCTTTTGAAATTAAGGCGATGCTTTGCTGCCCCATCAGTCATAAAAACCAAACCTTAGGCGTTCTTTGTGCAGAGTACGATGTTGTAAGTCCAGGTTGGGGTCAAAGCGACCTCCGTTTAATGAAATCTATCGCCGCCATGCTAGGAAGCCTCTTTATCAATAAAGCCCATCAAAAAGCAAAAAATCAAGCCATCATTGATAAAGACTTAGCAGAACAATCCGCTAAAATGAAAGCAGAGTTTTTAGCCAGTATGAGTCATGAAATACGCACTCCACTCAATGGCGTAATGGGTATGGTTGAGCTCGTCATGCACTCACAACTCACTTCGACTCAACACCACCAGCTCTCTTTGGCATATAGTTCAGCGAAGTCCTTGCTTACCATCATTAATGACATTCTCGACTTTTCCAAAATAGAGGCTGGTAAGCTAACGATCGAATTTGTTGAGTTCGACCTTATCGAGATGTTAAGTAATATGCTGTCTGGTTTTGTGCGCGCCGCTGATGCCAACAATAATCGGCTACATATCGATTTATCAGGTATGAAAGTCCATACCGCACAAACAGATCCTAATCGCCTCAAACAAATCCTTAATAATTTGTTAAGCAATGCGATTAAGTTCACCCATGATGGTTCAGTGACTTTAAGCTGCCATACCGAACAAACGGGCGATCAAACTCGGTTATGGTGCAGTGTAGAAGATACCGGTATCGGTATTTCAAAGGAAAAGCTCAATAAAGTTTTTGATTCATTTACCCAAGCAGATTTATCAACCACTCGACAATATGGTGGTACTGGGCTTGGTCTCACCATTGCAAAGCAATTGTCTCAATTGCTCGGTGGCGATCTACAAGCATTTAGTAAAGAACACGTTGGCAGCACGTTTTCCTGTAATGTACTACTAACAGCAGCTAAACCCATTACCGTGCATGGAAAGTCTGATAACTCAACGTTATATATATTAAGCGAAATCAATGAAGACTACAGTAAACTACTGAAGCCTTGGCATATCACGTGCTTGCACGTGCAGCAACTTGATATGCTCATGACTCAACTGCAACAACCATCTTCACATCTTGCTGTTATTTTGGATGCCAAGTTACTCAATGCCACGCCGCGGAAAAAACAACAAGCACTCAAAGCGCAGCTAACACAGCAGCAGATCGTACATATGGTTGCCGTTGAAGAGCAAAGTAGCGAAACCCTCTCGCTATTTTCCTCCTGTGAGCGGGTGTACTATCCCATTACGCCATATGCAGCACTTCAGGTGTTCAACTCTAATTATCAAGACCCAGACAAGCCGACATCCGTCAAAACCGACTCACAGGTCAATGCTGAACCCCTGTTAGCACGCTCAATCTTATTGGTGGAAGATAATCGGATAAACCAAACCGTTGCGATGACGATGTTAGAGCGTTTAGGTGCGAAAGTAGTCTGCCAAGAAAATGGAGAGTTAGCACTTGCACATTTACAATCAACTAACAAACCTTACGATGTAATTCTAATGGATTGTCAAATGCCGGTGATGGACGGTTATCAGGCAGCACAGCAGATCCGCCAAGGTGTTGCCGGAAAAATCCATCAGCATAGCGTGATCGTTGCACTCACCGCCAACGCGATGCAAGGTGATAGAGAAAAATGCCTTGATGCTGGAATGGATGATTACCTCACCAAACCCATTGACTTTGATGAGCTAAAAGCCAAACTTCTGCAAATAAAACCGCAGCAAACAATGCAAGCACCTTCGTCTACGGCCCAACAAAGTTAGCTCACACACTTTGCTACAGTAAATATTGGTATTATATTGCTACTATCAAGATGATGTTATACATCTCATCAGCAACAACAAAAATAAGGAAAGTGATGCAATTAGATACTCAAGAGCAACGCGTACTGGGTAGCTTAATCGAAAAGCAAGTCACCACCCCAGAACAATACCCCATGTCACTCAACGGCCTCACCAATGCGTGTAATCAAAAGTCGAATCGCGAGCCGGTGATGGAACTCTCTCAAAATGATGTGCTAGACACACTGACTCGCCTACAAGAAAAACGCTTAATTACCTGCGACGAAGCACTCTCTGGTCGCGTCGACAAGTACAGCCAGCGCTTTTGTAACAGTGATTTTGGCCACCTAAAAGTCAACGCGAAACAAAAAGCGATTATCTGTTTGCTGTTACTGCGTGGACCACAAACTCCAGGTGAATTGCGTACTCGCAGCGGCCGCCTCGCAGAGTTCAGCTCCGTACAGGACGTTGAAGCGACATTAAGTGCGATGCAAGAACATGATTATGTAGTTAAGCTTGCCAGGGAACCTGGAAAACGAGAAAGTCGTTATCAACACTTGTTTGGTGACCAAGTCGTTGAATCAACAGCGCCTGCAGAAGCCATAACCGGCACCCAAAATGACAGCGAAATCGAAAGCTTAATTGCCGAGATTGAGCAATTAAAGCAAGAGCTCGCCACCATCAAAGCACATTTAGGGCTTTAAAAAGCGCGTCAGCACCAACATAATAGAAGTTTATCGCCCCGATAGTATTGAGGAACAAGTATGCGTGAAGCAATCATGGCCGAAATGAAAGTTCAGCCAATTATTGACCCGGAATTTGAAGTCAAACGACGTGTCTCATTTTTAAAAGCACGATTACAAGCCTCTGGCTGCTTCACCCTTGTGCTTGGCATAAGCGGAGGAGTTGATTCGTCAACTTGTGGACGTCTATGCCAGCTAGCTATCGATGAACTCAATGCTGAACATGGTACTGGGGCTTATAAATTTATTGCCATGCGCTTGCCGTATGGTGTTCAAGCTGATGAAGATGAAGCGCAACTTGCACTTGAGTTTATCCAACCGAGTCAGCGCTTAACAGTCAACATCAAGCCTGCGGCCGATGCCATGCACGAGCAAGCACTTGCTGCCATGGCGGGTGGAAGCGTGCCACTGCCTTCACAAGCCAGCGTGGATTTTATTAAAGGAAACGTAAAAGCACGCCAGCGCATGGTCGCGCAGTACGAAATAGCAGGCCTGACTCGCGGTTTAGTCGTCGGCACCGATCACAGCGCTGAAAACATCACGGGCTTTTACACCAAGTTTGGTGACGGCGCCTGCGACTTAGCGCCCTTGTTTGGCCTGTCAAAACGCCAAGTTCGCGCACTAGCGGCTTTTCTCGGGGCACCTGCGGGACTAGTACATAAAGTACCGACAGCCGATCTCGAATGCGACCGCCCAGGCCTTTCCGATGAAGAAGCGCTGGGACTAAGCTATGACAATATTGATGACTTCCTCGAAGGTAAGCCTGTTAGCAGTGAAGTAAACGACAAACTTATTGCCATTTATCAGCGCACCCAACACAAGCGTCAACCAATTCCTACGGTATACGACGAACAATAGTATTGTTGGCAGGAGATAACCAGTTATTCATCCTGCCAACCTTAATTTCTCAATTCACAAGGTGATTAACGTATGAGCCCCGCAGCTGCACCTATTTTAATTACTGGTGGCGCACAGCGCATTGGACTTGCTTTGGTGAAACACTTTCTCGCTAAACAGCAAGCCGTCATATTGACGTATCGCACCAAACATCAAGTTATCGATGAACTAGCATCGCTAGGTGCCATTTGTATCAAGGCTGATTTTGACGAGCCAGAAGCAATCACGCAACTCAACAACCAAATTCGTGCCCATACCGACGCACTCAGTGCCATCATCCACAATGCATCGAGCTGGGATTGTGAAGCCAACAACCCTGATTTTTCAGCATTATTCGACAATATGATGCGGATCCACGCTAAAGTCCCTTATTTGATCAATCATGCCTTGAGCGACTTATTGACAGCTAGCAATAATGTCAGCGATGTGATCCATATTACTGACTATGTAGTAGAAAAAGGCAGTCCAAAACACATTGCCTATGCCGCAAGTAAAGCTGCATTAGATAACTTAACTCGGTCATTTGCCGCTAAGTTTGCACCTAGCATCAAAGTGAATAGCATTGCACCTTCTCTTATCATCTTTAATCAAGACGATAGTGACGAGTACAAGGCAAAAACCTTGAAAAAGTCTATTATGGGAATTGAGCCTGGTAGCAAAGAAGTTATCAATAGTGTCGACATGATACTCTCTAGCAACTATATGACAGGACGCACGGTACAAATCGACGGTGGCCGCCATTTGAGGTAACGCATTATGCAAGACAAATTACAACATAGTTATAAAACGATTATTGAAGCCGTGGGTGAAGATGCAGACCGCGAAGGATTATTAGATACGCCAAAGCGCGCAGCGAAAGCGATGGAATATCTGACTCAGGGCTACCGTCAAACACTGGATGAAATCACCAATAACGCGGTATTCAGCTCAGATGCCGATGATATGGTGCTGGTCCAAGATATAGAGTTGTACTCTATGTGTGAGCATCACCTTCTACCTTTCGTTGGCCGTTGTCACATCGCTTATATACCTGACGGTAAAGTGCTTGGCTTGTCTAAATTTGCCCGCATTGTTGATATGTTTGCCCGACGTTTTCAAATCCAAGAGCAGCTAACTCATCAAATCGCCAAGGCCGTTGAGGAAGTCACCGGCGCAAAAGGCGTTGGCGTGATCGTTGAAGCCAAACACATGTGTATGATGATGCGTGGGGTTGAAAAACAAAACTCTAGTATGCGAACGTCTGTCATGCTTGGTAATTTCAGAAGCGACCCCAAAACCCGCAACGAATTTTTACAGTTAGTGAAAGGATAAACACGCTATGTCGAATGCCATTATTAAGGTGACGAATTTAAGGCTACGTACCTTTATTGGTTTTAATCCCGAGGAGCGGGAAAAAAAGCAAGATGTCGTGATCAATATTGAAATTCACTACCCAGCGGATACGGCATGTTTAGATCATGATAACGTGGCTCACGCGCTTAACTACAAAACGGTGACCAAAGCTGTCATCACACTGGTAGAGGAAGGGCATTTTTTGTTACTTGAGAAATTAGTGGCTGACATACTTGCTGAATGTCACCAACATCAAGACGTGACGTATGCAAAAGTCACCGTAGATAAACCGCACGCTTTACGGTTTGCTGACTCAGTGTCACTCACGCTTGATTGGTACAGAAGCTAAACTAAGCGATAAGACCCTGATATGCACTTCCTTGCCTTCTGGTATTAAGAAATCACCTGTAAGGCAAGGTAAATCACCAGTGCGTAACGGGCGCCTTTACCGAGCGCGACTAACACAAAAAACCACCCAAAAGAGGTCCGTAGAGACCCCGCTACCACAGTCAAAGGATCTCCGACTATGGGGAGCCAAGCAAATAGCAATGAAAACTTACCGTAACGATTAAATAGTCCACAAGCCTTATCATATTGCTGTTGAGAAACCGGAAACCAGCGCTTATTCCGCCACTTAGCGATAAACCAGCCAAGATAATAGTTGACACAGCTACCTAGTAAATTACCTGTTGTCGCAGCCAGCCATAACCAAACTAATTCACCCTGTTGTTTCACCACGAGCCCACTCAGCGCCAGCTCCGACGACGCAGGTAATAGTGTTGCGGCAATAAAAGCAAGCCCAAATAAAGAAAGATAAATCATATCAACGGCTATAAGAAATTGGACTTTAAGAAATCATCTAAGTGGGGCAATATACTGAAATGCGCGCAAGACTTCAAAAACACTGACACGGAAACAAGGAATAGACATGAAAACAACAATAAAAATGTTACTACTTAGTACCGTTCTCACCACCGGATTAAGTGGCTGTAAGGCCTCTAACGAAGCACAACCACAAGCAGACGATGGCTATCAGACCTATATCCACACCGGCGACTCCTTTAAACATTTGCAATTTACGGATATCAAAAACCAAGCTGTTAGGTTCGATGCTAATCACAAAAAGCTGGTGATTTTATTCGCGACGTGGTGCTCCGATTCGCAACGTTTATTGAGTGAACTAAAACAATCTGAATTACTCACCCAGGCCGAGTTAACCATCGTTGCCATTGGCCGAGAAGAAACTAACACTATGCTTGAGCAGTTCAACGAAACCATGCAATTGCCCATCCATTTTGTTGCCGATCCCAATCGAGATATTTACAACACGTATGCCAATAAAGGCATTCCTAGAGTCATCTTGCTTGATGAACGCAACCGAGTGATGCAAACCCTCATCGGTGAGCAACCCAACACCTTATCAAAACTAAACTGGAATTAACGAGGTAACTATATGAATCCAGAAGTCGTTAGCATTCTCACGATGGCCAAAGTTATCCAAACCGCCGTTGCCCCTGTATTTTTAATTACGGGTATTGCTGCGACCTTAGGGGTACTATCAAACCGCTTAGCACGGATCACGGATAGGGCGCGTTTACTTGATCGCAAAATCAATACCACGCAAGATGAAGAGCTCAAAATGCACTTTAGCCGTGAAATGCGCGCACTATTAAAACGGTCTCGTTTTATTCACGTTGCATTTAGCATGAGTGTACTCAGTGCGTTGCTTGTGTGTGCAGTGGTTATGCTGCTGTTCATGTCCCACTTGTACAGTATGCCATTGGGTATTACTTTATCGTCTTGTTTTATCGCGGCTATGGTGCTGCTTATTGGCGCGTTTGTCTCTTTGCTTGGAGAAATCTTTTTAGCCACTCGCAGTATGCGCAGGGGCATGATATTCAAAGACATCGAGAGTTGATTATTTAAAACTAGTTGCCTCCGTCACAGGGCACTTATCGCAATTGTTTGATTATATTTGTAATTTACATTGAAAATAGGGAAAAATATTAGGGGTTTACTATGAAGAAACTACTTACCGTCACACTCTTTAGCTGTCTTGCAGCAACAGCGCAAGCTAACACTATGTTTGAATCGGCTGAAGATGCAATTGAATACCGCCAAGCGTCTTTCCAATTGATCCGTTTCCAGATTGGCAATATGGGCGACATGCTAAAAGGCAAAGTGCCATTTGATGCTGAAGTATTTAAGCAACGTGCTCACAATGCTGCACAATTATCGCAAATGCCTTGGGAAGCATTTATCGACGGTTCTGACAAAGGCAATACTGATGCCCTACCAGCCGTTTGGTCAAATAGAGCTGAGTTCGATGGTAAAGCCAAGCAATTTGCCGAGTATGCTCAAGCACTGGCTGTTGCAGCTGACTCTGGTGACAAAAAGCTGATTGCTTCTGCATTTAAAGATTGGGCAAAAGGCTGTAAAGACTGCCATAAATCTTTTAAAGATTAATACCAATCGTATAAAAACAAAACAGCCGCATATTTGCGGCTGCTTACTATCTGGATATCTCATCAGCTTGGCTATCACCAACGACACAGTAACTCAGACATCGCACTGAGTAACCCACAGCCCTGCTTAATCACACAGCCAAATTGAATTACTGTCAGTGCTAGACTCGTAGATGACGTCTAGTGATCAATCATCAATATAGTCGAAATCATCATCGCCTAGATTTCTACGTAGGCGTTTTTGCTCTAAGTAGTCGTCTAGCTTTCTTTTGACTTTACGCTTTTGCTTGTCATGTTGGTTACGACCCAACTTTTCAAATTCATCGTCTGCAAAATCATCATCAAGCGCATCGTAAGAGAATGTCTTACCCACAACTAACTCCAAAATAAAATAGTCATTAATAAAATGAGAGCCGTCTCTCAAGATCACTATTTAGCGCTAAATTGTCATTCTGAAAAGTGAGAGTTTCTTATCCTTACAATAAAAATTTTTTATTGCCTAATTCATTTTGACAAAAACAACTATATTTTAGTCAATTTCATCACTTTTAGAGCACCTTAACTTTCAACAATAAAACACAATGCATTGATTTTATTTGAGTTTATATTTGGCATTGTTCTTGTAATAACAATCATGCAACTGAGCCAATAAGGATCGACCATGAATAAAATTTTACTACTAACAGCAGCAACAATGATGACAACCACCGTCGCTGCACACGAAAAAAATAACATCACGTTTAGCGGTGACAATTGTGAAGTAGAATTTCAAAATGACGTTAGGATCACGCCTGATAACTTGGTGATCACAACGGCCAAAAACAAAACAGCTGAGATCAACAACCTTGGCGAACTGACACTCAATGGCGAGCGCATCGCACTTAATACACAGCAAAAAACGATGCTCACGCAATATGGTGATGAACTAAGAGGCCGCCTACCACAAGTGGCTGATATTGCTTTTGAAGGCATAAAACTAGCGGGCGTTGCCCTTAATGAAGTGGCGCAAACCTTTAATTTAACCAGTTTAGATAGCATTCATGCTGTGATCGATGACCTCGAAACAGAAGTGCAAAATACGTTTTATCAGCAAGGTGCGTTTGTGATGGGCAAGCAAACCTTTGATGAGTTTGGCCAAAATTTCGACACTCAGTTTGAAGAAAAAATCGAGACCGCAGTACAAGGTGCCATGATGCAATCGATAGGTAGCTTACTGGTTGCGATTGGCAACGAAATGTCAGATGCAAACGGTGATATGAGCAGCTTTGAACAACGTATGGAAAACTTCGCAACGCAAATCGAAACCAAAGTTGAACAACAGGCAGAATCTATTGAGAAAAAAGCCGACGCACTGTGTGGCGATTTTGAACAAATAGCGAAAAACGAAGCTATTGTCGCAAGGTCTATCCCCGCCATGTCAGAGTACCAACTGTTTAAATTTAAATAATCTGACGTTGGCATAACTTACATCTAATTAAAGATACGTTATGCCAACCCTTTCCTTTGTGCATCAGCCAATTCCCCCAGCGTTTTAATCGCTTGCTCTACCGACGCATCCCACGGCAAACCATAACTGATACGTATACAATTTTGATACTTTTTGCTGGCACTAAATAGCGTACCGGGCGTAATACTGATCCCGCGCTCTAAGGCTTTTTGGAACAACAAGGCACCATCAACGTGCTTACCTAAGTCTAGCCACAGCACACAACCACCTTGCGGGCGACTGACTCTTACCTCACTACCAAACGCAACATTCACCGCTTGGATCATACGATCTCGATTCTCAATTAACCGTTTACGGACCAACTTTAAATGGCGCTCGTAGCCTCCGGAGCTGAGAAAGTCCGCCAATGCCCATTGGTTCATTAAAGATGACGAGCAACTCAACGCACGTTTTATGCGCTTTGCTTTTGCACTAAATTGACTGGCGACCATCCAACCCACTCGATAGCTGGGCGCTGCGGTTTTTGAAAATGACGCACATGTGATCACTAAACCCTTTTGGCTAAATGCTTGTGCCGGTATGCCGCGCTGCTCGGTAAAATATAAATCGCCATACACATCGTCTTCTATCAACACCACGTCACGTTGCTCTAATAGTGCCACCAGCTGCGCACGTCTCGTATCTGGCATAAAGCTACCAAGCGGGTTACTAATACTGGTAGAAAACACACACGCTCGAATATCATGCTTTTCAAGTGCCCGTTCAAGGTCGCTCAACCAAATGCCATCATCCGGGCAAACAGGTATTTCAATGGCCTTTAACCCTAAGTTTTCAGCCAGTTCAACAATGCCAAAATAACAGGGGGATTCAATCGCTATCACGTCTCCGGGCTTGGTCACCGCTTGTAACGCAATCGCCAATGCTTCTTGCGCGCCATTGGTGATCACCACTTCATCCATATCTATTGCTAAGCCCATATCCAAATAACGCCGCACGATTTGCTTTTTTAAACTATCTAAACCATCCATAGGACCATAATTAATGAGTTCATTCCCTGCTTCTTTCATTGCGCGGCGCATAATTTTGGCAAGAACCTGCTCAGTACCAGCAATGGCGATGGGGTTAGCGATACCTAAGGGGATTGCATGTGGCTGATGGATCCCCTTATATACTTGTTCAATCAACGCCTGCTTGTTCACCACCACAGGTTTGGCGGGCAATCGTGCACGCT
Organism: Pseudoalteromonas sp. CO348; assembly: GCF_004208845.1. NCBI lineage: Bacteria > Pseudomonadati > Pseudomonadota > Gammaproteobacteria > Alteromonadales > Pseudoalteromonadaceae > Pseudoalteromonas > Pseudoalteromonas sp. CO348. Next base: position 13,616 of record NZ_SGPI01000001.1, on the reverse strand, counting down.
TCGGTGAGTCGTTGTGCGAAGCTCTGTGACATAAAAAGTAGCCGGACTTCTCTTTGGCAATGACTTTTCCCTGATCTTCAAGTGCTTGATAGGCCTGCTTTACCGTTGGGATACTGACATTTAAGTTTTGCGCCATAACACGCAATGAGGGAAGCTTTTCGCCCGGTAAAATGGACTCTTGTTCTGCCATCGACAAGATCATTTGGATCACCTGCTGATAGAGAAAGGCGGAATGTTGGCGTTGAATAACGGTACTCATAAGCAATAATCTGTATAGGTATAAATTAGCAAATTCTGTATATAGCTTATACAGAATAACAGCGTAAACTACAGACTTCCACTGCTGTTTGAATCTAGAGCCGATCATGAAAAATCTATTTCTTTACGCCATCACTGTGTTGATTTGGGGATCAACATGGCTTGCCATTGAATACCAACTTGGCAGCATCAACGAGTTTGTGTCGCTATTTTACCGCTTTGGCCTCGCCGCGGTTTGTATGTGGGCGTTTGTCATCTATAAGCGTGTGCCAATGCGATTTTCTCGCCGAGATCACGGCTTTTTCATCCTCTTAGCGCTGTGTAATTTTGGTGCTAACTATCTCTTCTTGTATTGGGCTCAGGCACATTTAACGTCAGCGATGGCATCAATTGCGTTTTCATTATTATTGGTCGTTAACATCGTCAACACTAAGTTATTTTTTGCCAAACCTATTGCAAAGCGAATTTACTTTGGCGCATCACTGGGCACGCTTGGGATAGTCAGCTTGTTTTGGCACGATTTGGTCGCATTTGATTTGCAAAGCGAGGCCTTCTTGGGATTATCATTAGCTCTATTAGGAACAGTGGTCGCGTCACTCGGTAATATGGTGAGCGTACGCAATTCTAATCAGCAAATTGATGTTATGGCGGGAAATGCGTGGGGTATGCTTTACAGCGCTGTCATGTTAGCAACCTATGTCGCCTTTAGTGAACATCAGTTTATCAACCAAGCGCCAGCATCATATTGGTGGTCTCTGATTTACCTCAGCGTGTTTGGCACCGTCATTGCCTTTGGTTGTTATTTCTCACTACTCAAGAATATTGGGCCTGAGAAAGCGAGTTATTTGATAGTGTTATTTCCTTTTGTTGCCGTGGCCTTGAGTACCTTATTTGAAGGCTTTGAGTGGCAGCAAAACACCTTTATTGGATTTATTTTGGTCATCCTAGGTAATGCGATTGTACTCACGCCTTTAGATCGCATCTACGCTTGGTTGTCCATTCGGTCCCCAGTTAGAAGTTGAAGTCTTACCAATGCTTTAGCTTCTTACTTTTCAGCGCCATTTTATAATGGCGCTTTTTTTATGTTCAGAGCTCTGCGGCAGCAAGTTATCGTCGCCGGCGTGCGCCCAACAATCTCTCCATCGGCCTCGATGTCATACCCCTCTTGTGCGATATAAAGCTCTGTAATGCGACCGTGGTGCACATTTCTTGTGCCCATATGACGTTTAAGTAGCATATTGACAAACAGTACCACCCGCTGCCAATGCGTTTGCGGCGTGAACCACAGCAGCTCCAACTGACCGTCATCAAGACAAGCCATAGGAGCAGGAGTTAACCCTGCCCCAAAGTGTTTGCCATTCGCAAGTAACAACATCATACCCTGCTCAGGCCACGCATTGCTGTGATAGCGAATGAGCTTGGCAGTAAACAGCGACATTAATCCCGCATAGGTATAGCTCAGCTTTCCTAGCCGTTTGGTTTGTCCTAAGTTATTCATGACATGCGCGTTAAAGCCAATCCCAGCAACATTGACAAACCAGCGCCCGTCCACTTTACCCAAATCAATACTCGAGATCTTGTCTGAAAATACAGCTGCTCGCCACTGTGCTTTGGAATAATGAAACTGCCGAGCAAAATCGTTGCCAGTCCCCGCAGGCAGCAGCGCAAGCGTGTTATCCCGTTCAGCAATGGCATTGGCGACTAGGTGCAAAGTGCCATCCCCCCCAATCACCACCACGCTCACTTCCGCCGTAGCTGCTTGAGCAATTGCGTCCCTATCTGCGACAAAGTTTCCAGTGGTATTAAACCAAGTTGCCGTCAACTGTTGTTGTTTTAATTGTTGCTTTAACCATGCAATTTGCGCTTTCCCCTCAGCACCCGCTAAAGGGTTGACTACCACCAGCATAAAAACCCTTAAATACAAAAACTCAACTTATATGAATAAAAAACCAAAACTAAAACCAAAAATAAAAAACAAAAACCACAAACACCCATATTAATTGGGATACAGCCTAATAAAGACAATCACACTTATGCATAACCATGCAAAAAAGCCATTAAAATAAAAATGAACAAACCATTAATTCATTAGTTATTTTTATCCGAAAACATCAATTTTTATCGTTTTAAATTTAAACAAATTGCGTGCAAAATAGCCTTGTTTTCAATCATAGCTTATTAGGAGCCAGACATGCTTAATTCAGCTGCACCTTGCAGCCCATCACAAAACACGTTTAACCAAACACAACCAACTAAACAACGTCGTATCAATTGGACGAAGTGGTTGGCAGTATGTGGTCAACACTTAGCGTTAAAAGACGTGATTATGTATAAGTAAGTCTGCACAGAGCATGGCGTCCCAACCCGCCATGCTCTCGTCAGCATTTGTTTCAATAGACCATAAAAGCACCACTTCAACCAGCATTTTTGTACAAAACCTCTTCGTCAAACCGCTAATTTCTAGCACAATTTTAAAAAAACCTCACTTTTAGCACATTTTTTAAGCAAACAGTTTAAAAACGGTTTACAGCGCCTAAATCGCTAAGTATTATCTTTGCCCATGGAGAGATGGCTGAGTGGTTGAAAGCACCGGTCTTGAAAACCGGCATACGTTAATAGCGTATCTAGGGTTCAAATCCCTATCTCTCCGCCATTTTTAAAGTATTGCGCCGGAGAGGTGGCCGAGTGGCTGAAGGCGCTCCCCTGCTAAGGGAGTATAGGGTTTGTAGCCCTATCGAGGGTTCGAATCCCTCCTTCTCCGCCATCACTTATAAGAAAACCGCTTAATTGCGGTTTTTTTATGTCTGCGATTTATCACTTTCACACACAACTGGTCAGATGTCTTTAACCTATGCTATGTTGAGATCTGATTGGGGAAATGAGTGTGACAAATGAAAATCCATGTCTTAGAAGGCTATATTCAACATATTTATCTGGTTGAACACGAAACAGATCTGCTGTTACTCGATGGTTGCTGTCGTGCCGATGTTGAGTTGGTCTGCAACTACATCCTGCAACTGCAAAAGCCACTAAGCGCACTCAAACTGATTGTGGTCACGCATATGCACCCAGATCATGCCGGTGGCGCGCACAAACTCAAAAAACTCACGGGCGCAAAGATTGCGGCCGCAAATGCCCCCAGTCAGTGGTATCGTGGTATTGATGGTGTCATGATGCACCTCTCCGATATGGCGCTGGCACTTTGGGTTGCAGGGAGAAAGCGCAAGGCCAAGCGTAACCTTTGGTATCCAAGACAATTATCACCAGACTTTTACCTAGCCGACGGTGATCACTTACCCTACTTTAACGAATGGCAAGCGATACACACACCCGGTCATACGGATAGAGATTTGAGCTTGTATCATCTCCCCAGTAAGCGCATTTATGTGGCGGATTTGACGGTAAAAGTGAAAGGGCAATTTGTTGCGCCTTTTCCGGTATTCTATCCACGCTTGTATCGCCAATCTCTTGCCAAAGTAAAGGCTCTACAACCCCACTCCGTGATCTTGGCGCATCAAGGAGAAGTGCTTGCAGAAGAAATTGATTTTAACGCATTGATAGCGCGCGCGCCCAAGCAACCAATGACACATTGGCGCTCGGTGAAGAAGAAGACTAAAAAAGCACTAGGATTAGGAAACTAGCTTTCGTTGATAACCCGCACCAACTGCGCGATGTCCTCCTGACTATTATAAATATGTGGTGAGACACGAATACCGTAGCAACGATTATCCACAGCAATGTCTGCTTGCTTAAGCTGCTCCATCACTGCCTCATGCTGCGAGCCAAAATGCAAAATAGCGGTCCCAGAGCAAGCACTCTGTGCTGTAGGAGAGCGATAAAATTCAGGCAATGCCGCTTGTAACTCAGATAACAAAGCAAAGTTGTACGCTCTTACTTGCTCAATCCCAAGCTCGGCAAAATAGCCAAGGCTGTGCCCCGCATAGATATAAGGTGCCACACTTGGAGTACCGCCCCAAAAACGCAGCGCACTTTCACTCAGCGCAAAATGATGAATATCAAACTCGAATGGATTTTGATGCGAAAACCAGCCAACGTCTTTTGGTTCGCAATAAGGCAAGACATCCTCATTCACCCAGATGAAACCTGCGCCAGGGCCACCGCAGCTCCATTTCACACAAGAGCCGATAACGCAATCCGCGCCCCACTCGCTTAAATTTATTGGTAATACACTAAGTGACTGAGCAATATCAATAATACTTCGACAACCATATTGGTTAGCAAGGCTAATGATGTCAGCAACAGGCGCCTGCTGACCGCTGTTCGAATAAACATGACTGACAAATACCCAATCAATTTGCTCGTCAATATAGTGCTGCCACACACTTAGGTCGTGCATATTCATCGCTTCGGGAATATAAACAATCTCAATATTGTCCAGCGCGTTTTGTAACGCAAATCCCATGCTTGGGAAGTCTTGCTCACTCATCAATACGCGTACTTTGCGAATGCCACTTTCGGGCAAACTCATCGCCCATTTCGTTAAACCACTGGAAAGGTTTGTTTGCGGACAAAACAGGCGCGCATCAGTGTGTAATAGGGAAGCTAGGGCTGAGGTAAAGCGATCAATACCGCTTAGCCACTGCTGCCAAGGCTCTTGATTTTGTTGTTGCCAGGGCACCATAAATTGCTGATGGAAATCTTCCTCTGCAGATTTCAACATACGACCAACGGAATGACTCAATAAATAGCGACCCGTAGGCAAGTGAAAATCATCCCTATATTGCTTCATGCTTAACCCCTATTGCTTGGCGTAATCGTTTTAAGTCATGATGCCGAGTAAAGATATCATCGCGCTCGGCAGCGGCTCGCCTATCTCTTAAGTCTGCGAGTTCTTTGAGTAACACTTCAATCGGTGGACCACTGGCGGTCACTTTGCTTAAGTGCTGTTGCTGCATTGCTTGCGAAGGTTTGGCGATATACTTTTCGACGAGTTGATTGTGATGTTGTATGGCCGTATCTCCATGCAGCTTACACACTTGTATAAACAAGCTACAGGCAGGGCCAAACCAATCACTTTTCGGTCCTTTCACTGCACTCAGAAACGCATCCATTAAATTAGGCGTACGCATGCATTCACGCAGGGTTGCTTGGTCTTCTGGCATCATATAGAGGAATTTTTCCACCAGCATTTGACCGTAACTAATATCATTAGCCGGGCATAACCCCAACATCATATCGATAACATTAATACCCGCAAAATCTCCAGCGTTTGCACCACGATAGACCTCTTTACCAACTCGGTAAGGTTTGTAATAGGGTCGTACAACGTAAAAGAATGCCTCGGTATCTAGTTCCTTAAATAACTCTCGATTAGACTCTATCACCTCAAGCAGCGCTTGCTTAACTTGTTTGAGTAGCACCAATGACATGGGATGAGAAATTCCCAAATGATGCACTTTCATTAACGATTCAGACGCACGTTTATAGGCAAGAATGGCCTGAGTATTGTAGTCGATGAATAAGCGCTCTGCCGGATGGGAAGTAAAGCGCTTATACACGCCGTTGATTGCTCGGTTGTGTGTGGTGAGATGAGCCGTTGCGAAGCGTGGTGTAACTCCCAAAGAGGCACCAATGTGCATAGCCAGTGCCGATGCTTGTGTTAGTGGAGACACCCTTTCACGGCTTGGCTCGGTAATTTCGTGGCGTCTACATGCTGCCATAAATAGACCAACGTTACCGAGTAAGTCGAATGCTTGCTCAAAGCCTTCGTCGGTATTGCCTTCTTCTAGCAAGGCTTGGATCAGTTGATTACCTTCTTCTAATAACTGTGCTTTTAGCGTTTCACCAACGCCTTCAACGTTTGCTTTATCCTGCTGCTGCCAATAAAGATGTTCAAGCTTGTCGTTAAGGTCGACAAACGGACCTCTAATCCAAGCGTCAAATTGTACGGCTAATGGACTCATGATTACTTCTCGTGATTATTCCACAGTTAAGGCTAGCAAATCACCACGAGCATAATTTGCCAATTTTCTCTAAAAGTTTAATACTGATTAGCAAGAATCACTCTTTTATTTAGTTTATGTCGGTAAATCTAGATGCCAAGGACAAATTGCTCCTTAACGCCTTGCAACATAATGCACGTTTGAGTAATGCCTCACTCGCCGAAAAGGCAAACCTTTCCGATACTCCCTGTCTTCGACGCGTAAAACGCTTACAAGATACAGGAGTAATTTCAGGCTATCATGCGGCACTTGATAGAGCGCAAGTTGACCTAAGTATTTTGGTTTATGCATTTATAAAACTCAGTGAAAATACCGCAACTGCAGCGCATTTATTTGAACAACACGTGGAATCTGAAGATCAGGTGATTAGTTGTTCGGTGATCTCCGGAAGTCATGATTACCTCTTGGAAATCGTAGCAAAGGATTTGCCCAGCTATGAACAATTTGCCAAGCATCAATTGGGCGCCTGTAAGGTGATTAGCGGGATTGAATCAACGATTGTCCTCAAGCAAACTTTTGCAAAACGCATATTACCGATCCGCTAACCATTTTTATCGTCATCTGTTCTCGCTATACTGCATGTGATTTTATGCTCATAAGGACCGACTATGCGCCACTACCTTACCTCCACAGTATTTGCTTTTAGCCTGTTTGCCTCACCTTTGCTCATCGCACAAGACTGTGTTACCCAAGTGAGTGATATGTCGCTATTCACCAAGAGCAAAGCATCGGGATTATTCCGCGAAGCGATCGATAAAGGCCCTGTCACCATCGATATAGCGAATATAAAAAACTATAACGAATATATTCGTTCTACCAAGCAAATTATTGAAAGCCGCAATCCCCGCGCTACACTGCCGTGCCCGTTAATGACGCCCACTGCAACATTACTCAACCTGAAAAACCCCAAGGTAAGTGACTTAATCGCGCCATTTTCACTTGAGCATGACAACAAAGATCACGCCATTTTACTTATCCATGGTCTGACCGATTCTCCTTTTACTTTTCACTACCTTGCGGCAGCACTCTATGAAGCAGGATACAATGTCAGAACCATGTTACTGCCAGGCCACGCGACTGCACCAAGCGATTTAACCGAAGTTGATATTGACGATTGGCAAACCCATACGGATTATGCCATCGCACAGACGAGCCAAGATTTTAAGCATTTTTCCGTACTTGGTTATTCCACTGGTGCCGCCTTGGTGCTGAGTAGCATAGCAAAGCATAAGCCCAATAATTTAGGCTCTGTTGCACTTATCTCACCCGCCACAGAGCCACATAATAAGAACGGTTGGCTAGCCAAGTGGATTGATTACGTGCCATTTGTCAATTGGATAGATGAAGACGCAGATTTGGATTTCGCCAAATATGAATCTTTCCCATGGCATGGCGCAACGTTAGCCCATCAGGCTATGGCGCCACTCAAATCACTCACCACTTTGTCAGATGTACCGATGTTTATCAGCTATAGCGATGTCGATACCACCATAGACAATCATGCAACGGCAAAGCTGCTAGAAAAATGGCAACCTAAATCAACATTGACCCAATTTATCTACTCGGAAACGCCATCGGCTAAGCAAGGTGTGAATTATCGGAGCGTGAAAGCCGACAACATTGTCGATATGTCTCATATTGGTATTTTGCAGCCACCTGAACATATTTTTTACGGCCGCAAAGGGCCTTATCGTAATTGCACCAGTTACCACTTAGAAGACCAAGCCTTCATTAACTGCCGCACAGGTAAAACCGTCCATTTTGGCGAGCGTCACGAGAAAAGCATGACGCAATACACCGCTCTTGCGCGGATCACGTTTAACCCTGATTACAGCAACTTCGAGCAAGCACTGCTCGCATTTTTTGACGGCCACAATGACTGAGTACCAACACAGGTTTATTCATTCTCTGACTGAAGTGACAGAAGCACAGTGGGACTGTGTTTCACCATCACATGTATTTACGAGCTACGCGTGGCTGCTTGCATTAGAGTTGAGCGGCTGCACCAGCAAAGAGACTGGCTGGATACCGCATCACCTAATGATTGAACGCCAAGGCGAGTTGATTGCCATTTTGCCAGGCTATATTAAATCGCACTCTTATGGCGAGTACGTTTTTGATTGGGCTTTTGCTGAAGCCTACGAGCGCCATGGATTAGATTACTATCCGAAATGGCTGTGTGGCGTCCCCTTTACACCAACTCAAGGGCCAAGAATATTAACGAAACGTCTATCTTCTTGCTTGCTTGAATATATTGACGCTACGCTCACGAGCCTCGCCCAACTAGGCATTAGTGGAGTCCATATAAACTTTTGTCGTGAAAGCGATTTTCTCACTCAGAGTCATTTAACGATACGCCGCAATGTGCAATTTCATTGGCATAATCAAGGTTACGCCGAGTTCGCTGATTTTCTCGCACGACTCACATCAAGAAAGCGTAAAATGGTCATGAAAGAGCGCCAAGCTGTGACCGCCCAGGGTATTAACATAAGCTGGACTGTTGGCAGAGAAATAAGTACAGCACAACTTGATGCGTTTTTTCTCAGTTACCAGCTCACCTATCTTAAGCGATCGCGACACCACGGCTATCTCTCTCGCGACTTTTTTCAGCAAGTTATCACCTCGATGCCAGATAAGTTTCGTCTTTGCTGCGCCTACTTAAACCACGAAATTATTGCCACTAGTTTATATCTTGTGGATGGTGATACCTTGTATGGTCGCTATTGGGGCGCAATTGAGGATAGTTACGACTTTTTGCATTTTGAGCTGTGTTACTATCAAGGCATAGAGTACGCCATTGCTAATCAGCTTGCTGTTTTTGACGCGGGTGCTCAAGGCGAGCACAAGTTAGTGAGGGGTTTTGAGCCGGTGTGGAGGCAATCGTATCACCGCTTATTTCAACCTGACTTTCAACACGCGCTTGAGGATTTTACCAAGCGCGAAGCCGACGCACTCGGGCATTACTTTACCGAGTGCCAAGCAAAACTACCGTTTAAACACCAATAAGCGATTATTAGCCGGCATCGCATAGTCTTGCTGTAGTGTAAGTCCTTGCTCTGCCGCAAGCGCCAATACCCATTCTTGATCGCGAATGCCACTCTCTTTGTCTTGCGATTTTAAATACGCATCAAACTCTCGGTTACTCTCGCTGGTGAATTCACCTTGATAATTAAACGGCCCATAAACTATCAGGTAGCCGCTTTCTTTAAGGTGTCGTCCAACTCCTGCGATTAAGCGCTCAACGAGCGTTAATGACACAATGTGCAAGGTATTCGCGGTATAGATCACATCATAACGCTGATTAACAGGCCACCCATGGTACAAGTCTAGCGCCAATGGCGGTAAAGTATTTTCCAACTCCGCGTCATCAAGCCACGCTTGAATACCTGCGTGATTAACCTCCCTGTCCGCCGTCTGCCACGTTAAATACGGTAACGCCGCAGCAAAATGCACCGCATGCTGACCCGTACCTGAGCCTACCTCTAGCACTTCCAAAGGTTTATTTAGATAGGGAGTGAGCTTTTCTAATATTGGCTGTTTATTGTTTTCACACGCTTGAGAGTAAGGTTTTGTCATCTCGTTTGCACTATTTTGATCGATTTATGCGCCTCATTGAGGCAATAATTTATCTCAATTGCAAGGCAAATAGCTAAAACTTCCACTAAGCAATTAAAATTAGAAAAGAAATTTATTTTGGTACAACTTCTGCTAAGTTTAAAGAGTACTAAGAGGAGAAGCGAGCATGAAAATTTCAGAGATCACCCAAATGCCAAGCCAACTTAAAAGCGAAGGACTTGTCCTGAAGAAGCGTAAAAATACCTTCACGAAAAGTCGCGCTTACCGACAAGAAGTCGCCAACCTGATGCAACTCGAAGAACAAGAGAAAGAGCATTCAGAGCAGCAATATCTCCTCGGCTATAATTAATACCAATTGTATTAGGTAAATGAGCTATTTGAAGCGGAGAAATAACTTTAGTAGCTAAGCAAAAATTTTGCTATTTAGTTGTTCTAAATGAGAAATTTTTAACGACGCTAATATGGTATTTCACCCTTCAAATTGATTGGAGACTTAGTGCAATTGGTATAAGCTCAATCACACTTTCTTAAATTCATTTCAGACTCATAGTGAGCTGCTATGGTGAATGCTAAACAAATTGTTTGGCAGTGCGAATACTAAAGCTTGAATTGCCAACCAAACGATGTAATGATAACCATTATCATTACATCGTTTGGTTTTGTATTTATGCAGCTAGCTACTTTATTACAAACTTATCGTGCGAAGCTTAATCGCCACTGCCAGCGACCACAACTCGAGGCGCCGCTCTTGGTTGCGGAATATATTTCGGCAGGCATCGGCATGGCGAAATGGTACGAACGCCATAATAACCCGCTGCTGCAAGAGCTTTATCTTAAAAATACATTGTCCGAACTGTTAGAACAGATTGCCGATCCACTCGTTGATACCGCCATACGTAAACAATGCATGGATCAATTATTTAAACCTTTGTTGGCACTAAAACGGTTTTATAAACATCACCATACTTCGTCACGGCAATTTTTGAAGCTCCAGCGAGATGCGTGCCAAACCTGCCAGCAGTTTAACCCTTTTTATTAGGAGCAACGATGACTACATTTCGTCAAGAATCCGATAGTATGGGAACATTAGATGTTCCTGAGCATGCGCTCTACAAAGCGCAAACACAACGCGCTGTGAATAACTTTCCTATTAGCGGGATCACAATGCCAAGTAGCTTTATCAAAGCATTGGCCTATATCAAACAAGCCGCAGCTGAAACCAATCAATCCCTTGGCCATCTATCAAGTGATAAAGCAAAAGCAATTGTGAGTGCCTGTCAGCAGCTAATTGATGGCAAACACTTAGATCAATTTCCGGTAGATGTCTTTCAGACTGGCTCTGGTACCAGTTCAAATATGAATGCCAACGAAGTGATCGCCACGCTGGCAACTGAATTAAGCGGCGTAGCAATTCATCCTAATGATGACGTTAACATGGGTCAAAGCTCAAACGATGTGATCCCAACAGCGATTCACGTGAGTAGTGCAATCACAGCGGTGTATGACCTTCTGCCAGCACTAAAACACTTATCTAGTAGTATTGAACAAAAAGCAGAGCAAGTAGGTCATCACGTCAAAACTGGCCGGACGCACTTGATGGATGCAATGCCAGTGACCTTTGCACAAACATTAAGTGGCTGGCAAGCGCAAGTTGATAATGCCTGTCAGGGCATTGTTCATTCCTTAGAAAAAGTCTACGAGTTAGGTCAAGGTGGAACAGCGGTAGGCACAGGTATTAATGCCGATCCTCAGTTCGCTAAATTATTTAGCCAAAACCTGAGCACTAACATCGGGATCCGCTTCAGTAAAGGCAACAACTTTTTTTATCATATCGGCTCACAAGACGCGATTGTGGGACTGTCAGGCCAACTTAAAACCTTTGCAGTAGCACAAATGAAGATAGCCAATGACTTGCGCTGGATGAATTCAGGACCGCTTGCTGGCCTAGGTGAAATCGAGCTTGAGGCGCTACAACCAGGCTCTTCAATCATGCCAGGTAAAGTAAACCCAGTTATTCCAGAAGCGGCTGCAATGGCCAGTGCTCAAGTGATAGGTAATGACGCAACGATTAGTGTTGCAGGCCAGTCTGGCAATTTTGAGCTGAATGTTATGCTGCCAGTGATTGCATTAAATATTTTGCAAAGCATTGAGATCCTCTCAAATACCGCGAGGCTACTTGCGGACAAAGTTATTTCAAGCTTTAAGGTGAATGAGCAGAATATTCAAAAGGCACTGGCTAAAAACCCGATTTTAGTTACCGCATTAAATCCTGTGATCGGGTATGAAAAAGCAGCACAAATTGCCAAGCTTGCCTACAAAGAAGGACGTCCAATCATAGAGGTCGCTGCTGAGCAAACCGATCTGAGTGAACACGAGCTCCAATCATTACTCGATCCGCAAAAACTCACCAAAGGCGGTCTATAACGCTGTCCTTCACAGCCTGCGATCACATATAGTGTATGCAGGCTGCAGAGCTTGCTATTCCTTAAGGACTTGCGTAGTTTAATTAGCAAACATTAGGAGAGCATATAATGAACAAGATGATCCCCACTTTACTTGCAACCTTTTTGCTGTTTGGTTGCCAAGAAGAAGTAACTAAAGAAGAAACTGTAGAACAAAAAGCAAAAGAGACTAAGCCTGTAAGCGAAAAGCACACCGAAGTTAAAGAATCAAAAGAAGCAAGCTTACCTATTCAACAAGATGGTAAAAAGCTCGATACCTCTGACATCAAAACCCATAAACAGTCATTGGAAAGCGTGGTGGCCGACAAAAGCTGTGATAACGATACCCAGTGTAAAGTCATTGCCGTTGGCGATCGTGCCTGTGGTGGCCCTTCTTCTTATCTAGTGTATTCAACAAGATCAGCAGATGAGGCCCAAGTTAAGCAGTTAGCGGAGCAAATTACTACATTAGAGCGCGCCTATAATATGCAAAATCAGATGATGAGTATCTGTCAGCATTTAATTGAACCCGTAACACAATGCGTTGAAAATAAGTGTGTTAAACTAGAAAATAGTCGTCCTACATACTAGAGGCAATAATGAAGTTAGCTATTTCTCTCGCTTGCATCGGCACACTACTTGCGGCGTTATCTGGCTGTGAAATGACACCAAGCGATGCAACAAATCGCTCGAATGCTACGCATACACTCAGCGATATAAGAGCAAATATAGGATGTGATGCAAGCTATCAGTGTAAAGTAATTGGAGTAGGTGAGCGATTAACCTGTGGTGGACCAAGAGAATACCTGATCTATTCAACGAAGCATACTGATGAGCAAGATGTAGAAGCAGTCGTTAGCGCTATTACAAAGCAAGAAAAGCTGAATAACAAAGGAAAAGCGCCAGCGGTTAGTTGTGAACCTGTGATGCCAATACAAACACTATGTATTGCCCATACCTGTCAGGCTGTGCCTCTATAAACTGATGAGCACTCAGGTTATCGGATAAGCTCATTGATCACTGAGATCACCATCACTAACAGCGCACAAATACTCGCATTAATAATGTACTTCACCTCAAGCTGCTTCTTAATCCAATAGCTATACATAAAGCGAATTAAGTAAGTGGCTGAAGTACCAAACAATGCAAATATTACCAACAGTGCAATTAAATGAAATGACACGCTAAATCCCCGCTTTTTAGCCCATCATATCGTTAATTGACCCTTCCTTATAGCCCTTATTGCATAAAACCACATAGCAGCTTCTCGCTTGCAACCTATCGGCGGGTAAACCATCTTATATGGACTCCTCCAATTGTACAAGCCACTTTTAGCATTATTAGTGTGATTGCGTGCTTATATCCGGGCTCTTGATGA
>NZ_SGPI01000030.1:0-68688 GCF_004208845.1 Pseudoalteromonas sp. CO348 | reverse complement strand
CCGAACTCAGAAGTGAAACAAAACAGCGTCGATGATAGTGTGGATTACCCATGTGAAAGTAGAACATCGCCAGGGCCAAATAAGAGAAACCCGTTGCAGAAATGCGACGGGTTTTTTGCTATGTGTGATTTGAAAATCTCGCGAGATGAACTCACTCCTACCACACTATCAGCACAGTGCAACATGGTAGGAAGTGGTTTGCCCGCCGATAGGTTGCAATGAAGTTCCGGCAAAAAAACCATGTACATAAAAACCCATTGCAGTAATGCGACAGGTTTTTTGCTTATAGAGATTTGAAATTAAAAAAACTTCGCGAGGCGCACTCACTCCCACTATAAACACAGTATTATGGGAGGTTGTGGTAACTTAGAGTAAGGTGGTTAAATAACGCGAGAGAAGCGGGTGTTTTTGACTTGGCTTTGTAAGTAGGCATCAAAGCACATGCAGATGATGCGAATAAACAAATTACCGCTACTGGTGACTTTTATAGTGTGTTCATTCAGCTCTACCAGTTCATCTGCTGCTAACGGTTCTAGAGCGTTAAGTGCTTGAGCAAAATATTCGTCAAAATTTATATCATAGCGTTGCTCGAACACCTTTTTATCTAACTCAAAATGACAAATAAGCTGTTTGATCACAGCCGCGCGTATTTCATCATCACCACTTAAGGTTATCCCTTTAGCGATCGCACTCCTTTTATCACTTAAAGCCTGATAATAAGGTTTTAACTCTTTCTCATTTTGCAAGATCATGTGACCAACTTGGGAAATGGATGAGACACCAAGACCTAACAGGTCACACTCGCCATGAGTGGTATAGCCTTGAAAATTACGGTGTAGATGCCCTTCATTTTGCGCCATAGCCAGCTCATCGTCTTTTTTAGCGAAGTGATCCATACCGATGAATTGATACCCAGCGGTGGTCATCTGCTCCAGTGTTTGCTTAAAGATCTCAAGTTTTTCTCCCGCACTTGGCATGTCGGCTTCTTTTAGTTTTCGCTGTGCTGCAAATCTATCTGGAAGATGGGCATAGTTAAATACAGAGACTCTATCGGGAGAAAGCGCGATAAGTTGCTCAATCGTTTGCTTGTAGCTCTCTACTGTTTGAAATGGTAGCCCATAGATCATATCCATATTAATAGATTTAAAACCGAGCGTTCTCGCTTCAGTTAAGGTAGCCAGCACTTCATCTAAATGCTGTGGGCGGTTTACCGCAGCTTGTACTTCATCATTAAAATCTTGTACGCCAAAAGACACACGATTAAATCCGAGCTCGTGTAGGTGACGCATCATATTTGGTGCAAGTGATCTTGGGTCTATTTCAATACCACGCTGTGCACTTTGAGAGAAGTTAAATGCACTATTGAGCATTTCGATTAGACGTGTCATTTGCTCTGTAGTTAAGAAAGTTGGTGTACCACCGCCTAAATGAAGTTGTTCTACACGATACTCAGAAAATAGCGGCGCTTTTGCTGCGATTTCTTGTGCTAAGTAATCTAGGTAAACGTCAGCTTTGGATTGATGACGAGTAATGATTTTATTACAGCCACAGTAGTAACATAGTTGATGACAAAAAGGGATATGAATATACAGCGAGAGTGAACGAGATTTAGAGCCCGTAATAGCCGCTTGTAACTCTTTTTGGCTATAACCAGACTCAAGCGATAAGGCCGTTGGATATGAGGTATATCTAGGACCAGATATATTGTACTTGTTGATAAGGGAATCATTCCAAATAGGTAAATTAATCACGATACGCACTCTCGAGTTTTATTAAGAGTGTCAGTGTACTTTTTACCGTCTAGGTTAGATTTGCCTCAGATCAAAACACGCCGCGATTGCGACGTGTTTTGGTGTTTGATTAAAGCTTAAATTGGTTGACTGTTGAGTTCAGCGCCTTGGCTAAGTCGTTCAAGTCACGGGCTTCATCTGCCAGTACATTGGCGTGGTTGGCCGTGCTATTAACGAGCTCATTAATTTGGTTAAGACTATTGTTAATATCTTCTGCAACAACGGTTTGCTGCTCTGTTGATGTCGCAATTTGATGACTCTGGTCTTGTACTGTCGTGACCGACTCTGTGATTTCTTTCAAGGCATCAAGCACGGCTTGCGTTTCCTCTACGGTCCCCTCTGCGCGGTCTTGACCTTGCTGCATCATCACTGAAGCTTGTTGGGCGATTTGCTGTAAACGAGAGATCATATTACGAATGTCATCGGTAGACTCTTGCGTGCGGCTTGCAAGCGATCTGACTTCATCAGCAACCACCGCAAAGCCTCGACCTTGCTCGCCTGCTCTGGCGGCTTCTATGGCGGCATTGAGTGCCAGTAAGTTCGTTTGTTCAGCAATACCGTTAATCACATCGATAACGGCACCTATGTTACTGGTTTCTTGTTCAAGTCCGGCAACCACTTTTGCAGCCTCGCCAATATGAAGTGCAAGTTCAGTCATGACTTCTTGGGCTTGTGATGAACGTCCTGCACCTTCATTGGTAATACGTTGCACGACATCAGCGGCTTGGTTGGTCTCTTGTGCATTACGTGATATTTCAGTCACAGTGGCTGCCATCTCGGTCACAGCGGCGCTTACGCTATCGACCTGTTCTTTTTCGCGCTGAATTTCGCTGTTAGTATTGTTTGACACTTCACGCAATTGGGCGGAAGCATTACTTAATTGCTCTGCTTGTGCTGCGGTATCGAGCATCATTGCTCTAAGTTTATCGATGAAGGTATTCATATGCAGCGCGAGTTGACCAACTTCATCTTTACTGGTGATATCGATACGTCTAGTTAGGTCGCCTTCACCTGATGCGATGTCTCGCATGGTTTCGGTAAGCGCTACAATCGGTTTGGTGATCATCTGCGTGGCGAGCAAGATCATTGCCACGATAATGGCTAAGATAATAATCAAGGCTGTGATTGTGCTCATTACGGCGTCATTCACCGGCGCTTCGATCAGCGACACTGGAATAAGTAGGCCAACGTGCCAATCCAATAGGGGGTTGTCTAATTTCACATTGTCATAAACAACATAATACGCTTCCCCTTTGAACGTGACTGTACTATTGCCAACGGGGTTACGCTTGATAGCGGCATTTAGAGCGTCAAAGCCTGATGTATTGGAAAACTGGGATTCAAGGCCATCTAAACCTTCTTTGCCTTTCTCGCCTTCATCTGTGGTAGAGAGTGAATGACCAGTACGCTTGGATAAATGCACAACATTTAAATCACCATCGAGCAAAAAGCCAAAACCTTTATCTTGAAACTTGATACGTTCAACCATATCGTTCAATTTATTGATCTGTAAGTCGACGCCACCCATGGCGACGAGTTTGCCGGCGTTATTGTAGATAGGTTGACGGATCACAGCAGACACCGCACCGGTATTGATATCGGTTGCAATTGGACCAACATACAATTTACCTACATCCAGCGTATCCTGCCACCATGGGCGCTGATAGGCGTAGTAAGGTCGACCATCCGAATATGCTGATGTACGATCATTTTCTTTAAAATATTCACCGGTGTTTGCTGAGGCAATAAAGGCTGAGAGAATATTTTCATCACCTTTGGCGATTCTAACTAAGTCTTCATTGACCTCTTGATAGTCTTTATCTTTAGTCAGATCGGCGCCACGGGTATTATAATTTTCAAACCAATGAATGTTGTGAGGCGTAGAAACAAAGGTTTCAACTACTTTACCGTATTGGCCAAAGAATGCTTCCATCGCCAATTTTTCGGCTTGAATATAGCTTTGCGTTTCTCGTTCAATTCCATCTCGAGAGAGCGTTGCAATATGGCTGACGAAAAAGCTTGATGCAATAATTAATAATACGGAAATGGTGCCACCAATTAGCAGCAATATTTTCTTTCTAAGGGATAAATTCTCAAGCATGACACTTCTTATTTTTAGCTTATGCAAACGGTAATCAAACCATAGATAACAGGAGAACGCCACCGTTTGCGTTAACTTCTTTTACATAGATAATACAAGGTAACTTCTTGGTTAAGGTAATATTCATATGAAAGTATTAAATCGCAGTCTGGTGGTACTGGGCGCGGGTTGGCTCGGTGAAGCGTTGTGTCGCGAAGCTGAGTTGCAAGGGTGGCAAATAGAAGGCACCAGAACCCAAGCTAGCGAGATGCATAGCTGGTCAAGGCAGCTGGTCTTAACTGAAAATGGCACCTTAGCGCACTCAATTTCTTTACACAACGCGTATTGGGTGTGTGCGATCCCACCAAGAGCTAGGCATGTCGATAGTAACTATTTAGAAACGTTAGAACAGGCATTGTTACTTGCAAAGAAGATGTCAGCAGCAGGTTTCTTATTGTGTTCGACCACTGGCGTTTATAGCACCGAAAATGGTGAATATGATGAACAAGGTAAGTTAGCGGATAAAGCCAACCAGCGTGTTGATATACTAAGAACTGCTGAAGAGATGGTGCTTAACGCAGGCGGTAAAGTGGTGCGCTTAGCAGGTCTTCAAGGTCCCGGTAGGGAGCCTGGGCGATTTGTAGCAGGAAAAGCCTTGTCTAGCTCAGCGAATGGTAGAGTGAATATGGTTCATCGCGGTGATGTTGTTACTGCAATCAATACCGTGATCGCGCAGTGGCAGGATGCTGCAGACATTTATAATGTTTGCTATCCAGCTCACCCCACGAGACAGGCGTTTTATCAATATCACTGTGAAAAGTTAGGGACTGAGATGCCAAGTTTCGCTTCGTCAAAAGAAGAAGCGCGTATTATCAAAGCCGAGCGTATTACTGAGCTCGGCTTTGCCTATCATCATCCGATTGTTAATGAATCTGAGTTAGGCTGAAGGTAAGAGTTGTGCTGGTAGCAGGTGCGCCAGTGCAGCTTGACCCAATAACGCATTAGCACTTTCAATATCAGGTGCAAAATACCTATCTTTGTCATAAAAGCTCACGACTGTTCGTAATATTTGCTGAGCTGTAGCCACTTTGTCAGATGGCTTAAGTGGCGCTCTAAAATCTAACCCCTGCGCTGCAGCAAGATATTCAACTGCGAGTACACCTTGGGTGTTGTCAGCCATTTCCTGTAAGCGTCTTGCCGCAAAGGTTGCCATGGAAACATGGTCTTCTTGGTTTGCTGAGGTTGGGAGGCTGTCAACACTGCCAGGATGTGCGAGTGTTTTGTTTTCAGAGGCCAGTGCCGCAGCAGTGACTTGCGCAATCATAAAGCCCGAGTTTACACCGCCATTGTTAACTAAGAAGGGAGGTAGTTTTGATAAGCTCGAATCAATAAGCAGTGCGATACGACGTTCAGCCAATGCACCAATTTCAGCAATGGCTAGCGCTAGGTTATCAGCCGCCATCGCGATAGGTTCTGCATGGAAGTTGCCGCCAGAAATAATATCTCCAGCATCAGCAAATACCAGCGGGTTATCTGTTACCCCATTGGATTCTACAAGGATCACCTCAGCGGCCTGGCGGATCTGAGTTAAACAGGCACCAAGCACCTGTGGTTGACAACGTAAGCAATAAGGATCTTGTACTTTTTCACAATCAACATGAGCATCACTTATTTCTGAGCGAGTTTGTAAGATATCTCTAAACGCCAGTGCGGTGTCGATTTGGCCTTGCTGGCCGCGGACTTCGTGAATACGCGCATCAAATGGCGAGCGGCTGCCCATAGCCGCTTCAATGCTCATTGAACCAACGACACAGCTTTGCGCATAAAGATCTTCTGCTCTAAATAGGCCTTGCAGTGCAAAAGCAGTAGATGCTTGTGTACCGTTAAGTAGTGCGAGACCTTCTTTTGCAGCTAAAGTAAGTGGTTCAAGCCCTGCTATTTTTAACCCATCGATGGCATCGATAAGCTCACCACGATAGCGAACCTGGCCTTCGCCAAGGATCGGTAAACACATATGCGATAGCGGTGCGAGATCGCCTGATGCCCCGACTGAGCCTTTCTTGGGCACACAAGGATAGA
Organism: Pseudoalteromonas sp. CO348; assembly: GCF_004208845.1. Lineage (NCBI taxonomy): Bacteria > Pseudomonadati > Pseudomonadota > Gammaproteobacteria > Alteromonadales > Pseudoalteromonadaceae > Pseudoalteromonas > Pseudoalteromonas sp. CO348. Next base: position 62,739 of record NZ_SGPI01000030.1, on the reverse strand, counting down.
CTTCGGCATTAACCAAGGCTGCTAAGAATTCAATTACATCCAAGCGGATCCCAGAGAAACCACGAGAGAGTGAATTGATTTTTAGCACCATCATGAGTCGAACGGTGCTATCGTCCATTAACTCGCCAATACCGGCTGCGTGCGACAGTACAATAGAGCGTTGTAGCAACTCTAATTCGTCTTTTGCAATTTTGGTGTTGGCCAGCAAGCCAAAACCCGTATTAATGCCGTAAACGGTGCGCCCTTCTTTGATTACTTGCTGAACTGTGTCTGCACTGTTAGCAATAGCGGCTTTCGCTGATTCGTCTAAGCTGAGATGAACAGGCTGTTGATTGATTTGTCGTAACGTGTTTAAAGTCAGTTGGCCTGGGATTAAATTTAGTGAGTACATACTTACTTTCCTTCCAGCATAGGTAAATCTAGTTTTTGTTCTTTTGCACAGTCTTTGGCTATGTCATAACCGGCATCGGCATGACGCATTACACCGGTACCTGGGTCATTCCATAGTACGCGAGATAAACGGGCGTCTGCTTCGTCTGTGCCATCTGCCACAATAACGACTCCCGAATGTTGACTGAAACCCATACCAACACCACCGCCGTGATGCAGCGAGACCCAAGTTGCACCGCCAGCCGTGTTTAACAAGGCATTAAGTAACGGCCAGTCTGATACTGCATCTGAACCATCCATCATCGATTCCGTTTCACGGTTTGGACTGGCTACAGAGCCAGAATCTAAGTGATCACGACCAATCACAATCGGTGCTTTGAGTTCTCCATTTTTGACCATTTCGTTGAATGCTCGTGCTAAACGCGCTCTGTCCTTCAGTCCAACCCAGCAAATACGAGCTGGCAGGCCTTGGAATTGAATGCGCTCGCGCGCCATATCTAACCAATTGTGAAGGTGTGGGTCGTCTGGGATAAGTTCTTTAACTTTCGCGTCTGTTTTATAAATATCTTCAGGATCGCCAGACAGCGCAACCCAACGGAATGGACCTATGCCTTGGCAAAACAGTGGACGAATATAGGCTGGAACAAAGCCTGGGAAATCAAAGGCGTTATCAACCCCTTCTTCTAGGGCCATTTGGCGAATGTTATTCCCGTAGTCAGTTGTCGCGGCCCCGCGCGATTGCAGCGTTAGCATGGCTTGTACTTGCACCGCCATAGATTGTTTTGCGGCTTTTACAACTGCTTGTGGATCGCTTTCGCGAAGCGCGGCTGCCTGAGCCATAGTCCACGTTTGCGGTAAGTAGCCGTTTAGTGGGTCGTGCGCAGAAGTTTGATCGGTCACTACGTCAGGCGTGATATTGCGCTCAACCAATTCAGCATACACATCCGCGGCATTGCCCAGCAGGCCAACCGATACTGGTTGTCCAGCAGCCTTAGCTTCATCAATAATAGCTAATGCATCATCAAGTGTGGTTGCCTTTCGGTCCACATAACGTGTGTTAAGACGAAAATCGATTCGTGACTCATCACACTCAACAACGAGGGCGCTAAAGCCTGCCATTGTTGCCGCGAGTGGTTGTGCGCCGCCCATCCCGCCAAGGCCACCCGTTAAGATCCACTTGCCTTTCGCCTCACCATTAAAGTGTTGCTTTGCCATTGCTACAAAGGTCTCGTATGTGCCTTGCACTATGCCTTGTGAGCCAATATAGATCCAAGAACCAGCGGTCATCTGGCCGTACATCATCAGGCCTTTTTTATCGAGTTCGTTGAAGTGATCCCAGTTAGCCCAATGTGGTACTAAATTTGAGTTAGCAATTAAGACGCGAGGAGCGTTGCTATGAGTTTTGAATACGCCAACAGGTTTACCTGATTGCACCAGTAAGGTTTCGTCTTCTTCTAAGCGGTCTAACGTTTCGACGATTTTATCGAAGCATGCCCAGTCGCGAGCGGCGCGGCCAATACCGCCATAAACTACTAGTGCATTTGGGTGCTCCGCAACTTCAGGGTCAAGGTTATTCATCAACATTCGCTTTGCGGCTTCAGTAAGCCAGTTCTTTGCGGTAATGTCTGCACCTCGTGGCGCGCGGATCTCGCGGCTAAGGTCTAATCTTGGGTTGTCACTCATTCTGCTCTCTCCTATTGTATATACAACCTAAGTGAAACGTCTAGTTGTTGCGATTGCTTAGTTTCGCTAGGTTGTTAGTCTATTTGTATTGCATGGCAATCTAGGCCGCCATGTCGTTTTGATTTACCTGTCGCGATGTTTGGCGACACTTTATGTGTTACGACCTTTGCTTAAAGGTGAGATGACCACCTAAGCGATATTTACTGCCTGGCGAAATTAACCTCGCGAAGCTAACAATGCCTTTTGCAGACCAAGTTCGGCGGATCATTTGTAAGCATGGTTCTTCATTATAAAGCCCAAGCCACTGGCAAACCTCTCGTGATGGCATAACAGCTTCAACGGTGTGTCTAGCCTCTGTGAGCGGTGCGACTTGAGATAAATATTCATGAGGGGTAGTCAGTTCAAAGTTTTGGTCTAAATACTCCGGTGCCAACTGTGGATTGACAAAGCGCTCTTCGACTTGCAGTGGTTGTTCATTTTCATTATGTACAATCACGCTTCTGTAGACTGGCGCGTCCGCTTCTACACCGAGTGCAATGGCGATAGGCGCTACTGCTGCAATAAGTTCAAGCGTTAGTACGGTGCATGAGTATTTGCCATTGCGTGCATTGACCTCGTCGGCAATATTGCGGATCTCAAGTAACGAAGACTGAGATTTAAAACTGGCAACAAAAGTACCTAGACCTTGGCTACGAGTTAAAATTCCGGCTTCAGTTAGCTCGCTTAGTGCTCGTCTTGCGGTCATTCGGCTAACATTAAATTGGTCAGCTAACTCATTTTCCGACGGCACGCGCTCGTTTTCGAGCCAGCGCGCGGCGCGAATATTATCGATAATATATTGTTTTATCAGCGCAAATTTAGGAAGCTCAGGCACAATTGTTGTCTCGAGTTCATATTTATGTAAATAAAGATGGCACACTTCTCTTGTATATACAAGTATCCCTGATAGACTCAATGAATAAATCTCGCAGTGAGCGAGTTTCTTTCAATGTGTTGGCATATGGATTTGATTTAGATTAGGACAAGTATGATGTTAGAAGCCGATTTGCTTATTATCGATGTCAATATTGCAACTATGGATCCCAATTTGGATACCCCTTATGGTGCGATAGAAAACGCAGCGATCGCCATTAAAGATGGCAAAATTAATTGGTTAGGCCCTCGTAGTGAATTACCTGAGGTTGACGCCATTGCAACACCTATTCATAAAGCCAATGGCCAATGGTTGACCCCAGGGTTAATCGACTGCCACACGCATATTTTATTTGCAGGCTCTCGGGCCAACGAATTTGAGCAACGATTACTGGGGGCGTCATATCAAGAGATTGCCGCGCAAGGTGGTGGTATCGCAAGTACTGTTAAGGCGACACGATTGGCAGACAGAGAAACGCTGTATGTTAACGGTAAGAACCGCTTGAATAGTCTACTCAAAGAAGGGGTTACCACGGTTGAAAGTAAATCGGGTTACGGCCTCGACGTTGAAAATGAGCTAAAACTGCTAGAAATTAATCAACTACTTAATGAGCATCACCCGATTGATGTGCATAGCACGTTCTTGGGCGCACATGCATTACCCCCAGAATACAAAGATAATAGCCAAGCCTACATTGATTTAGTCTGTGATGAGATGCTGCCACAAGTTGCTTCGCGCCAATTAGCAACGGCTGTTGATGTATTTTGTGAGAACGTCGGATTTACCTATCAGCAAACTGAGCAAGTATTTACTCGAGCACAACAGTTGGGATTACAGGTTAAATGTCATGCTGAGCAGCTATCTAATCAGCATGGCAGCGAGCTGGTGGCAAAGTTTAAAGGGCTTTCAGCGGATCATATTGAATATCTTGATGAAGCAGGTGTGGAAGCAATGGCGAAAGGGGACGTTACTGCGGTACTTTTACCTGGTGCTTTTTATTTCTTACGAGAAACGCAATTACCACCAATTGACTTGCTCAGAAAGCACAAAGTAGCAATGGCACTCGCTAGCGACTTCAATCCAGGTACTGCGCCTTTGTGCTCACTGCGATTAATGCTAAATATGGCATGCACATTATTTAGAATGACACCGGAAGAAGCGCTTTGCGGTGTTACGGTTAATGCTGCGAAAGCCTTGGGGTTGAACGACCGTGGAGTATTGAAAGTTGGAACGCGGGCGGACTTAGCGTTATGGGACATTACCCATCCTGCACAGTTAAGTTATCAATTTGGTGTAGCGGACCTGTCAAATTTGTGGATCTTGGGTAAACTTAATCAGTAATGATCCATTTATAAGCAACAAATTATGCTTTCATTTTCAACAGCTAGTGGCGGAGCCACGGAATTATTGCTGTCTGAAGGAATAGCGATACTAATTACGCCAATGATGGCTGGCATGGCTGGAGCCATTGTAATGGGGGCGTTAGCATTAATGCTGCAGCGCCCCTCAGGTATGCTCAAGCTGGCTCACCTTAGCAGTGCAACACTTGCAATACTGCTCGCCTTTACGGGCAATATCACTACATTACATTTACTTACTCTGACGATACTCCTGTATTTATTCCATGGCTTACAGGAGCACAAAAGTGGCTTATTGTTGATAAGTGCTGCGGCGATAATCACTTTGGTAATGTGGACTGTGTCTGAATATCTATGGACATTTCCTGCCCAGCATGGCGCAATTGTCATTGTGTTTATGTATATTCTTTTCCTTGCCTATCAAGCGTATAGCAGCGCAAATGAATTTGAATTGAAAGAACACAATGATGACCACACCGAGCATGAAAGTTTGGGGTTACCTGGTCGGCAAAGTTTTAAACGTGCTTTTAATGAATATCGCCAAACGGAAGGGAGCCCTTGTATGCTCGTGCTAGTCCGTCTCATGGGTTTCGAGCAGGTGAATTTTCATTTAGGGCGTGAGTTTGGTGATTTGCTGTTAGCTCAATCGGCTAATCGTATTGCGCAATGTTTGCAATCCGGTGATGTTATGGCCATCACTCATGGCAATGAAACTGCGAAAATGGCGCATCTAGGTGGTCTTAACTTTGCGTTTGTCTGTTCGTTAAAGCATGGTAAGCACTTTCATGAGCAGCTGATAGAGGAAATATCAAACAGCACTTTAAAGCCATTCAATGTTGGTAGCTGTACGTTAGAGATCATGATGCGTGCGAGTTACGTGAATTGCGATGAAGAAATGGGGCAACTTGAGAACCTGATTTCTTGCGTGTTTTTAGCGCTAGATACACAATCAGAAGCGCATCAGCATAGCCATCAACAAGTCGTGCCGTATCAACAACGTATGCAAATTCATCGGCTGGAGCAACAAGTTAGGTTGTCGGAGTTAGCTAAAATCAACTTTAGATCTGAATTTGAGCTCTATTTTCATCCAGTCGTTCGTCATGAAGATAACAGCATTGAGTTTGTGGAATTACTGTTGCGCTGGCAGCATCCAAAGCAAGGGATTTTAAGTGCCAATGAGTTTATTGATGATATTCGTTTAGTTGGACTTGCTATTCCTGTTGCTGAATATGTACTAGAGCGTGCTTGCGAAATTGCATTAGCACTGAAGATGGAAGGGATCAGCGTTCCCATCAGTATAAATGTCTTTGGTGCTGAGCTGTTGAGCGAAAGCTTTATCGAGTTTATTGACTACACCATGCTCAACCATCAATTAAGCCCAGGTGCTATCATTATTGAGTGTCCAGCTAGTATGCTTGCCGAACTAGATGAGCAAGAAATTGCGATGATCAGTCGTTTGAAGAACTTGGGTGTAAAAATGTGTGTCGATAGTTTTGGTGATGCGCCGCTGGTGCTAGCTAAATTACCGGCACTGCGTTTTGAGTACGTGAAACTGTCGCGCAATATGACGCAAGAGCCTGAGCATATGGGGCATACCAAATCCTTGGTAAAAGGTATTGTAGAGATGCATCAAGAAAAGCACTGTCGCGTGATTGGCGAGGGTATTGAATCTCTCGGGCAACTCGAGTTTGTAAAAAGCATTGGCACGGTGGCAGCGCAAGGGTTTTACTTTTCTCGACCACAGAACAGTAATATTTTGATCAGTTGGCTGAAACAAAGGCTGCCTCAATAACTAGGTGCGCCTTACCTTTACATGGATTTTGGCTGTTACAGTGTTTAGCGCCTCTGTTGACGGGTACTTAAATAAGCGTTCGCAAGGTTCGTTAGTATTTGGCCACAATGTTCGATACCCGCCTGCTCACCAAGTGGGTGTCTAGCCGGGGCTGCTTCACATAAGTGCAAATATTTAGCATGTCGAGCCTGAGCCATACGGTAAACAAAATATTCGGCATCGCTAGTTGTGAAGCCTTGATAGGTCAGGGCACTTGCAGGCATACCGACGATGGCATCAACGTCTAACTCTACGCCTAATGGAATGTCGCTTGGCATCGTTGCCAACGCTTTGTCTAGTGATGTGGATAAACTCAGAGTTTGTCTGGTTTTTATCGCTTGATAACTTGAAAATCCGAATCCAGCGTTTTGCAATTGAGTAAGGATTGTTTGGTTATTTTTGTGCTCGTGCAAGCCGATGACATGATAATGCGACAAGCTACCAGCTTGATGCGCGTAACTGAAGCCATTACCGCTGTGTCTACCTTCACAAGCTCGAAAGTCAGCATGAGGGTCAAAGTTGATGGCACCAGCGGCACGCTTGCTGGCCTCAAAATGTGCCTGCAAAATACCAAAAGCATTATTGTGACCACCACCAATGATAATTGGCTCCAAGCCTGCAGCAAAGATAGGTGCTAGGGTTGCAATAACTTGGTTGTCGAGGTCGGCACAGAGAGCGCGTAACAGCGCTAGCTGTTCGCTATTAGTGTTATCGAGCGATAGTGCGCGCGTTTGAATAGCCTGGGTATCCACCTCGCCTAGCAACAAAATCTTATCGCCCGACAAAAACTGGTTATCGGGCTGATTTAAAAAGCGTTTGAGGAAGGCTCGCCAACCAAGCTCGGCGCCGCCTTGCCCGCAATTGGCGCGCGGACCTATATCTTCAGGGATCCCCAACAACACATAACGGATCCCAAATTGGGCCGCGTCTCTAAGCGAAGCCGCGTAGTCATGATCACATTGTAAAAAGCTTATGCTTTGCCAAATTCTGGTTTCACCAGCTCTTGCACTGACAAAAGTGGCAATATTACTTTCATCATATATACGGACTGCTGTACTCATGACTGTTACTTCTAGCGCTTAATTGTCTTCGTTATCGTCTTCTAAAACTAACTCTTCTGCAGAGATGATAATGCCGGTGGAGTCGGCGTAAACAAAATCATCTTCGTAAAAAGAGACACCTGCGAAATTAACGGGAATACCGACTTCGCCGCTGCCACTGCTATCTGCTGCCACAGGGATAGAAGCGATAGCTTGAATGCCAATATCGCTTTCTTCTAGTTCATCAACATGGCGCACCGCGCCGTAAACGATGATGCCTTGCCAGTTGTTCTCGACCGCCAGCTCAGCTAAATCAATATCAACCAGTGCACGACGAGTTGAACCACCACCATCAACGAGCAGCACACGACCAGTACCGTCTTGTTGTAGTACATCTTGGATTTGCTCATTGTTTTCAAAACATTTGACGGTAGTGATACGACCACTAAATGACGTCTGGCCGCCAAAATTGATGAACATAGGCTCTAGCACATCAACCACATCAGCAAAGTGGTCGCAAAGATCAGAAGTGCTGTATTCCATATTGAATCCTCGAATATTGATTGTCGATAACCAGTATACTCTCATACTTGTGCTTAGCAATGCTTTGATTCAACTTACATATTTGTGTCTTAAAAGTGTCACCCATTTGTTATTTTGCTCTTCTATGCTGATATTGTGAGCAATTAGGCGTGACTCGAATGATGAAAGCAAAACTAGCCGAGCTGGACGCTGCATTATACTTTGTGGTGTTTTGCCCTAAACCAAGAAACTGGTTTAGATTGATAGCATTAGGTCTATCCAAAAGTGGCAACGGTGGACTCTATGTGTTGGTCGCAATTGCGTGTGCTCTATTTTTGGAGCAGTTAGGTCAGCAATTTGCACTCACCGTGATTTTGGCCTTTGCAATTGAAAGGCCGCTTTACTTCTATCTAAAAAATCGTTTTGCACGATTACGACCATGTGACTGCTACGCAGTGAAAGCCTTGTTGACGCCGAGCGATAAATTTAGTCTGCCCTCGGGGCATAGTGCTGGCGCTTGGCTATATGCGACTTGCTTGATGGAGCAAATTCCACTGGCTGCGTTTCCGTTGATGATTTGGGCTTCAGGAGTGTCATTGTCACGCGTAATTGTAGGGGTACATTATCCACTTGATGTGGTGCTTGGTGCGGCAATGGGTGTTGCCTGTGCAAGTTTAGCGATAGTGATATTAGGAAGCGTATGAAAATACTATATGGTGTTCAAGGAACGGGAAATGGCCATACGACTCGAGCTCGGGTAATGGCAAATTGCTTTCGCAACATGGGAATTTCTGTTGACTACTTTTTTTCTGGACGTCCTTCGGAAAACTATTTCGATATGCATGATTTTGGTGATTATCGCAGTTGCCGAGGGCTGTCATTCGTTACCGAGCGCGGCCAGTTAAATCGCATAAAAACCTTCCAATCGCTCAAGTTTGGTGAGTTTATTCGCGATGTTAGAAAATTAGATGTATCAGGTTATGATTTGATCTTTAACGACTTTGAGCCTGTCAGTGCGTGGGCAGGAAAGCTGGCAAAGGTTCCGGTGATAGCAATGAGTCATCAAGCGTCATATTTATATGATGCTGTCCCACAATTTGCCGTACAGCCTTGGCACAAAGCCCTGATCCGGTATTTTGCACCAGCTGATATTCATCTTGGGGTGCACTGGCAACCGTTTGATAAGCATATTATTCCGCCTTTTATTCCTTACGAGGCTGAGCAAGAGCAATGTGCATCGATAATTAACAAAGTTTTGGTTTATCTGCCGTTTGAAGCTTTGGATAGCATTATTGAGTTGTTAAAAGACTTCCCCGATAAGGAGTTTTATTGCTATCACCCGGATGCCGACAATGCTTCGTTGCAACATATTCACCTAAGAAAACCGAGTCGTTCTGGGTTTATTCAAGACTTAAAAAATACCAGTGGCGTGATTGCAAATGCTGGGTTTGAGCTTTCTAGTGAAGCATTAAAACTCGGTAAGAAACTGCTACTTAAACCATTAGATGGTCAATTTGAACAGCAGAATAATGCGCAGACGCTAGCGGAGCTCGGTCATGCCCAAGTGATGAATTATCTCAATGCTGGCGCGCTGGAAGAGTGGCTGCAAACAGACGCGAAGGCATCGTTTTATTTTCCATCCGATCCTAGCTTGCTAGTGGAGTGGTTGATGGGAGGTCAATGGCATAATATTGATTTATTACACAATCAACTCTGGAACGGTGTTAATAATTTGTATGTAAAAGCGGCGTAAATATATTAATTTGTAATATGAACCCAGAATAATTACCTATTATGAGGCAAGGCAGAAAGGCTTCAGCTATACTTTAGCCAGTCTATTAACATTGTAGGTAAGCCGATGGCGGTATTAGAAAATCTGACTATCAGACGTCGTTTGCAAGTGAATGCATTAGTGGTAGGGATTGCCTTGGTTGTTATGTTAATTATGATCATGTACGAAGCTCGTACTATGCTGAAATTGAATGAAACCATTCAATATGCAGAAGAGCTCGACATTCATGAATTAGCAATGCGCAAACACGAGAAAAATTTCCTTTTTTACAAGCAGGTGGATTCACTTGATGAGTTTGAAAACGAGTATCGAGAGTTGCAAACTAAGCTCGCTTTGTTGCAAGGTACTTTTTCTGATTTTGATATCGATTTAGGTCGGATCAACGAATTTGAACGTTTAGCAAAAAGTTATTACGATGACTTTCAAAAAGTGGTGCAATTACAAAAAACAATTGGTTTGCATCCAAAGGATGCTCTTTACGGTGAGCTTCGTGGTGCGGTACACGAGGTAGAAACACTACTAAAAGAGCAGCAGAATTATCAACTCCTTTCAACCATGCTGCAGCTTCGCCGAGCCGAAAAAGACTTTATGTTACGTTTTGATACCAAATATCTTAAGCGTTTTGACGAGCTTGTTGCACAGTTTTCGCAGGAAATTCGTAGTGCTGGGTTTAACGCTCAATATCAATCTAAGCTGCTTAGTTTATTGAGCACCTATCAATCCAAATTTGCGGGTTTAGTTCGAGCACAAGAGGCACTTGGCTTAGATTTGACGAGCGGTGCGCTAGGCAAAATGAAAGTGAGTGTTGAAAAAAGTGATGCTGTGGTCTCTGAGGTTGTTGAACAGGCAAAAACAGAGATCAAAGAAAACGTTGATAAAACTCAGATGCTCGCCATTGGTGTGTTTGTGACTGCTGGTATTATTGTGATGACTTTGGTGTTATCGACTAGTCGCTCAATTATTCAGCCCGTAGAGCGTGTTTACCAAACCATTGAGCGCATTCGTCGTGAAAATAATTTAAGTCTACAAATTGAACAAAGCGGTAATGACGAAATCACGATTATGACTCGTGATTTTAATAGCTTAATTTCTGACTTTAGAGATCTTATTGCAGATGTGAATGGAGCGTTGGCAACCATTAATGAAGCCACGGATCATTTAACGGAGACAACAGCCCAAACGAGTACTGGTATGGCTGAGCAGTTACACGAAGCGGATATGGTCGCAACCGCTGCGACCGAGATGCAAGCGACGATCCAAGACATTTCTCATAATACGGGTGAAGCGGCGCATAAAGCCGAGACAACGAATGAAAATGCGCAACAAGGTCGCCGTGAGGTCACTGCAACAATTGAGCACATCATGCAGTTATCGGAATCGTTAGGTGGTGCTTCAAGCGTTGTTGCTCAGTTAGAGCGTGACGGTGAAACCATTGGCTCGGTATTGGATGTGATCCGTGGTATTGCAGAGCAAACAAACTTACTTGCGCTAAACGCTGCTATTGAAGCTGCGCGCGCAGGTGAGCAAGGTCGAGGTTTTGCTGTTGTAGCGGATGAAGTTAGGTCACTTGCGCAGCGTACTCAAGACTCCACACAAGAAATCGAAAGCATCATTTCTACACTACAACAGCGTACACGAGAAGTGGTGAACATCATGGAACAATGTCGTGAGCAAGGCAATGAAAGTGTGTCGCAAGCTGAAAAGGCTGGGGAGTTGCTCAGCATGATCACCCAAGATGTGCAAACGATTATGGAAATGAGCACGCATATCGCGACGGCAATTGATGAACAAAACCAAGTTGCTTCAGAAGTGAATAAAAACGTGGTTAAAATCAGAGACATTGCGCAAGGTGCGTCAGAGCATGCTCGCTCTAATGCGCAAAGTAGTGAAGAAGTCGCAGAACAAGCGCGCGTATTACACGAAGCCGTGGCTAAGTATCAGGTATAAACACCAATTCAACCTGAGGTTCTTAATGTCAAAGCCCCACTTTATTTATAGTGGGGCTTTTATTTAGACTCAAGATAGGTATCGCTTAAATGAATACCAATGTAGCAGTGGTAAGTTACAATTCGGATTGGCCGCACCAGTTCAATAAAGAGAAACAGGCGATACTCGCTCATCTATCCAAGGCAAATGTAGCTGCTGTACACCATATAGGCAGTACATCGGTGCCACAGTTGTGTGCTAAACCAATAGTTGATATGTTATACCAATTGAATTAATTCTCTAATCAATTTGAAGGGTGAAATAGCATATTAGCTTCGTTAAAAATTTCTCATTTAGAACAACTAAATAGTAAAATTTTTGCCTTGCTACTAAAGCTATTTCCCCGCTTCAAGATAGATCATTTACTTAATACAACTGGTATTATTGGAAGTAAATGACTTAGATAAATTAGACATAGAGTCAGAAAAACTGCGTGATTTAGGTTATGAGATAATGGGAGAGTTTGGTATTGCTGGGCGTCGTTATTTTCGTAAAGGCATAGCGTCTAGAACTCATCATCTGCATGCTTTTTTAGCCGGTTCTTATGGAGTTAAACGTCACCTTGCCTTTCGTGACTATTTAATTAACCTGAGGTTTGGATAAGGAATGTTCCAACTCATTGTTGCTAAAGCACAACTTAGTTTTTTCCTTGTCTAGCCAGCAAGATTTAGGGAAAACAAGGCGAATTTACGCACCAATAGCTGGCTATTGGAAGTGAATTCAACGCAGTTAGCGCTAAAACTGGCTGCTAGAAAGGCATTAATTATCCGCAGCTCAGGTTAATTACTTTTCCAGATATAGCGAGGCAATACGCTAGGGTTAAGCAAGAAGCTGTAAACGCCTGTAACCAGAATATGGAGAAGTACATTGCATTTAAGAATGACTTTATTCAATACCATGAGCAGCATGCATTGCTATGGCGGTTTGGTTAAGGCACAAACTTGATAGGTACGCTGTCCTTTTGGGTTTTATACTCTTCTACCGCGTTTACATATTCCTGCCATAGCGCATCGTGTTGTGTAGCTATAGTGTATAAGTATTGCCAGCTGTAGAGCCCTGAGTCGTGACCATCATCAAAAACAAAGCGTGCAGCATAGTGACCAACGGGTTCAATTTTCTTTATGGCGACATTCTGTTTGTTTAGCACGAGTTGCTTTTGCGCCGGACTATGTCCTTGCACTTCGGCTGATGGTGAATGTGTTCGTAAGAATTCGGCACTTAGCGCAAAACAGCGGCCGTCCTCAAAATAAACATCGAGCACTTTACTGAGCGTATGATAATGAAGTTTGGTGACTTGATACATAATTGGTATAACTCAAAAAGCGAAGCAAGGCTCCGCTTTTGATTTTAATTTACAGAATGAAGCGGCTTAAATCTTCATCCTGAACAAGCATGTCTAAATGCTGTTCAACGTAGGCGGCATCAATCGTCAAGGTATCACCGGCCTTTTCACTGGCATCGAATGAAATCTCTTCCATCAGCTTTTCCATCACAGTGTGAAGGCGGCGCGCACCGATGTTTTCAGTTTTCTCGTTGACCTGATATGCAGCTTCAGCCAGTTTGGTGATAGCGTCATCGGTAAAGTCGATAGTGACGTCTTCTGTTTTCAGTAGCGCTTGTTGCTGCTCTGTAAGAGATGCATTTGGCTCAGTTAGAATACGTTTGAAATCACCCGCAGTCAGTGCTTCTAGTTCAACGCGAATAGGTAAACGACCTTGTAGTTCAGGGATTAAATCCGACGGCTTGGCCATTTGGAACGCACCTGACGCGATAAATAAAATGTGGTCGGTTTTTACCATACCGTGTTTAGTATTAACGGTTGAACCTTCGATAAGTGGTAGTAAGTCGCGTTGTACACCTTCACGGCTAACATCTGGGCCAGAAGATTCACCACGCTTACAAATTTTATCGATTTCATCAATAAACACGATACCGTTTTGTTCAACTGACTCAATAGCTTGCTCTTTAAGCTCTTCTGGATTAACAAGCTTTGCAGCTTCTTCTTCAATCAATAGCTTAAGTGCTTCTTTAATCTTTAGCTTACGGTTCTTTTTCTTGTCACCCGACATGTTTTGGAACATGCTCTGTAGCTGGCTGGTCATTTCTTCCATACCAGGAGGTGACATGATCTCAACATGAGGCGCCGTTTCTGCGATGTCGATCTCAATCTCTTTGTCGTCTAACTGACCTTCACGTAGTTTCTTGCGAAATACTTGACGTGTTGACGAATTTTCATTTGGCTGAGACTCACCCCAAGCGTCTTTTGCTGGTGGCAAAAGTGCATCTAAAATACGTTCTTCGGCGGCTTCTTCAGCGCGGAATTTGAATTTCTTGGTTTGCTGTTCACGTGTTAGTTTAAAAGAAACTTCGACTAAATCACGGATGATGGTTTCAACTTCTTTACCAACATAACCCACTTCGGTGAACTTAGTCGCTTCTACTTTGATAAATGGCGCGTTAGCGAGCTTTGCTAAACGGCGGGCAATTTCAGTTTTACCCACACCCGTTGGGCCGATCATCAAAATATTCTTTGGTGTAACTTCTGCACGCAGCTCTTCATCAAGCTGCATACGACGCCAGCGGTTGCGCAGTGCAATCGCGACGGCTTTTTTGGCTTTGTCCTGACCGATAATGTGTTGATCAAGCTCGTGCACAATCTCTCTTGGAGTCATAGCTGTCATGACGAGTCCTATTACAATTCTTCGATAGTTTGGAAATTATTGGTAAATACGCAGATATCGCCAGCGATCTTCAGGCTCTTTTCCACGATTTCTTTCGCACTTAAGTCTGTATTTTCAAGTAGTGCGGTTGCAGCCGCCTGTGCGAAGTTACCACCACTGCCGATAGCAATAAGGTCATGCTCTGGCTGCACCACATCGCCGTTACCTGTGATGATTAGCGAGGCGGTTTCATCGGCTACCGCAAGTAGGGCTTCAAGCCTTCTTAATGCTCTGTCGGTACGCCAGTCTTTTGCCATTTCTACGGCTGCTTTAGTGAGATGGCCTTGGTGCATCTCTAGCTTTGCTTCAAAGCGTTCAAATAATGTAAATGCATCAGCTGTACCGCCAGCGAAACCTGCCAGTACTTTACCATTGTATAGACGACGAACTTTACGTGCGTTGCCTTTCATAACTGTGTTACCAAGCGAAACTTGGCCATCACCGCCGATAACCACTTTGTCATCGCGACGAACACTAACGATGGTAGTCATAGTAATCCTTATTTGGGCCTGTGCCCGTGTAACTCTAGATTAGTAGGAAATATGGGTAGACTTATAAAAATCAAGTCCAGCCCCAAATCCCGCAGCCAAATATCCCAACACGTTGCAATTTGTTTTTATCGCTCTCGGCTAAACGTTTGGTATCGTAGGGACCAAGACGGACACGATACCAGACACCGTTACTCCCTTCGGTACGACGGATCTCTGCGATTAATCCAGCAAACGCAACTTTGGCTTTCATGGCTTCGGCTTGGCTATGGGTTCTAAATGAACCACACTGCATTTGATAGGGGCCTTTGCTCTCGATCTCTTTAACTTCGACCTTGATTTCATGATTTTTAATTTCTTCAATGAACTCAGGTGGGCGAGGCTTTGGTTTACTAACCTTTTGCTCGGCAACTGGGTGCGGATTTTTGGCTTGCTCTACTTCTTTAGGATCGGCATTGGTTTTTATAAACCAAAGACCGTAGGCAAACCCACCGATCAGTAGAAATGCAAAAATAGCAGCAATAACAGGAAATTTTGCCGATTTTTCTGGCTTGTCTTTCCCCTTGCCTTTAGGTTTCTTATTGATGTAATCGTGCTGTGCCATAGGTTATTTGATTTTAATAGCTATCCATTGGATCAACATCTATGCTCCAGCGTACTCGATTGGCAGACTCATGCGTAGCAATATAGCGCGCAAGTTGCGAAAGGTAGTCCCGCAGCACAGTGCGTTGTTGTGCGTGTATATGTAATTGATATCTGAACTTTCCAGCTATTCGTTCAAGTGGTGCTGGAATTGGACCCAGCAATTGTATACCAGGATAGGGGGTAGCTGGAACCAAATCCGACAAAAAGCGCAATACTGTATTTATATTTGTTGCCTCGGCGCGGATGATAGCTAAGTGTGCGAAGGGGGGAAGCATAGCTTCTTCACGCTCTTGTAAGGCATATCGCGCGAAGTCGCCATAACCATTATTGATTAAATCTTGCAATAATGGATGTTCTGGAAAATGCGTTTGCAATAACACGGTTCCCGCTTCACCGGCGCGTCCGGCTCGTCCAGCAACTTGCGTAATAAGCTGCGCCATTTGCTCGGTTGCTCTAAAGTCGCAAGAGTAAAGTCCTGAGTCCACATCCAAGATAATCACAAGACTGACATCAGCAAAATGGTGGCCCTTGGCAAGCATTTGAGTGCCGACCAGAATTCGCGTGCCACCTTGATTAATTTCTTCAAGGGCGCTTTCAAGGCTGCCCTTACGGCGCGTAGAATCTCGGTCAATGCGAGTGACGGGAATATCAGTGAAGCGTTCGCTTAAAAAGCCTTCGAGTTGTTCTGTACCAAGCCCTGTGGGCATAATTTGGGTGCTGCCGCAATCTGGACATTGTCGCGGTACAAAGTCCTGCTCACCGCAATGATGGCATACCAAGCGGTTCATGTTTTTATGGTACGTGGCGCTGGTAGAGCAATGTTTACAGGTATTAAGCCATCCGCATTCGTGACACATCAATGTTGGTGCAAACCCCCGACGATTTAGAAACACCATAACCTGCTTACCGCGAGCGAGTGTTTTTTCCATCCAATGTAAACTCATTGGTGAAAACCCGCCTTGTTCTGGCTGACCTTTCATGTCTACAAGGTGAAATTGGTTATCGTGCTGGGTCTGCGCTCGTTTACTCAGTGTGACGAGTTGGTATTTGTTGGTAATGGCTTTGTGTAATGTTTCTAATGCCGGTGTTGCTGTTCCCAAAAGCAAAGGGCAGTGTGCCTGATGCGCTCGAAATGCAGCGAGATCTCTGGCGTGATAGCGCAGGCCTTCTTGCTGTTTAAACGAGTTGTCGTGCTCTTCGTCAACGATGATCATGCCGAGATTTTGAAATGGCAAAAAAATGGCCGAGCGAGTACCGATAACCAAGGCGCTCAGACCCTTTTCGGCGCGACGCCAAGTATGTAGGCGCTCGTTATCGGTTAGATTTGAGTGCCATAAATCAATGGGCAGGTTATTAAAGCGCTTTTTGAAGCGGTTGACCGTTTGTGGTGTAAGTCCAATTTCAGGCACCAAGATCAGTGCTTGTTTACCCGCTTTTATTATGTTTTCAAGGCTCTGTAAGTAGACTTCGGTTTTACCACTTCCCGTTACACCTTCGATTAAAAAGGTACGGTAACCGACTTGTGCATTGACGGCGCTGCAGATAGTCGCTTGCTGGTCGTTTAGGCGTGGCTTTTCGCCTAGCTGTAATTCATTTTGCGACCAATCGCTATCATGCTCAATAGATTGTGAGATAAGCGATTTTTCTTCCAATGCTTTAATTGTTTGGCTAGCAAATCCGAGCGCTTTTAGTTCGCTTAATTTTATTGCGCCACCTTCATATAATTGAGAAAGCAGTGCTTGTTGCTTTTTGGCTCGCAGTGTTGGTAGTTTCTGCCCTTTTTCCGTTAATCTGACGACAGGGATCTGAGTTTTGTCTGGGCTTCCACCCTCTCTAAGCACTGCCGGTAGTGCTGTGAATAAGGTATCGCCAATTGGATGACAGTAATACTGAGAGACAAAGTGTAAGAAGCTAAGTTGTGCTTGGCTAAAGACAGGATGCTCGTCCAACACCTCAATAATTTGCTTGAGTTTTTCTTTTGGTACATCGGTGTCGTCTTTTTTAGCAAGCGCAATCGCTGTGCAGCGACGGTTGGCGAAATTGACGGTGACTCTCATTCCTGCTTCAACTTGCATGGTTGGTGCTAGCAAATAGTCGAATGTTCGGTGCAGTGGCAGCTTTAAAGCTACTTCAAGAATGAGCATGTATTACAATTCCATAAAGTGAGCGCAGTGACGAAGTATATACCTAAGGTGGTACGAATTGAAAACGTACTCAGAGGCGGTGATAAAAAACTCTGAAATATTGCTTGTAGATTGTTCAGTTAGGCACTAAAATACGCGTCCACATTTTTGTATAACTACGTATGGTGCCAGACTTCGGGTTTGGAGAGCGATACGGCCTTAACTAGAGGTTGCTATGAAAGAAGGTATTCACCCTAATTACGAGACGATCACTGCATCGTGCTCTTGCGGTAACAAGTTCGAAACTCGTTCAACGCTATGTAAAGATATTCACCTAGACGTATGTTCTGCATGTCACCCGTTCTACACTGGTAAGCAGAAGATCCTTGACACAGGTGGCCGTGTAGATCGCTTTAACAAGCGTTTCGGTGCACTTAGCAGCAAGAAGTAATCTTGTTGGTCTAGTCGAAAAAAGCACCCTATGGTGCTTTTTTTGTGCCTGTTTGAAAATACCTTCCTGATTTATACATCCTATTCTGCATCAACAGACAGACCGTCAGTCATCCCGTCTTATTGTGTCTTTTATTCTTCTAAAATAAAAAACTTGCCAGTTTGGCAGCAAAACTTTACTGATTTCTTGGGTAGAGTAAAAACTCTATTTAGCAGATAAATATTGAACATTTACGAGCTTAAGTTGTGAAAATAATCAAAGCTCATATAGTAATTAGTATCAGGTATGAGCACTTAATATAAACTAAAGTCAGTATATTGCGATTAAATGTCGGTATCTTGACGTTAAAATTAGTTAAGTTGCAATTTTCTTATTGTTTTTATAGTTGGTGTACATTTGTGCTAATTTTATACATTTTGTGCTGGTTTTAGCGTCTTGTTTTTTAAGTTTTAGTCATTTTATTTGTGAAATATTTCTTAAAATTGAGCTTATCTTCTCGGAAAAGTATAGAAAATGCCGTGCTAGTGGATAGACCTGATTTTACTTGAATAATGAGCAAAACTCGGTATTGTGTGAATACGGTCGATTAACTATATGTCCTATTGACATACCGCGACAGCAAAGCACATACGCTTGTTGAGTGGTTGAATGTCGTCGCTCATATAGTTAATCGCACTGTGTGTTGCTGTAACCAGCTAGCTAGGTTGCCAACATTCAGAATGCGAACGTTTACCACACTCTCACATTAACTTCGTAGGAAAATATCGCGCCATGACAGACTTTCGTCAACAAGCTCTAGATTATCACGAGAAGCCCGTTCCAGGTAAAATCAGTGTTGAACTCACTAAACCTGCCGAGACCGTAAAAGACTTAGCACTTGCATACAGCCCAGGTGTTGCAGAGCCAGTACGTGAAATCGCGGCTGATCCGGCGAATGCATACCGTTACACGGGTAAAGGAAATATGGTTGCGGTGATCAGTAATGGTACGGCAATTCTTGGCTTAGGTAACTTAGGTCCTTTGGCGTCAAAGCCTGTTATGGAAGGTAAGGCGCTATTATTTAAGCGTTTTGCGGGCCTTGATTCAATCGATATCGAAGTTAAGCACAACACCACCGAAGACTTCATTAATACTGTGGCAAATATCGCAGACACATTTGGTGGCATTAACCTTGAAGATATTAAAGCGCCAGAGTGTTTTGAAATTGAGCGCGCGCTAATTGAACGCTGTGACGTTCCTGTATTCCATGATGATCAGCACGGCACTGCAATTGTAACCGCTGCGGGTATGCTGAATGCGTTGGAAATCCAGGGTAAAGATATTCATGATGCGATTATTGTGTGTCTTGGCGCGGGTGCAGCCGCTATTGCTTGTATGGAATTACTGATCAAATGCGGTGCTCAACGTGAGCACATCTATATGCTGGACAGAAAAGGCGTGATCCATACTCGTCGTGATGACCTAAATGAATACAAAGAGCTGTTTGCAAACAACACGGATAAGCGTACGTTACAAGACGTGATTGCAGATGCGGACGTATTTGTTGGTGTTTCTGGCCCAGACTTACTTTCTGCTGAGGATCTAAAGCTAATGGCTGACAAGCCAGTGGTATTTGCTTGTTCTAACCCAGATCCAGAGATCAGCCCTGAGGTTGCACACGGTGCACGTAATGATTTGATCATGGCGACAGGTCGCTCAGATTATCCAAACCAAGTAAATAACGTGCTGTGTTTCCCGTTTATCTTCCGTGGTGCGCTTGATGTACGTGCAACCGCTATCAATGACGAGATGAAGATTGCAGCGGTTGAAGCAATTAGAACGATTGCGAAAGAGCCTGTGCCTGCTGAAGTGTTAAAAGCGGCTGATGTGGATAGTCTTGAGTTTGGTCCTGAGTACATTATTCCAAAACCAATGGATCCGCGTTTGTTACCTCGTATCGCAAAAGCGGTAGCGGTAGCTGCAATTGAATCAGGTGTGGCACAAATCGATATGCCAGCTGGATATATGGAATAGTACCATTGGTATTATCCAAATGAAAAAAGCCTCGATTGAGGCTTTTTTTGTGTCTGTATGTCCACAGAGAAAGAGTAGTTATCACTCTTCGTTTATTTCTGGGATCTCCAAACCGCGCTCTTCCATTATTTGTCTTACCTCTAACGGAATACGCTCTGGGTTATCTTTTCTCAAGTCTTCATCGCTCGGCAGTGGCTGACCTGTGAAGGCATGTAGAAACGCCTCACATAAAAGCTCACTGTTCGTGGCATGACGTAAGTTATTCACTTGGCGACGTGTACGCTCATCAGTTAGCACTTTGAGTACATTCAGAGGTATGCTCACCGTGATCTTTTTTACTTGCTCTGCTTTCTTACCGTGTTCTGCATATGGGTGAATATACTCACCGTTCCATTTTGCCATAATTGTGTACTTGCCTCAGTTACATCAATGCCAATATGACTGGGTTCTGGTCTACATTATTCACCAACCGCATGAATATAGGGATAACCTTACGAATTAAAGATAAATCCCAAACTCAAATAGATGAATAAACTAATCCGCCATAGCGAGATAGAAGAATCTCTGCCATAGTTTTCAATAACTCAGTCGTATTAGCAACGCCTAGAGTGGCGAAATTTTATCGGTTTAAAAAAGATAGTCAAATACTAGTTATTTAGCCATTTAGCAGTATAAATGTTTTGACTTCTAGTTTATGTTGCTCTAACCTTTTAGACGTCTAAACATCCAACTATCTAGGTGACCTTATGAGTCAAGTTAACAAATCGACGGTTGCAGTACGTCATGGTATAGAAGCTGATAAAGCACATGGGGCAGTAGTGCCACCGCTTTACCTTTCTACCACCTATTCTTTTGCCGATTTTGATACCAAACGCGACTACGATTATGGCCGCAGTGGTAACTTTAATCGTGATGTGCTTGCACAGGCACTTACCGAACTTGAAGGTGGTGCTCGTGGCATTATTACCGCGACTGGCATGGCTGCCGTTCACCTAGTAACTCAGCTACTTAACCATGACGATACGCTGGTTATTCCACATGACTGTTATGGTGGTAGCTATCGCTTGTTTACATCGCTTGCTAAGCGTGGATTGCTCAAATTAGCCGTCTTGGATCTCACACAATCAGAAAGTCTTGCACAGCTGCAGCAGATCAAACCTAAATTAGTTTGGATTGAAACACCAAGTAACCCAATATTAAGGCTAACGGATATAGAAGCTGTCGTAAATGCAGCACACGCTGTGGGGGCTTTGGTCGCCGCCGACAATACCTTCTTGTCTCCGGCACTACAAAATCCCATTGCTTTTGGCGTAGATGTAGTCGTGCATTCAACTACTAAATATATCAATGGTCATTCTGATGTCGTGGGGGGGGCGGTGATCGCGCGTACACAGGAGTTGGGTGATGAGTTAGCTTGGTGGGCGAATAATATCGGTATTACCGGTGCACCTTTTGATAGTTACCTTACTCTACGTGGACTGCGCACCTTAAACGTGCGTTTACGCCAACATCAAGAAAATGCTCAGCTTATTGCGGAGTATTTAGAAAAGTCGCCGTATGTTAGCCAAGTTTATTACCCTGGCCTTGAGTCGCATCCTCAACACGAACTTGCGAAAAAACAACAGCTCGGCTTTGGTGGCATGGTGAGCTTTGATATCAAAGGCGATCTGCAAACATCAGCGAAG
The DNA here is from genome assembly GCF_004208845.1 of Pseudoalteromonas sp. CO348. Lineage (NCBI taxonomy): Bacteria > Pseudomonadati > Pseudomonadota > Gammaproteobacteria > Alteromonadales > Pseudoalteromonadaceae > Pseudoalteromonas > Pseudoalteromonas sp. CO348. The sequence goes on along the minus strand of NZ_SGPI01000030.1, from coordinate 41,099 downwards.
TTTTTAACGTCTCTAACGCACTTTTCATTGGCAGAATCTTTAGGTGGGGTTGAGAGTCTTATTTGCCATCCAGCGACGATGACACACGCAGGTATGGATCCGCAAGCGCGTTTAGAAGCGGGAGTGGGCGACACGTTGATTCGTATTTCTGTAGGCATTGAAGATGCACAGGATCTCATTGCAGATCTGGAATCAGGATTTGCATGTATTGATGAAAGTCAGGCGAGTGATGATGCTAAGTCATTCAAATTAACGCCTGCACATACAGTAGCGTTGTGGTGAGTAAATGGCAAAAGTAGTACATAAGTTTGGTGGTTCGAGTTTAAGCTCGCCAGAGCGTTATCAGGCGGTTGCCAAGATAGTGTTAGAGCAATGTCAGCTAGGTGACAGTGTTGTGGTTTCTGCTGCAGGAAAAACAACGAATACCCTAGTGAAGTTATGGCAAAGCTTTGAGCAGCAAGATGTTCGCGCATTCAACGATGTCTTGTTACAAGTTGAAAATCATCAACGTGAATTAATTGATGCCTTGTTTGTAGGTGAACAACACAGTGTGTTACTCAAACAGCTTGTCAATGAGCTGCAAGCAATCGCTTTAGGGCGAGAAGAGCAACATCTTCACTACGCGAGTTTACTTGCACATGGAGAGCTATGGTCGGCTCGTATATTAGCAAACTACCTAAGCTCTCAAGGTGTTGAAGCCAAAGCTATCGACGCTCGTAGGTTATTTGTACAACAAGAGGGGGTGTTACTACACGCCCATAACAAAGAAGCGTGCTATCGCGCCATTGATGATCACGCTATCTATATCGTTACCGGTTTTATTGCTGCAAATGCACAAGGTGAAACGGTGACCTTAGGCCGAAATGGCAGTGACTATAGCGCAACTTTGTTGGCAAGTTATCTTGATGCGGCTCAAGTATCAATTTGGACGGATACAACTGGTGTGTTCAGCACAGATCCACGTAAAGTCGCTAATGCCATAAAATACACTAAAGTATGTCGTGGCCAAGCTGAATTACTCGCACGATTAGGTAATCCGGTACTGCATGCAAAAACGCTGTCTCCACTTAAAGATACCGACATAAAACTACAAGTTCGTAGCAGCTTTGATGCCGATGCGCTTGGCACTGAGATAGTAAAGGCAGGCTATAGCAAAGAGAAGCGCTTTATTACCACTTTTGGACAACTTGACCTGTTACGTGTTGAACAGTTAAAAAGTGGAGAAGTGAAACAGCTAAGCCAGCTTATCCAGCATAGCATCCATCATTTTGTTAAAGGTGGAGAGGCACACTTACTGGTGCCATCTGAGTTTAGCCATGTTGTGATCAAAGCGCTGGATTCGCGAGCCAATATTATTGAGTCGCAAGTACAAGGCTTTGCTATTGTTGCCCCAAGTCAGGATATTGCTGGGTTGCATCAGCAAGCTCTGGAATTATTGGACGCACATGCGATTGTCACCCGTTTTGTGCTGCAAGAGCGTCATTACAGCTTAGTGTTAACCGATCAAGCTATTGATAGCGATCTACTTGCTATATTGCACGAACGTTTGGTGAATAAAGGCAGGGAGCTTGCTGTGATAGTGGCGGGTGTTGGCAATGTGGGTGAAGTGTTCATCGAACAATGCAAAAACCAAGTCGCTAAGCTGAGTGAGCACTTTGATCTTAAGTTGGTTGGCTTACTGCGTTCTAAGCAAATGTTGTTCTGTCCAAGCGGGTTGAATTTAGCATCGTGGCAACAGCAATGGCAAAATGAGGCCATCGAATACAATGAAGCAGAGCTATTCACTCGTATTAAAGAGCTAGATTACGAGCATAAAGTGGTGGTCGATATTACTGCGAGCGAGCGTTTCAGTGAGTTGTATCCGCTGTTTGTTGAACATGACTGCCATTTGATCAGCGCCAATAAATATGCCGGCACGGCACAACAAGGTTGGTACTCAAAGCTGCGTCAGCAGTTACAAGAGCGTAACCTGTTATGGCGTTACAATACCAGTGTTGGCGCAGGTCTTCCCATTAACTTTGCATTGGCTGATCTGCAAAATAGTGGCGATGAAGTGGTGAGAATTGAAGGCGTCTTTTCCGGCACTTTATCTTGGCTTTGTAGTCGCTATGATGGTTCTGAAGCATTTTCTGAGCTAGTGCTTGGGGCGCAAGAACTTGGTTTTACCGAGCCCGATCCGCGCGAAGATCTATCTGGCCGTGATATGCAGCGTAAGCTTTTGATCTTAGCACGAGAGTTAGGCATTGAACTTGAGCTTGAAGATATTGAATTAGAGGCATTAATGCCTGAGTCCTTGAGTGTGGGTTCATGGCAAACGTTTTTAGAAAATCGCCAGCAACTCGATGACTTTTATGCGACACACTATGCAAAGGCCACTGCGAATGACGCTGCGCTTCGCTATACTGGTGCGCTTGAAATTGCAAGCAATGGTAAAGTGTCTGCAAAAGTAGGCATTGCACAGGTACCAAATGGCTCGGCAATCGCGAATTTAACGCCGGGTGATAATATTTTTGTGATCCACACTAAATGGTATGAACAAAACCCGCTGGTGATCCAAGGCCCGGGGGCAGGTAAAGAAGTGACAGCAGCGGGAATACATTCCGATTTATTCTGGCTAACGCAAAATCTAAAATAGCTCTATTAAGAAAATAGATATAATAACTACTAGTATAAGACAAAAATGCCGATACATCTGTATCGGCATTTTTATTCTAGAATAACTCTTCGTGAGTTGGTAGCGGCGCGGTATCGTCAAACGGTGTGCTGCTATCCGTATCTAATACGTATTTGGTTGGGGCCGTACCTTGTTCGAAATACTCAAACCGAGATGTGTAGTCGTTCTTACGAGACAAAAGCCCTGTCTTTAAGTCTATCCGAGTTGAAATAAGCCCTGGAGGCGGCTCTATCGGGGCCAAAGGCTCATCTCTAAGTGCCTCACGCATAAAGTCTATCCAAGCTGGTTGTGCTGAAATTGCGCCGGCTTCTGCCCCAACAAGTTGATTATCACCAAGGTTAGCGTTGTAGGCCGCACGACCCAAGGATTTACTCGCATCGTCAAAGCCAACCCAAACTGTAGTGAGAACGTTGCGGTTAAAGCCCGTAAACCAAGTATCTACGGAGTCGTTGGTGGTACCCGTTTTTCCAGCAAGGTCACGACGTTTTAACCACTGACCACGCCAGCCTGTGCCGCTCCAGCCCGTGTCGTGTTTCCAGCTACCACCACCCCAGATAGCACTGTGAAGTGCATCGGCAATCAGAAATGCGTTTTGCTCCGAAATCACTTGCGGTGCACAGCGCTCAGGTTGTTCTTCCAGCTGCTGCTCGTCGCAGACTAATAACGGTTCTGCCGACCCCAGTTCAGTGCCGAATGAGTCGGTAATTCTATCGATAAAGTACGGCTCAATGAGGTGACCGCCATTGGCAAAAGTGGCCATGCCGCGCGCCATTTCAATAGGAGTCAGTGCAGCACTACCAAGCGCCAATGACTCACTGCGATTAATATCTGCGTCTTGAAAACCAAATTTAAGCAAATGATCAGCGGCCTTATTTATGCCAACGCCTTTGATCAAACGAACAGATACCACGTTTTTCGATTGTGCAAGCGCTCGGCGAATACGGATCGGGCCGTTATACACTTCAGGGCTATTCTTCGGACGCCAAGCCACGCCAACGCTTCTGTCCCAATGATTAATCGGGGCGTCATTAAGAATGGTGGCTAGGGTATAGCCATTTTCTAATGCGGATGAATAAATAAAGGGTTTGATGTTTGAACCCACCTGACGCTTAGCTTGAGTAGCGCGATTGTATTGGCTAAGCTCAAAGCTGTAGCCACCCACAATCGCCTTTACACGCCCATCCTGTGGGTCGAGTGAGACAAGGGCACTGGATGCCTGTGGCAACTGACTTAACATCCAGCCGTCGTCTTGTTTACGGACAAACACTTGCATGCCTGGCGCGAGGATATCTGCGGTTGTTTTTGGTGGTAAGCTTTGACGCGTCTCACTGATGTATTGTCTGGCCCAACTTAAGCCTGACCATTCCAATGTAATTTGCTCACCGGTTTTTAAGAGCAGGTCGGCCGTTTTCTCTGCAATGTTTAGCACTACAGCGGCTTTTAACGGCCCAATTTCATTGACCTTTTTAAGGCGAGTAATAATGCCTTCATGGCTGAGCGGCGATTCCGTCTCAGCATGCCAATAGGTTTCTTCTGCGCCTCTAAAGCCGTGACGCATATCGTAGGCATGTAAATTATCAACTAATGCATGCTGAGCAGCCTGTTGCATGTCAGATTCCACACTGGTGTAAACTTTCATGCCAGAGTTATAAGCTTTATCAGTACCATAACGTTCAACCATATAGGCGCGAACCATTTCAGAAATATAAGGTGCATATAATTCAATTTCGGCGCCATGGAATTTAGCCGTGATAGGAGCTTGTGTCGCCTCATCATATTCTGCGCGGGTAATATACTTTTCAGCAAGCATTCGTCCGAGCACAACATTCCGGCGCAATTGCGCGCGCTCTGGGTTACGAATTGGATTTAACGCAGAAGGCGCTTTTGGCAGGCCTGCAATCATTGCCATTTCTGCTAAAGTTAATTCTGATAGTGAGCGACCGTAGTAGACTTGTGCTGCTGCACCGATACCAAAGGCGCGATTACCCAGTTCAATTTTGTTTAAGTAAAGCTCAAAAATTTCGTCTTTCGTTAATAGCTGCTCAATATGCAACGCAATAAAGATTTCTTTCACTTTACGAATATAGGCTTTCTCTCTTGTTAAGAAAAAGTTTCTGGCAAGTTGCATGGTGAGCGTACTGGCTCCCTGCTTTTTTTGCCCTGTGGTGATAAGCACTAAAGCGGAGCGGACGATACCTATCGGATCAATACCGAAATGATCGTAAAAACGGTTATCTTCTGTCGCTAAGAATGCCTTGCGCATGGGGAGTGGAACATCCTGCAAACGTACAGGGATCCTGCGCTTTTCACCAAACTGATTGATGAGTTTTCCGTCTCGTGTAAAGACTTGCATGGGTGTTTGTAGTTGAACATCTTTCAAAACCTCTACACTTGGTATGTCAGATTTGACATAATAATAAAGACTGATAAGTGTCAACACGCCTAAAAGGGTACAAACAAAAACGAATTGTAAAAATCTTTTCAATAATTTCACGGAATTATCCCTAGTTAGACTCCCAATTACAGGTAGACACTGCTAGTATATCTTGATTAAAAAACGATTAATATTTTTGTGTGCTAAATTTTTATGGTACACAGTCTTAAAAGGAAACGGGCGCTTCACATGCTGAGCCAACTACTAAAAAAACAAGCACCTCTGATGATAGGGATCGATATCGGTTCCCATTGTGTCAAAGCGGTGTTGCTGTCGAAGACAAGTTCCAGCTACCGAGTAGAAGCCGTTGCGATTGAACCTATTCCGAAAGGAGCAGTAAATGAAAGGGCCATTCAAGACATTGAAGCGATCGGCAACGCGATAACTAAAATGAAGCGGCGCATTCCAAAGCTCACGCAATATGCAGCAGTTGCCGTATCCGGTCAGACCGTGATTACAAAAGTGATCTTTATGGATGTGTCATTAACTGATGCTGAACTCGAGTCCCAGATAGCTATTGAAGCGGATAGCCTGATCCCCTACCCGTTAGATGAAGTTAGTCTAGATTTTGAAAAAATTGGAGTAAACGAAGCCGATCCGTCAAAAATGAATGTGCTGCTCTCTGCGGCTCGTACCGAAAGCGTGCAAGCACGGGTAGGCGCATTGGAAGAAGCTGGTTTCAAAGCGAAAGTTGTTGATGTAGAAAACTACGCACTAAGTAGAGCCATGGACGTCATTTACCCTGAACTGCCAAATGATGCCTTTGATAAAATCGTAGCAATGATAGATATTGGCGCGGTGCTTACGTTGATAAGCGTTATTCAATCTGGGAAAACGATTTATACCCGTGACCAAGTGTTTGGTGGTGAGCAATATACCAACAGTATTGTTGCTTATTACAACAAAACTTACGATGAAGCTGAACTGGCGAAAACAACGGGAGATTTACCGCCAAACTATACCTTTGAAGTCTTAGCTCCTTTCCAAACTTCTATGCTGCAGCAAATTCGTCGAGCGGTACAAATGTTCATGACAACCAGTGGTAAAGATCATATAGACTACATCGTGTTGACGGGGGGAACGGCTTTGGTGAGTGGCTTAGATAAACTGCTCATTGATGAGCTTGGGATCCACACAATCGTGGCAGACCCGTTTACCGACATGGAGATCGCACCAAAAGTAGATAGGCATGTGCTGCAAAAGCATAAAGCGCAGTTTGCCTTAGCGACAGGCTTGGCACTAAGGAGCTTTTCATCATGCCACATATAAATTTGCTACCTTGGCGCGAGCAGCAAAGGCAAGCGTCGCAACAAATCTTTTTGACTATCATTGCGGTGATCATCGCGGCTTGTCTATTGATAATGTACATGCTTGGTAGTTTTTATGATGGCTTAAAAACCGGACAAGAAGTTAAAAACCGTTATCTCGAAAGTGAGATCTCTCAACTAGATTCACGAATAGCCGCGATTAACGATCTGAATAAGCAAAAAGAAAATTTACAGCGCCGTATTCGGCTTATTGAAGAGTTACAACTCAACCGTAGTCTCGGCACGCAAATTATCGATGAAATAGCGCGAGTAGTTCCGGCTGGGGTTTATCTCACCAGTCTTGAGCGGCAAGAAAATATGATCAAAGTCATTGGTCGTAGTGAATCAAATAACCGGTTATCGCAAATGCTACGACAAGTTGAATCGTCTTATTTATTAGAGCGACCTGTGATCCAGGGCATAGTAGCCGGTGAGCAAAGTTCAAAATTACTGAGTGATTTTACGATGCATTTTTATGTTAAGTCTCATGAAGACATCCACTTAGCCGATAAAGCGAAATAGGGCGGAGGCACAGTGCATGAATTTTGACTTAAACAGTTTAAAAGAAATCGATTGGAATGAGCTGGAGCTCGACAACATAGGTCATTGGCCTTTTCCTGTAAAAGTTTTATGTTCCATTCTCGTGGTTTTATTAATGATGGTATTGGGTTATAACCTGATGGTCTCAAGCTCAATTGATCGCTACGATCAAGCGGTTAAAAAAGAGCAGGAGCTAAGAACGAGCTACCGAATAAAATACGCAAGAGCAAACAATCTAGAGCTTTATAAACAGCAAATGATTGATATGGAAGCGCAATTTACAGAGCTGTTGAGGCGACTGCCAAGTTCCAACGAAACGCCTGGGTTACTTGATGATCTGACTTACGTTGGTACTTCAAGCGGATTAACCTTCCTAAAAATTGGCTGGATGCCAGAGGTACGCAAAGAGTTTTATACTGAATTGCCTATTAAGTTAGAAGTGATAGGTAAATATCATGAATTTGGTCAGTTTGTGAGTAAAGTATCTGAGTTACCTCGAATAGTCAGCCTACACGATTTTAGAATCGAAAATGCAGGAAACGGCGAGCTGGTATTTAGTGTTGTGGCAAAAACTTATCGCTATGAGCAAGGAGGTCAGAAATGATCCGACTGATGCTCTGCGTGACCACATTGATGTTCATCTCTGGTTGTAATGATAGTACGGCAGAACAAAAAGAATTTATTGATCAGGTAAAAGCAAGCTCAACGCCAAAAATCGAGCCTATACCTGAAATGCAAAATTATGAACCGTTTAGGTATAGCGCTTCGGAGTTACGTAGCCCTTTTGTTGCGCCACAGCCCGAAGTGATTGAAAATAAACTAGTTCAAATTAAAAACTGCTTACATCCAGATCCAGATAGAGATCGCTATCCGTTAGAGAAGTTTCCATTGGATAATCTGCGTATGAAAGGCATTATCGCCAAGTCTGATGGTCGTTGGGCGCTAATCGAAGCGGCAACGCAGGGGTTATATCGTGTTAAACGTGGCGAATATATGGGTTTGTATCATGGCAAAGTGCTAAGTGTACATGCCGATCATTTAGAATTATTAGAATTGATCCCAGATGGAACGGGATGTTGGAAAGAAAGGCTAACAAAAGTGGAAATGTTAGAAGCGGAACAAGGTGGCGCGAGTGAATACTAACAATAACGTTATAAAATCAACTATTAAAAGCACTCGAACACTATGGCGTTCCGTGCTCGGTGTTGCCTTAGTTGGCCTTTCGTCAATAGCGCATGCCATTCCTATGTTGTATGACATTCGCTATAACCCTGTGCCAACAGGGGAAACCCAGCTACAACTGGTGTTTGACGAAAAACTCAATACAGAGCCAAAAGTTCGAGTTGTTGGTGAAAGTGCTAGTATCGAATTATTTTTCCAGCAGGCTGAGTTTGAAGAAAGCTTAAAAGCATTGAGCATTAACAAGGCTGGCATTCAAGGCATTACCAGTGAACTCAGAGATGGCGGTTTTGCCGTTTCCATCAACATGGATGAGCTGAAGCTATATAAAACCGAGGTTAAGAATAATCTTGTGATAGTGGAAGTATCTAACAAACCGATTGTCTCCGAACAAGATCAAAGTCAAAAAGTCACCGCATTTATTAACCAAATTCAAGCTATCGATTTTCGTCGCGGTGAGAAAGGTGAGGCGAAGGTACTAGCGTTTCTAGAGCACAATCAAGCGGCTATTGATGTACAAGAGCGCGGTGGCAAAATCATTGCGGACTTCCACCATATTGATATTGCGGAAGACCTGTTATATGAACTTGATGTGTTAGATTTTGGCACTGTGGTATCTCGTATCGAGACCTTTAAAGAAGACAATAAAAGCCGCATTGTGATTGAGCCAAATGCGGCATTCAAGTTTACCTATCAGCAGCTTGATAACATCTTTACGTTATCAGTTGAAAAAGACGAAGGTAATAAAACCTTTGGCGATAAAAAGGAGTATAAAGGTCAGCCAATCACGCTGAATTTTCAGGATATTCCAATTCGCTCTGTACTACAGATCATCGCAGATACAAACAACTTTAATCTGGTAACGAGTGACACTGTATCTGGCAATATAACTCTGCGTTTAGACGGTGTACCTTGGGATCAGGCGCTTGATGTTGTGTTACGTGTGAAAGGGCTAGATAAGCGTATGGATGGTTCTATTTTGATGGTTGCACCATCAGAAGAACTCGCAGCGAGAGAAGCCAAAGAATTACAAGCGCGTCAGCAAGTGGAAGAGCTAGAGCCATTATATAGCGAGTATATTCAACTCAATTACGCGAAAGCGGAAGAGTTTGCAGACTTACTTAAAACAGATATCAACTCTATTATTAGCCATCGTGGTAGTGTGTCCGTTGACAAACGTACCAATACTTTATTAATTAAAGATACCTCGCGCAGTATTGAAAGTGTGCGCCGGATGGTGGAAACCTTAGATGTGCCAGTAAAACAGGTGCGTATTGAGTCGCGTATGGTTACTGTGGATGATACCGTACAAGAAGACTTAGGTGTCCGCTGGGGCTTTAGCGACCAGCAAGGTAGCGATGCTATATCTGGTACGCTGGAAGGCGCTGATGCTTTGTCCAATGGTAACATCCCGTCTTTGGAAAACCGCTTAAACGTTAATTTAGGCGTGAAAGGGGTTCCTGCTGGTAGTATTGGTATGCACATTGCCAAATTGGCGGACGGCACACTGATTGATCTCGAGTTGTCAGCTTTGGAGCAAGAGAACAAAGGCGAGATAATTGCGACGCCAAGTATCACCACGGCGAATCAGAAAAAGGCGCGTATCGAGCAAGGTACAGAAATTCCTTACGTAGAGGCATCGTCAAGTGGTGCAACGACGGTGAGTTTCAAAAAAGCGGTTTTAAGCTTGGAGGTGACACCGCAAATTACACCTGATAATAAAATAATTCTCGACTTAGTGATTACACAAGACACTAAAGGTGATACCGTGCAAACGCCAAATGGCCCGGCGACGGCAATCAATACCCAAGAGATCCAAACACAAGTACTGGTCGAAAATGGTCAAACTATCGTACTGGGTGGTATCTATCAGCAAGAAGTGAAAACAGCAGTAAGTAAGATCCCAATTTTGGGCGACATCCCATATTTAGGTCTATTGTTTAAGAACTCTCGTGATATTAACGAAAAGCGAGAATTGCTGATATTTGTGACGCCTAAGATCATTCAAGACAGTTTATAGGCCCGTTGACAGTAAAAGTATTACGCTTTTTGCGTGGTTTGACTTGAAATTGTTCACGGATTACTGAGATAATCCCCTCCTTAATTTTGGGGCCAGGTCGTTAGGCGGGGTTTTATTTCAAATTTTAGAGTTCGTTTGTACTAAAAAGATATGGCTGAGAAACGTAATATATTTCTAGTAGGCCCGATGGGGGCTGGTAAAAGCACGATTGGTCGTCACATTGCAGATCAATTACACCTTGAATTTTTCGATTCGGATCAGGAAATTGAGCGCCGCACAGGTGCCGATATTTCTTGGGTGTTCGATATTGAAGGCGAAGAGGGGTTCCGCAAGCGTGAAGAAAGCGTCATCTCTGACCTAACAGAAATGCAAGGCATTGTGTTAGCGACAGGTGGTGGCTCTGTGATCAGCAAAGAAGTGCGCAACAAGTTGTCTGCGCGCGGTATTGTTGTTTACCTAGAAACGCCGATCGAAAAACAGGTAGCTCGTACTCAGCGTGATAAGCGTCGTCCATTACTACAAACCAGTGAAGACTCACGTGACGTACTAGAGCGCTTAGCCGATGAGCGTGAACCACTATATAGAGAAGTGGCAGATCACGTTGTTCGTACGGATGAGCAAAGCGCTAAAGTAGTTGCAAACCAAATTATTGAAAAATTAGATTTCTAATAACAACACCGTAGGAGGGAAGCCATGCTTGAATTAAAGGTTGATTTAAACGAGCGAAGCTATCCCATCTTCATCGGTGAACATCTCTTATCAGATGAAGGGCGACTTAAACAGTACGTTGGGCAAAGTCGTCCTGTTATCATCACCAACACCACCATTGCACCTTTATATTTAGACAGTCTGTTAGCGATATTTGACGCTCAAAAACCGCTACATTTTGTTATCCCTGATGGTGAACAATACAAATCACTAGAGTGGTTTGAAAAGATCTCTGCCTTTTTGCTCGAGCATAATTGTGGTCGAGATACGTGTTTGATTGCCCTCGGTGGCGGTGTGGTTGGTGATTTGACTGGTTTTGTTGCGGCATGCTACCAGCGTGGTGTTCCGTTTATTCAGATCCCTACGACTTTGTTGTCACAAGTCGATTCGTCAGTTGGTGGTAAAACTGCGGTAAATCATCCGTTAGGTAAAAACATGATTGGTGCTTTCTATCAGCCAAAAGCGGTTTTTATCGACACTAAGACCTTAAGTACATTACCTGCAAGAGAGTTTGCTGCGGGTATGGCTGAAGTCATTAAATATGCGTTGATCTATGATGCATCCTTTCTTGATACATTAACGGATCAGCACCCTCAGCTCAGCACACTAGATGCTGAAAGCCTTCAACAAGTTATTTATAAGTGTTGTGCAATAAAAGCTGAGATCGTCGCCAAAGACGAAACCGAAGCTGGATTGCGTGCATTACTTAATTTGGGTCACACCTTTGGCCATGCGATTGAAGCGCAAATGGGCTATGGTAATTGGTTGCACGGTGAGGCTGTTGCTGCTGGAATGATGATAGCTGCAAACCTGGCTTGCCAGCGTGGCGCGCTTAGTACTGCTGATGTTGAAAAGATCCGTCGCGTTATTGCGCTTTATCAATTACCGACAGAAGCGCCTAGCGAGATGAGCGCAGCGCAGTTTTTACAACATATGCGCAAAGACAAAAAGAACAAACAAGGCAAAATTCGCTTTATTCTGCCAACGCAACTAGGGCAATGTGCGCTAGTGGATGATGTTAGCGATGAAACCGTGGTAACTCTAATAGGTCGTTAAATGCAGTCGCAAATTTTACCAAGCAGAGCTGCATTGGTAGATAGAATTGCTATGCAATTCGACTATGGCCAAAACCTGATAACCTTAGTCGGTTCTTCGGGTCTTGGTAAAAGCTACCTTGCAGAATCGTTTCTTACCGATAAATATCCAGACTTTAACAAAGCGTTTGTAAAGCTGACAGCCAGTACTCAAGAGTTTGATGTGGTGAGGCAGCTGCTTGAGCATAGCTTTCGCAGTCCTCTCATTGATCAGAAGTTATCTCTAAGTGAAAACTTCATGTTGCTCCACGATGAACAAGCTTGTGGACCATGCTTATGGGTTTTAGACAACGTTAGGCATTTAACCCAAGAGCTTGCAGAACAGCTACAAAAGCTCGCAAAATCTTCTCGCGAAACAATTTACATACTCGCTACGGCGCAGCAGCCTCAGCTGCTCCCTGAAAGTCTGGATATTCATATCGAGCCTTTATCCGTGCTCGAGAGTAAGCGCTTGATGAGCATGTTTTACAAAGACTTACCGCCTGACGAAGATCCTATTTTTAATACGTTTGTTGCTGAAGCTAGAGGTAATCCGAGTGTTTTACTTTCTTGGCAGCCGCAGCAACAGAGTCTGAATTTACGTGAACAAAGTTCAAAAGTGGGTAGCAAATCACAATGGCAATGGTATGTCATTGCGCTTTGTTTGATACTGACAGCGTTGATGGTTGCTTTAGTGTATAAGCAAGAATTAAAACGATACTGGACACCGACTCAAGGTAATGAAGAAACTGTCGCTACTGCTATTGATGCGCAAGCTGTATTTGAAGCGCCAACTACTACAGTTGAAAAAGTTGAAATTGAAAACAGCGTGCAACCAGAGTTGCCAGCCGAAGCGCCAACGCAAGTCGAAACTGCGCCTGTTGGCAGTATTTTATCTGCACTAACCGAAACAAAAGAAGATACTACAAACAACAATAACACGCTATCAGAGCAAGCGAATGCAGCTGAAGAAGCCAATGTTGATAGTACTCCGGCCACTTTATCGCCGGTAAAAGAGCCTCAGTACGCAGAGCCTGAAGCATTGACGGGAAACCCTTGGTATCTCAGTCGTTCAGATGATGAATGGGTGATCCAGTTACTTGCGGTGACAGAAAGTGAGATTGCAGCTGGGTTTATGGCGGAGCATAACGAGGTAGTGACACAGCAGTTTACTGTCTTAAGAAACGGCCGAACTTGGTTTGTAGTTACTACTGATGCTTACGAGAGTTTGGCCTCAGCGAAGCAAGCAAAGGCAGTATTGCCAGAAGCGCTACGAAAAGGTCAGCCATTTTTTAAGAGAATGAGTAAAATTAAACAAGAAATTACTCAGTCTCTCGGTAATTAGCCACATTTAGTGTAAAATCGCGCAACCACTCACGACATAGAACGAGCATGCAACAAAAGACTAGAGCCTTCTTAAAATGGGCAGGCGGAAAATACAGCTTAGTAGAAGATATTTCTAAGCGCCTACAAGCAGCAAGTAATGAAGCCGACACGCTAGTAGAACCTTTTGTTGGAGCGGGATCTGTTTTCCTTAACACTCAGTTTAAGCATTATGTCTTAAATGACATTAACGCTGATCTAATCAACCTGTATAAAGAGTTGAAGCGTATTCCTGATGAATTTATCAGTGACGCTAAAAGGCTATTCGTCGAGCTGAATAACCATCCAGATGCGTATTACGCGTATCGACAACAGTTTAACGAAAGCATTGATGTGTATGAGCGTGCGATTCTATTTCTATATATGAACCGCCATGGCTACAATGGTTTATGTCGTTATAACCTCAAAGGGATCTTTAACGTCCCTTTTGGTAAATACAAAAAGCCTTACTTTCCAGAGCGCGAGTTATATGTGTTTGCTGAAAAGGCTCAACAGGCTACTTTTACCTGTCAAAGTTACAGCCAAGTATTTGAAACCATGCCAAAGAATGCGGTAGTGTATTGCGATCCTCCGTATGTACCTTTGAGCAAAACTGCGTCATTTACTAGCTATGCAAAAGGTGGGTTTAACTTAGACGATCAAGCACAGCTGGCGAATCTTGCGGAAACCGCGGCTTTTGAAAAACAAACGCCAGTGTTAATCTCCAATCACGATACAGTGTGGACACGAAAGATTTATAATCAAGCGAAGCTAGATGTGATAAAGGTGAAACGTACAATTAGCCCTAAAGGTAATGGGCGAAATAAAGTTGACGAACTAATGGCGTTATATCACCGTCCGTAATTTTCTGCGGCATAAAGGACTAAGCCAAAACTACACCATTTACAAACCAAATTAAGCCAATGACAAAGGCGGCGACAAAAACGATGCCTGCAAAAGCAAACGGCCAAAAATGCTTTTTGTTAAAGTCATATGCTTGTTTTTGACCACTCTGCACACCAAACATTGCTGCACAGACACTTTGAACTAATGCGAATTTACTATTGGAAGAAGCCATAGTGTTTACCTCTTACCAGTTGATTGGCTCAACTGGTATTAGTAAGGAGATGAAACTTTACTACTGCTTTGATTGTCTTTAGAGCCAAGTAATAGCTCAAGCAAATCCAAATAATGGAATTGGCCACTCGAACTACCGCCAGTCAACCACGCAGCCCAACTGGTGTGCGCTTCTTGCTGACATTCCACTGCATTTATTCGACTGCTTAAATTGCCAGTGCTACAAGTGCATGCGGAGTAATTTGCGGCAAGACTTTCATCATTGTCGAAAGAAAATACCCCTGCCGACACGGCTAATACCGTCCCAAGCAGAGCAATCCGTGCTTTATATCTAGAAACCATAACCCTATCCCCAGAAGTTAGATATCACATAATGATACACAATGTTCGTTTATTGCACAATCATAAAGCGCCTTAAATCGCAGACATTTTGGGCAATTTACGGTACAGTATCGCGGTCTTACGTTTAGGGGAAAAGTATGTCTGATTTTTTAATTGCACCATCCATTCTATCCGCAGATTTTGCGAGGTTAGGCGAAGATGTTGAAAAGGTACTGACAGCAGGTGCCGACGTGGTTCATTTCGATGTAATGGATAATCACTATGTGCCAAATTTAACTTTTGGTCCAATGATTTGTGACGCATTAAGAAATTACGGAATTACAGCTCCTATCGACGTACACTTGATGATAAAGCCTGTAGATAGTCTAATTCCCGAGTTTGCTAAAGCCGGAGCGAGCATTATTACATTTCACCCAGAGGCCAGCGAGCATATAGACAGAAGCCTTGCGCTGATTAAAGAATCAGGTTGTAAAGCTGGCTTGGTATTTAACCCAGGCACACCGCTGCATTATCTCGATCATGTGATGGATAAAATTGATCAAATCCTCTTGATGTCGGTAAATCCTGGTTTTGGCGGCCAAAGTTTTATCCCACATACACTTGAAAAATTAAAAGAAGCGAGAGCACGTATTGACGCTTCCGGTCGCGATATTCGTCTTGAAGTGGATGGGGGGATTAAGGTGGACAACATTGCTGAAGTTGCAGCTGCCGGTGCAGACATGTTTGTTGCGGGTTCCGCTATCTTTAATCAACCCGATTACAAAGCGGTAATAGACGCCATGCGTCAAGAATTAGCAAAGGTAAAATAATGCGTTTTGAGGGTATTTTATTTGACCTCGATGGCACGTTAGTTGATAGCGTCGAGGATATGTACATGGCGCTCAATTTAACACTGTCTGAGCTTGCTCACCCAATTGTTAGTCATGCTCTAGTGCGTGAATGGGTGGGTAACGGCATCGATATGTTAGTAAAAAGAGGCCTAAGCGGTAGCCATGAAGTTAGCGAAGCGCTATCCGAAAGTTTAGCGCACACCGCCATTGAGCGTTTTAAAGTGCATTATGATGAATTAGTTGGTCAGTATGCAGGTTTGTATCCGCATGTTGAGACGGGGTTATCTGCATTTGCCACAGTGCCAAAAGCCATCGTGACCAATAAAAATCGTGCATTTACGCTAAAGCTGCTAGATAAATTAAATCTCACATCGCATTTTGATTGTATCGTCTGTGGTGATGATACTGACAAAAAGCCATCACCAGCTCCGCTATTGCTGGCTGCCGAGCGTCTTGGTATACCAGCGGATAAGCTTATTATGGTTGGAGATTCTAAAAGCGATATTTTGGCCGCTCAGGGCGCTAAGATACCTGTGATTGCGCTAAATTATGGGTATAATCAGGGATTCGATTTGAAAGAGTTCAATCCACAGTACCTTTGTGATGGATTCTTAGATATTATTCCCATTATCAATCAACGTTAATTCAATGAAGAAATAAAGGAACGACATGAGTAAACCTGTAGTATTAAGTGGTATTCAGCCAACCGGTGGTATGACAATAGGCAATTACGTAGGTGCCATTAACCAGTGGCTTAAACTACAAAATGATCATGATTGTTACTTTATGTTGGTTGACTTGCATGCCATTACGGTTCGCCAAGAGCCGCAGCAACTACGCGATCGCGTATTAGACGGCGTAGCACTATATACCGCTTGCGGCATCGACCCAGATAAATCGTCACTATTTGTACAATCACAGGTTCCTGAGCATGCACAGCTAGGTTGGGTGCTGAACTGTTATGCACAAATGGGTGAATTAAACCGCATGACGCAGTTTAAAGATAAATCAGCAAAGCACGCCAATAACGTAAACGTTGGCTTATTCGCCTATCCAGTATTGCAAGCTGCGGATATTTTATTGTATCAAGCGGATCAAGTACCGGTTGGTGAAGACCAAAAGCAGCACCTTGAGTTGACCCGCGATATCGCAACGCGCTTTAACAACCTGTATGGCGATGTCTTTAAGATCCCAGAACCTTATATTCCAGAGTTTGGCGCTCGTGTTATGAGCTTGCAAGATCCGAGCAAGAAGATGTCAAAATCAGACGAAAACCCAAATGGTTTTGTGATGCTGTTGGATGAACCTAAGAAGATAGAGAAAAAGCTGAAAAAAGCGGTAACGGATTCAGATGAGCAAGCACGCATTTACTTTGATCGTGTTGAAAAACCTGGTGTATCCAACTTACTGACTCTACTTAGTGTTGCAACTAAACGCTCAATTGAAGAGTTAGTGCCAGAGTACGAAGACAAAATGTACGGTCACTTGAAGAAAGACACTGCCGATGCGGTAGTGAATATGCTTGAGCCTATTCAAGCGCGCTTTAAAGAAATCCGTGAAGATCAAACTCTGCTGAACGAAATCATGAAAAAAGGCGCGGAAAAAGCAAGTATTCGTGCCGAGAAAACGCTTAAAGCTGTGTATGACGCCGTCGGTTTTATTCCTCGCGGTTAATAAAACACAAAGAAAGGACACCATTTATGGTGTCTTTTTGTATTACAAGGGGCGATAGCCCCTTGGCTTAAAGCAGATACTAGATATAAGAAAACCCTCCTGTTGAGTTCGTGATAAAATAGACTTATAACGAACATCTTTACCCCAGTGGCGAATAGGCTGCTTGGTTCTTTTAGTGGTACCTACATGCTGTTGATGATTGATAACTATGATTCCTTTACTTACAACCTAGTGCAGTATTTTCAGCGCTTAGACGTGGACGTGCTGGTAAAGCGGAATGATGAAATCAGCGCCTCACAAATCAAGCAGCTTAATCCCAAATATGTTGTGCTATCTCCTGGCCCTTGCAGTCCTGATGAAGCGGGGATCTCGCTTGAAGTAGTAAAACGTCTACAGGGACAAATTCCTATTCTTGGCATTTGCCTTGGTCATCAAACTATTGCACAAGCTTTAGGTGGCAAAGTCATTCGAGCAAAACAAGTGATGCATGGTAAGACGTCTCAAGTTCATCATAACAATATAGGCGTATTTCAAGGCCTGCCATCACCATACGAAGTATGCCGCTACCACTCTTTGGTTGTTGAACAAAGTAGCCTGCCAAATGCTCTAGCCGTAACGGCTTGGACACAGACACAAGAGGGTGAACGTGATGAAATTATGGGACTCTTGGCTGCCGATAGAGCGCTAGAAGGTGTGCAATTTCACCCAGAAGCTATCCTCACGGAACACGGCTTAGCATTACTTGATAACTTTATAAAACGCTTCTAAAGTTTAAACAAAACCAACAGGGTTTCGCCTAGGTGTAATATATCCATATTCGCTGCGCTTTCGTTGGTTAGACTGGCTTTTGATATATAACTTTTTGATTCTATTGTGCGCAATATCAAATCATAATATTGCTTTTACTGGTATAATACTAATCAGTAAGACGATTCTGTTGAGTGCTTAACTCAGTGTTTTTCTTTTAGATAAGTAGCATGCATGACGCAAGAAAATAAGCAAATTAGAATGGCACAAGCGCTATCCGAGCGTGCCCATGACCTCCTTATCAGCCTCAACTTTGCGCAGAAGCAAATAGGCTATATCCATACATTTGATATCAGCTATGGTGAGAATATCGCACAGCGCACTATGCTAGAGGTGGAAATTGCTGCGGCTGCAAAACGCCAAGAAAGCAGCACAAGTCATCACAAATATATTGCCAAAGCGAGTAAGCATCTACATTCCGTTATCGAAGAAGCTATCACAAAGCAACTGCATGACCTTGATAACATCTATCATGAAGTCATTGGCATTCAAGACTCCGTTCCTGCGATCTTAGATATTCTAGCCGTGCGCTCAGCTTCGGTTGGGCGTTTAGAACCTTTGGTCAATGACTTAAGTTGGTTGGGTCGTGAGCTGGTTTCGCTAGTCAACTTGCCACAGTATCGCAAAAAAAACAGTAAAGGCACGTCCATTAAGGTCGACACGCCGGCATTAGCATTAAGGTATTTAGGCCTTGAGAACTTGCAAATGGTGATCCCGACAATGGCGGTAAGACACTGGATGCCGCATGCTACAGAACCATTTGGCTTAATGAAGCGTAAATTACGCGAGCTGAGCATGAGCACAGCCATTGCGGCAAAAGAGCTGGCACCATTTTTTGGGGTAAAAGAACAGCATGCGTTTACTTTAGGCATGTTACTAGAGCTTGGGAAAGTGGCCTTGATCCGTCTTTATTTACGCACCTTCGAAAAAGTGTGGCAAGCCAAGGTACAAATAGCACGAGACAAAAAGCAAAAAGACCTACACACCGCATTAATGGAGTTATCTCCTGATCCATTATTTTTACGTAACTTGTTGATAGAACATTCGGCAGAGATTTCACGTAAGCTAATTGAAAAAATGGAGTTACGTTATTTGCCCTTTAATGCCGTCATGGAAGAGTATGCGCAAACTTATCTACCAAATGCGCATAAAAACATTGCCGACCCATTACCTTTGACACAAGTGATGCAAAAAGCCTATGGCTACGCACAACTACTTGTTTTAAAAGATAGTCAGTTAATTGAAGATGACGAAGCCGAGATTTTGCTCAATCATTTAGAACTTACCGAGGAAATGCGTCAGCAATTGGCAAAATGTGCGTTCCATAACCTGCAGTTGACGATTTTGTAAAAAAAATTGAAATTTTTTTTGCGACTATTCATTCAAAACCTAATCTTAAATGATCTGTGCAAGGCTGCACGGCGCTTGCTTTGCCCTAAATATCTGCCCTAGATAGTTATTCACTTGAGTTGAGAATATATGTTAAACCCTTGAATACTAAGGGCTGAGAACGTGGTATAAGTGAGACAAATGGCGCTTTTTCTGAAATAATGAGCGTATGAATTTTGTGCCATCAAGGGGCGGGTCAAAATACATAGCACCGAATTGGTGTGAATAAATATCCTATCAAGTGGCGGCAACGCGCCGACCTCCAAAAGGAAATGACTCCTTGTTTGCACTTTCACTCACCAAATATGAGGAAATAAAATGACTATCAATCGTGAATTGTTTGACGACGTAATGGTACCTAACTACGCACCTTCAGCGGTAATTCCAGTGAAAGGTGAAGGTTCTCGAGTATGGGATCAGGAAGGTCGTGAGTACATCGACTTTGCTGGTGGTATCGCAGTTAACTGTCTAGGTCATTGTCACCCAGCTTTGGTGGGCGCGCTTAAAGAGCAAGGCGAGAAAATTTGGCATCTGTCTAACGTGATGACTAATGAGCCTGCACTACGTTTAGCGAAAAAGCTAACTGATGCGACGTTCGCAGAGAAAGTCTACTTTGCAAACTCTGGTGCAGAAGCGAACGAAGCGGCGCTTAAGTTAGCACGCCGTTGGGCACTAGATAAGTTTGGTGCTGAAAAGTCGCAAATCATCTCTTTCAACAAAGGTTTCCACGGCCGTACTTTCTTCACTGTAACTGTAGGTGGTCAAGCTGCATACTCTGATGGCTTTGGTCCAAAGCCGGGCGACATCGTTCACACAGACTATAACGATTTAGCGGCATTTGAAGCGCTTATTTCAGACAACACTTGTGCCGTGATGATGGAGCCGCTACAAGGCGAAGGTGGTATCATTTCACCAACTGCTGAGTTTGTAAAAGGTGTTCGTGAGCTGTGTGACAAGCACAATGCGCTACTTATTTTTGATGAAGTGCAAACTGGTGTTGGCCGTACTGGTGATTTGTATGCATACCAAGGTTTAAACGTAACCCCTGATATTTTAACAACGGCTAAAGCACTTGGCGGTGGTTTCCCTATCGGCGCGATGATCACAACAACTGAGATTGCTGCGCACCTAAAAGTGGGAACTCATGGTTCTACCTACGGCGGTAACCCGCTGGCGTGTGCGGTTGCAGAAGCAGCATTCGACACAGTAAACACAACAACAGTACTTGATGGCGTAAAAGCAAAAGAGCAGCTGTTCCGTGAACTGCTAAACGACATCAACGAAAAGTACAACGTATTCACCGAAGTACGTGGTAAAGGTCTATTGCTTGGTGGTGTAGTCACTGAAAAGTACGAAGGCAAAGCAAAAGAATTCTTGGTTGAAGGTATCAAGCAAGGCGTGATGTCACTTGTTGCAGGTGCAAACGTAGTACGTTTCACTCCATCTCTTGTTATTCCAGAAGCTGACATCCGCGAAGGGATGGCACGTTTTGAAAAAGCCGTTGCTGCGGTAGTTGCTAACAACGCTTAATACTGGTTGCAAGGTCACCTTTTGGTGGCCTTGTTGTTATCCACATTTTTGAGGAGTAAGCGGGCTCATGATGATCCTTCGCCCAATCCAAGAAAGCGATTATCCAGCGCTTTTAAACATTGCTCACGAATCAGGTCACGGTTTTACCTCTTTGCCTGTAAACGAAGAGCTATTACAGAAGAAGATTGCACGCTCAGTTGCTTCATTTGGCAAGCAAGCTGACAAGCCTTTTGATGAAGGTTATTTATTTGTATTAGAAGATACTGAAACAGGCGAGGTGGTTGGTACCAGCGGTATCGAAGCTGCGGTTGGTTTAGATGATGCGTTTTATCATTATCACCTAAGCAAAGTGATCCACTCTTCACGCACACTCGATGTTTATAAAGCAGTGGATATTTTAACGCTATGTAATGACTACACTGGCGCGACGGAATTATGCACCCTGTTTTTGAAAGATGGCTATCGCAAAGGCGCAAACGGCAAACTGCTGTCTCGCTCTCGCTTTATGTTTATCAATCAACATCGCGATCGTTTTGCTGAAACCGTTATCGCGGAAATGCGCGGTGTTTCTAATGAGCAAGGTGAAAGTCCGTTCTGGCAATGGCTTGAAGAGCATTTCTTCTCGATGGATTTCCCGACAGCGGATTATCTAACGGGGATTGGCCAAAAGGTCTTTATTGCTGAATTAATGCCTAAGTACCCAATCTACGTGAACCTGCTTAGTAAAGAAGCACAAGCAGTGATTGGTGAAGTTCACGACAATACGCGCCCTGCTATTGAGCTACTAAAAAGCGAAGGTTTCACATTTAATGGTTATGTTGATATCTTCGACGCGGGTCCAACGGTAGAAGCAAAAGTGGGGAATATCCGCACGGTTCGCAATAGTGAAACTCGTACTGTGAAAATAGGCGAAAGCAACGGTGGATTCCCTGTTATGGTCGCAAATGGTAAACTTGTTGATTATCGCGCGGCGGTAATCGAGTTAGCCCTGACTGATAGCAATGAAGTGACGCTTGCTCCACATGTTGCCGCGGCGCTAAAAGTTGAAGAAGGCGATCAAGTAAGCCTAGTAAAGATTTAAGATTGGGAACAGATTATGACAACACATGCAGCACAACTAATAAATGGTGAGTGGATTGCAGGACAAGGCGCAAGCTTTAGCTCTGTAAACCCAGCAAACAACGACGTTATTTGGAGCGCAAACGCAGCTACTGCTGAGCAAGTTGATGGCGCAGTAAAAGCGGCTCGTGAAGCTTTCTATTCATGGAGCGACATGAGCTTTGAAGCGCGTCTAGAAATTGTTAAGCGTTTCGCTGAAGTACTAAAAGAAAATAGCGAAGAGCTGGCTATCGCAATTGCTAAAGAAACGGGTAAGCCACTTTGGGAAACTCGTACAGAAGCGGGTGCTATGGTAGGTAAAATCGCGATTTCTGAGAAAGCCTATCAAGAGCGTACAGGTGTTGTTGAAAATCCAATGCCAGTTGGCCGTGCCGTGATCCGTCACAAGGCACATGGTGTAGTTGCTGTATTTGGCCCATATAACTTCCCAGGTCACTTACCTAATGGCCACATCGTACCTGCGCTACTTGCTGGTAACACGGTTATCTTTAAGCCATCTGAACTGACGCCTTATGTTGCTGAGCTAACGCTTAAATACTGGCAACAAGCGGGTCTTCCTGCTGGTGTGATTAACCTAGTTCAGGGTGAAGTTGAAACAGGTAAAGCACTTGCGTCACACGCGGGTATTGACGGCTTATTCTTTACAGGCTCTTCTCGTACGGGTCACTTGCTACATGAACAATATGCAGGTCAACCGGGTAAGATCCTAGCGCTTGAAATGGGTGGTAATAACCCACTTATCGTAAAAGACGTAGCGGATACCAAAGCGGCAGTACACGACATTATTCAATCTGCGTTTATCTCAAGTGGTCAACGTTGTACCTGTGCTCGTAAACTATTCCTTCCTGCAGGTGAACAAGGTGACACAATCCTTGAGCAACTGATCAAAGCAACTAAAGCGATTAAAGTGGGTAACTTTGACGATGCAGATCAACCGTTCATGGGTTCAATGATCTCAAATGCTGCCGCCGCTGGCATGGTAAAAGCACAGCAACAGCTTGTTGAGCTTGGTGGTGAGTCGCTTATCGAGCTTACACACACAGAAGGCACAGGCTTTGTGACGCCAGGGATCATCGAATGTACTAACATTGCAGACTTCCCTGATGAAGAACACTTTGGTCCGCTGTTAAAAATATTCCGCTACACAGACTTTGACGCTGCTATTGAAAAAGCGAACGAGACAAGCTTTGGCTTATCAGCAGGTCTGCTTGGCGACAACGAAGCTGACTACGACCGTTTCTTACGTCGTATTCGTGCAGGTATCGTAAACTGGAACCGCCCAATCACTGGCGCTTCAAGTGCAGCTCCGTTTGGTGGTATCGGTGCATCAGGTAACCACCGTGCAAGTGCATACTACGCGGCAGATTACTGTGCATACCCAGTGGCTTCTGTGGAACTAGAAAAGGTAACTTTACCTTCTAGCTTGAGCCCAGGTTTATCTTTGGATTAAAATGCCAATATTGAGGTTTACTCAATAAAAATTGATAAGAAAAGCAGCTTCGGCTGCTTTTTTGTGTCTAGTTGACTACAAAAGTAGCAATCGAAAAAACTTTCTGCTTAAATCAATAGGAGATGTCTTTGATAGGTTCGGGTGAGCAAAGTATGGTTTTAGATAAACAAGGGTACGATGATTTAGTCATGTATTTGACGCAAAACTTAGCCTTGTTTGAGAAGTCTGGGACGGTTGAACCAGGGGCTCCAACAGTCATGGAATTAATCGAAGATGTGATCGCTGAAAACGTTATCCGTATATGCGAGCAGCACACTGAGTTATCTACAGAGCAGCGCAGCATGATCGTGCGTGAGGTAGATGGCATTGTGTACGACTTACAAGAAGTGCTATCAAGTGTTGTTGACAGACGTGTCACCGTAGAACAAAAAGAATTTATCGAAGAATTCGCGGGTTTGGTCAAAAACCTGTTTGATTCTGCTGTATAGCTTGGCACAATCACTATCGACAGTGTAGAAAACACACTTAGAGGCAATTCTAGGTTTAAGTACACCGCCATTTGGCGGTGTTATGCTTTATAGAGGATAACTATGTTAGCTAGCGTAAAATGGGTTGAAGGAGATACCTTTATCGGTCGCTCTGCGTCGGGACATAATGTGGTATTTGATGCCGGTTCTGATAGTGCTGCGCCAAGTCCAATGGAGATGGTATTAATGTCAGCGGGATGTTGTTCGTCAGTCGATGTAGTCAGCATTCTACAAAAAGCGCGTCAGGATGTTACCGACGTGGAAGTAAAATTAACCGCAGAGCGCGCAGAAAGCGCACCTAGGGTTTTTACCAAGATCAATTTACACTTCGTGGTGAAAGGGCGTAATGTCTCTGAAAAACACCTAGAAAGAGCCGTAAGTTTATCCGCTGAAAAGTATTGCTCAGTGGCATTAATGCTTGAAAAAGCAGTAGAAATTACGCATAGCCATGAAGTGGTTGAAATTGACGAAAAATAACGCTTTTTCATAGCGCTATTTTCGTATAAAATCCGCGAACTTTTGTTTCTGCAGCGCAGATTTTTTGTATTAAGGTGGGTCTATCGTGAACAAGCCCTTTGATAAAATTAAACTCCATGGCTTTAACAACTTAACTAAGAGTTTAAGCTTTAGCATTTACGATATTTGCTACGCCAAGACCGAGCAGCAACGTAAAGAATATCTAGAATATATCGATGAGCAGTACAGTGCTGATCGTTTGACGGATATTCTAAAAGACGTAACGGATATCATCGGTGCAAACGTACTGAATATCGCACGTCAAGATTATGAACCACAAGGGGCGAGTGTGACGATATTAGTATCAGAAGAGCCTGTTGATCAACAGACTTTTGATAGTAATGAAGCTCCAGGTCCACTTCCTGAGTCAGTGGTAGCACACTTAGATAAGAGTCACATCTGTGTTCATACTTATCCTGAAGCACACCCTGATGATGGCATTTGTACTTTTAGAGCTGATATCGAAGTTTCAACGTGTGGCATTATTTCGCCACTTAAAGCGCTTAACTTCTTAATTCACTCTTTAGAGTCAGATGTGGTGACGATTGACTATCGTGTTCGTGGATTTACTCGTGACGTTAATGGTGTTAAACACTATATCGACCACGCAATTCACTCGATCCAGAATTACATGACGGAAGATACTAAAGACGCATACCACATGGTAGACGTAAACGTGTATCAAGAGAACCTATTCCATACGAAGATGATGCTTAAGGAAACAGACCTAAATGCATATCTATTTGGAATTAGTACTGATGATTTAGATGCAGACGAAGAGGAAGAAATTCGTCTTAAGCTGAATCGTGAAATTCAGGAAGTGTTCTACGGTCGCAATTTACCAGAAACTGAATAATCAGCGGTAAATTGAGGAATTAAAAAAGGCGCGCAAGCGCCTTTTTTAATGTCTGAAATTTCTTGTTAAGTCATCATATAAGCGCATAGAGCACGACTGTACCTGCTTATAAGGTGACAGTTATAAAGTCACTAAGATTCGCTTTCCAATTCCTCATCTGGCGTATCAGGGCGCTGCCGTTCGACAAAGATAGTAGCCAGTATGGTGGTGACTACGCAGGAAAGTAAAATCGACTTTAGGATTTCGTAGTTATAGTATATTAAGCCCCAGCTCCAGAATTGTTTGGCAAAGCTTTCATCTACACCGAAATGTTCTAAATTACGAATAATATTTTCACCGAAGGCCGCGAGGTCAACTAGAATAAACGCAAAGTAAATGCCATATAGGATAGGGTCTGCATGAGTCATATATATGGAACGCCAATTATTTGAACTAGTATGCTTGATATAGCGTAAAGACAAGCTAACTCGATATTTAAGAAATAACAGAGTCACGAAGTCTACAATAAAATGGCTCCCAAAAATAAAACCATTTCCTTGATACGCAGGTAACCCTGAGGCACTTAATTCCAAGATATACTTGATTAAAACATATTCAACGGCTGTAATTGCAAGGAGCACCGCTGATATATGTTGCAAATTCACTAACTGACGAGAGAGACATGTCAAAACAACCAAAAGTACCATTGTGTGAATTTGGTAGGCAAAATCAGTATAATAATGAATAGCTGCAAATGCAGCTGTCATTAAGATCACCAATAGAAAAAAGTACCAAGAGTTTTTCATTTATTTCCCTTTAGTAATGGACTAGTTGTAATTCCGCGAGATGAGGGCTTATCGAGCTTTGGATCATCTAATTTATCTCCATGACTTCCACCAGTCACTTGATTGATCGAATTTATATTCAGTGATAACTTTCTACTTGGCGCTGCTGAGTCACTTTCGACTTTTGGGTCTTTTACTTTTGGCCCAAGCGATCCACCAGATACCCTGTTAGCTTGTTTTTGGGAAAGTGCTGTTAAAGTTACGAGTCGGTTAGCTATATTTTTTATAAAAAAGCGCATAATGACGTCCTTTCTAAGTTAAGTTTTGCGGTGTTTAATTTCCACTCCACTTTACTCCTTAACAATAAAGTTGAAAACATTGTGTTGCAAATGGACCTTATTCGTAACTTTATTGTTTGCCATTGTGGTGAGGGGCAATGAAAGTGCGCGTCTTTCATTAGCCGTTATCCTCGTTGCTTGATTTATTATTTCGCGGTGTTGGCGACTTACGCCATAATTTGGCGTCGTCAATTTTGTCTCTTAGGGCAAGGATTTGTTCTCTAAGTGGGTTGAGGTTGATGCCGCAGGTGTCGCACCATATTTCAAAATATTCGTAGGGAAATTTGCTTACGCCTTTTTCATAGTTTTCGTAAGTGCCACGCTCCACGCCGACCAAATTAGCCATTTCTTGCGTGGTTTTGCCGGCGACTTTGCGCATGCGACGCAGGTCGTCTCCTGTAAAGCGCTTATCAAATTTCCCCACCAACTCAATCCTTTTTGCCTGTCGCACTCGCGTAACAAACAGCATCAGTCCCTATTTAGCTGGATGTACGCTATTTGTTTGTCTCTATTGTTCGCTTAACCAAGTTGCATTTTTGTATCTAAACCGTAAACGCGAGTCTATCGTAGAAAATTTCTTTTTCAAGAGTAGTCCGTCTAAAAATGAACATTTTGTTGCATTTAATTAATCTTCGCTCGATTTTTTAGGCGAAGCCTGAGATGAGTAACTCATTATTTAACTGAGGTGTTGCTACGATGGTGCTGGCGTTTTTAATTAATTTACAAATAAATTCAAAAAAATTTTCTTCGCGCAGATTTTTGCTCGAAGCTTTTGTTACTTTAGTGTGAAATAAAGTGACATGTTGGAGAGCAATATGGATTATCTACGCCAATATCATGACTTAACGATTTATTACGATGCCCTCAAGAAGGCGGCAAGGCAGGGTAACGAGGTGCCAGACACCACAACCAAATGGTTAGCACTGGTGGAAACAACCCTGTTTGAACTGCAAGAGCTTGCCCATATGGAAAAGGCTTACATGCAGAAGTCAAAAACGATGAATAATCTGGTTGAGTTGGTGTATTCCAGTGCCCCAAGCATGGAATAACTAAAAGGGTAATTGCTTTTTGAGTTTTTGCGGTGAGGGGGAACGTTTTACTCTAATTTTACGTTCCCCCTTTTTTCTTTTTGTGCCCGTTTATCGCCTTATGTGTAGGCGATAAACGGGTCGTACTACAGTTCGTAAGTAAAACTTAGGCCATAAACGCGTGGCTCGCCGTATTGTACATAGGTGTTGTCTTGCCAGCCGTCTAGTGGATTATTACCAAACCTAAAGCCACGTACTACAATGTCTTCGTCTGCTAGGTTTCTACCCCAAGCCGTTAATGACCAGTTGTCACCATAGTAACTAAGGCTTGCGTTGATCAGGTTATGATTACGCGCTTGTTCGTTGTGACTATCCGAGAGGTAATAGTTGTCTTTGCCTTCCACACCTAATTCAACCACTAGGTTATCCATTAACTCGTAATTAACGGCAAACGAGTATTGATAATTTGGCGCTTGTGCTTGGTCGCGACCATCAAGGTTTAGGCCACTGGCAGCCACAAAGTCTTCAATCTCGGTCTCTAAATAGCCTGCGCTGTAGCTAAAACCAAGACGGTCCGTATATTGTAGGTTACCTTCAACTTCTAGGCCGTAGTTACTGCCTTTACTGGCGTTGTCGATGTAGCCTGCAAATTGCTGGTTAGAAACTTGCCATTGCTTTAACTGGATATCATCGCGTTGCATATAAAACGCGGTAACCCGTACAAGGTGACGTTTGTCTTCAGACTCACCCTTTACACCAAACTCAGCGTTCCAAACATACTCAGGGTCAAAGTAATGGTGTTCGGCCGGAATGTTTAAACCTTCATCTTTGGCTTTTGCCAGAGCCTCACCATTTACACCACCCACTTTGTAACCGCGAGTAAGGCTGGTGTAGATCATAGTGCGCGGTACAACTTGATATTCAAGTGCGACTTTTCCGCCCCACATTACATCATCGGTTTCGATACTAAAGCCGTTACTATCTAAATAGTCAGCGTCATATTGCTCCGCGCGAAGACCACCGATTAGGCGAGTTTTGTCTGAAAGGTGATGCACGTATTGACCAAAAATCGCTTTACTTTCTACGGTGTATGCTGACGTAAATGGGTTCTCAAGCCAAGTGTAATGACGGGTCAAATCAACATCGTTACGCTTTGCAAAAACACCTACCACCCAGTCATTTTGTTTATCTTTGATTAAAAACTCTATGTTGCCATTTTCATGGT
Organism: Pseudoalteromonas sp. CO348; assembly: GCF_004208845.1. Lineage (NCBI taxonomy): Bacteria > Pseudomonadati > Pseudomonadota > Gammaproteobacteria > Alteromonadales > Pseudoalteromonadaceae > Pseudoalteromonas > Pseudoalteromonas sp. CO348. The sequence continues at coordinate 12,330 of NZ_SGPI01000030.1, read as the reverse complement.
TACGCCCGTAGGCATCGGTTGAGCTATATCCTTCAGGGTGTAATCCTGCTGCGCATAGCGCTGGTTGAGCTGCGTCGTTACATACCCAATCTTCGTCGTAGCTATACAAAGTATCAGCATCTAGCCCAGATACTTTAAATTCGACATTGAATAAGTCTGAGCGAGTGTAAATTCCGCGTAGTGAAAACGCATCGGAGCTGAGGTTGTCTTGGCCCGGGGTATCAGCGACGCTGTTACGTGAATTATCCAAGGTAAAACCGTCGTACCCGTTTTCAGTATCAATATGGTGATAAGCAAACTCTAGTGCGAGATTATCGCTCACTTGAGAGTTAAGTTTCACTCTTGCTACTTGCTCGTCTTGTTGCTGAGTGGGTTTGTTTAGGTAGAGGTTATCTACGTAACCGTCAGACTCTCGTTGATAGAGGCTGACGCGCACAGCGGTGTCGTCGCTTAACCCTGTGCCCGCCGCAAGGCCTGCTTCGTAGCTACTATAATTACCTGCGCCTAACTTCACTTTTAATGAGGGCGCTGTGGTAGCGGCTTGGGTATTTACTTCAACGATTCCTGCTAAAGCATCAGAACCGAATTTAGTGCCTTGAGGGCCGCGATACACCACCACTGACTCAGTATCAAAAAGCAGCGCACTTGCGCCTAATCCAGAATAATTAATACCGTCAATTAATAAGCCAACGCTGGGATAAATAGGATCAACAAACTGTGAACGTAAGCCGATACCACGGATTTGCATAAAGCGACCACGAGACGCACCTGCCGTAAAGTTAACGTTAGCGGTGGCACCTAGTATCTCATCTAAATATTGCGCACCACGCTTAGCGATAGTGAGTTCGTCAACCACCGAAGCGCTTGCACTTAATGTCTGGATAGTTTCATTCTGAAAATCGCCAGTGACGACAATGGTTTCTAGGTTATCGTCGGCAAGTGCCTGATGAGAGAAAAATGGCAGCAGTGCCAAGGTGATCGTAGAGAGTTTTAACTTCATGCTTAATCTTTGTCCCATTTTTAATTGGGCACAGTTTAACAAAAGCCAGACCAGTTGACAGTGAAATTGTGTTATATGTTAGCCCGCAAATGTTAAACAAATAGGCCAGATATGAGTTTTAAAGTTGATTTTAAAGTCCGAGACTATGAGTGTGACTTACAGGGAATAGTTAATAACAGCGTGTATTTTAATTATTTAGAGCACGCAAGACATGAGTTTTTATTGGCGAATAACGTTGATTTTGCAGCGCTTGCAGAGCAAAAAGTGAACTTAGTCGTTATTCGTAGCGAAATGAATTACAAAGACTCGTTACGTCCAGGCGATGAGTTTTATGTTGAAGTCGCACTTGAGCGTGAAAGCAGAGTAAAGTTCGCATTTAAGCAAAAAGTGATAAGAGCGCATGACAATAAACTCATGCTTGATGCTGTGGTCACTGGAACTTCGGTGAATGAGCGCGGTAGACCGTTTTTACCAGACGCTATTACACACTTATTTAATTAGGGCCTGTTTATCTTTCAAGTCAGGCCCTAAATACTACGATATGTAAACATGGCGACGGTAAAATACTCAATTGAGTGATTTTTACAGAATTTTACTGCTATTTTTGTATCTTGAAACGTTATAATAAACTCAGGGCATAAAATAGATGGTTTACCATGAAATTCATCAGCATAATCGGCGCAATAATGGCGCTTAGTGGATGTATATCGACAGGGAAGGTAGACACGGAAGCACTTAAGTATTCCGCTTGGCAGTTACAGAGTATTAATGGCCAAAATATTACGCAATTACAATCAGACGCTGGACTTGGTGAAAAGCCTATTGATATTCGTTTTATCGATGCACTGCAAGTCAATGGTTTTGCGGGTTGTAATCGCTTTTTTGGCGAAGGCGAAATTGTCGAAGGGCAGTTAAAAGTTAAAAACTTAGGCATGACGCGTAAGTACTGTGGTGAAGAAATCGCTCAGGTTGAATCGCAGCTTATTAACCAATTACAAATTGGTGTCTTGCTTGAAGTAAATGCTAATAAGTTGACCTTAAAAGGAAAACCTCAGTTTAGTTTTATTAAACAATAAGCTGAAAATAAGAATTCCAGTGTCAGTGCTTGCGAGCTTTCGTGTTAGCAAGTAGACTGGCGCTAATTCGTTACTTGTCGGAGTGCCTTGAATTTTTGCAGCAAATTTGTTGCAGATAGTCGGGCTGAGATCGCATTTTGCGGGATCCGTGGACCTGATCAGGTTAATGCCTGCGTAGGGAACAAGACAGCAAACGCGCTGCGTTTGTCTGTAGCAATAGTGGTTTATTGCTATCCACCTTACCCGAGGACTATCCTCGTCTCTCTCCTTTTGGAGATCTGACAAGACACCTTTGTATGAAAATAAGAGGAACGTCATGTCAAACAATAGTAGCAAGCTAAGTCGTCGTGAAGCGCGAGCAGCCGCGGCAGAATTTATCCATAACCTTAAAGGCCAACCTTTTCCAAACTCACATAAAGTTTATGTGGAGGGTGAACAAGCAGGCGTACGCGTTGGTATGCGTGAAATCACACTAAGTGATTCGTTTGTAGGTGGCACCGAGGAAAATCCCGTATTTGAATCAAACGATCCCATTCGTGTTTATGATACTTCAGGTCCATACACAGATCCTGAAGTACCGGTTGACGTTCGTGCTGGTCTTCCTAAATTTAGAGAGCAGTGGATAGTTGAGCGCGATGATACTGAAATGCTAGAGTCGGTGACGTCACAGTTTTCTCAGCAGCGTATGGCGGATGAAGGACTTGATCATATTCGCTTTGAACATTTACCTAAAATTCGCCGTGCCAAGGCGGGTAAAAATGTCACGCAAATGCACTACGCCCGCCAAGGCATAGTGACGCCTGAAATGGAATATGTGGCGATCCGTGAAAATATGGGACGCGCTAAGTTGCGTGAAGAATTGCTCGCGCAGCAACACAAAGGCCAATCGTTTGGAGCCAGTATTCCTGAGTTTATTACGCCTGAATTTGTGCGTGATGAAATCGCCCGTGGTCGTGCTGTACTACCAAACAATATTAATCACCCTGAGACTGAGCCGATGATTATCGGACGTAACTTCTTAGTCAAAGTTAACGCCAATATTGGTAACTCATCAGTGACCTCTTCTATCGAAGAAGAAGTGGAAAAAATGGTATGGTCGACCCGTTGGGGTGCAGATACCGTAATGGATCTGTCGACAGGGCGCTACATTCATGAGACCCGCGAGTGGGTGGTACGTAACTCTCCTGTGCCTATCGGTACGGTTCCAATCTATCAGGCACTAGAAAAAGTGAATGGCGTTGCCGAAGATCTAACGTGGGAGATCTTCCGCGATACCTTGATTGAGCAAGCTGAGCAAGGCGTGGATTACTTTACTATCCATGCGGGAGTACTACTGCGTTACGTGCCAATGACGGCAAAACGCGTGACGGGTATTGTGTCTCGCGGTGGTTCAATTATGGCGAAGTGGTGTTTAGCGCATCACAAAGAAAACTTCCTCTACACGCACTTTGAAGACATCTGTGAAATCTTAAAGCAATACGATGTTTGTTTCTCGTTAGGTGATGGCTTGCGTCCGGGTTCTATTGCCGATGCCAATGATGAAGCGCAATTTAGCGAACTGCGTACCCTTGGTGAGTTAACTAAGCTTGCGTGGAAACACGATGTTCAGGTCTTTATTGAAGGCCCAGGACACGTGCCGATGCATATGATCAAAGAGAATATGGAAGAGCAGCTAAAGCACTGCGATGAAGCACCGTTTTACACGCTTGGCCCACTCACTACCGATATCGCTCCGGGTTATGATCACTTCACCTCTGGGATTGGTGCGGCGCAAATTGCGTGGTATGGCTGTGCGATGCTGTGCTATGTGACACCAAAAGAACACTTAGGCTTACCGAATAAAGAAGATGTAAAAGAAGGCCTGATCACCTACAAAATAGCGGCGCATGCAGCGGATCTGGCGAAAGGCCATCCGGGCGCTCAAGTTCGTGACAATGCGCTGTCTAAAGCACGTTTTGAGTTCCGCTGGCACGATCAGTTCAATCTCGGTCTAGATCCAGAGCGTGCTCGTGAATATCACGATGAGACCTTGCCGCAAGAGTCGGGCAAAGTCGCTCATTTCTGCTCTATGTGTGGTCCTAAATTCTGCTCGATGAAGATCACTCAGGATGTGCGTGACTATGCAAAAGAGTTAGAGGCGCGAGGCATTGATCCTAATAATGTAGGCGAAGAGATCAGCATTAAAATGGTGGATGTTGAAGCCGAGATGAAAGCAAAGTCAGAAGAGTTTAAGCAATCAGGCTCTGAGCTTTACCACAAAGCCTTATGATACCACTTTGTCTTAATACTTGCTCAATTTGAGGGAGTAAATCTGACGCTAACTGCGTTAAAAGTTTCTTATTTAGAACAACTAAATAGCAAAACTTTTGCCTTGTTATCGACAAGATTTTCTTGCCTCAAAATAGATCACTTAATAAAGCAAATTGGTATAACTCATCCCATCATAGCCACCTTGATGCCCGTCGGGTGGTTAATTTTAGGAGTGTAGCTATGTCTACTCAAGCACGTGTTGCTATCTTGGGTTTTGGCTTAACTGGGCGCATCGCTGCATTGATGCTCGCTGAGCGTTATCAAATCAGCGTATTTGAACAAGCAAAGCAAGGTACGGAGAGCTCAGCAGGTAGTGTGGCGGCGGCCATGTTAGCGCCGTTGGCTGAGTCTGTGATATGCGATGAAGCATTGGCGCTGCAAGGGCTGGAGTCCATGAAACTGTGGCCACAATTACTGGCGAAGCTGGAAAGCCCGGTATTTTTCCAGCAGCAAGGCTCTCTTATTGTGGCACATGGTCAAGACCGTGGTGATTTAGTGAGTTTTCAGCAGCGCTTAAAACCGTTAAGAGATCATAGCGCGGAAGTGGTAAATGGCGCTCGGATCGCGCAATTGGAACCAGAGCTTGGCGGTGTCTTTCATCAAGGCTTGTATTTACCTTGCGAAGGCCAGCTTGATAATCAGGCGTTTTATCAAAGTAGTGCGGCAACATTGACGAAGCAAGGGGTAGAGATTAACTACGGTGTTCATTGTGACGAAGCGCAAAAGGCGCAGCTTAGTCAAGCGTATGACTGGGTGATTGATTGTCGCGGTCTTGGTGCGAAAGCCACGTGTAATGGGCTTCGTGGTGTGCGCGGCGAAGTGGCGAGAATTTATGCCCCAGAAGTGACCTTGACTCGACCTGTGCGCTTGATGCACCCAAGATACCCCATTTACATTGCGCCAAAGCCAGACCATCAGTTTGTTATTGGTGCGACGGAAATTGAGTCGCAAGATAATGGTGAGATAACGGTACGTTCTACACTCGAATTACTCTCTGCTGCTTATTCAGTTCATCGTGGGTTTGCCGAAGCGCGAGTATTGTCTTTATTAGCAGGACTTAGACCTGCGTTTAAAGATAATCACCCCAAAATTGAACAACAAGGTAATGTGATCAGTATCAATGGCTTATATAGACACGGTTATCTGCTGGCACCGCTTATCGTGAAACAAGCACTATCTAAGGAGTTATTATGAAAGTCGAATTTAATGGCGAAACGATTAATATCAACCGCGAGCAAAATATTCAGGAATTTATTGAAGCCAGAGGTGCCAAGCCGCCTTTTGCCGTCGCGCTTAATGGTACTTTTGTTTCCCGCACGGAGCTGCCAAGCGTGACATTGAGCGACGGCGATAAGATTGAGCTTTTATCGCCAATTCAAGGGGGATAAATATGCAGTCTTTGACTGATACTAAGCTCACTATTTATGGTGAACAATTTACTAGCCGCATGTTAATTGGCTCAGCACTTTATCCTTCTCCGGAGGTAATGCAGGGGGCTATCGCCACCTCGGGTGCTGAAATTGTTACTGTGTCGCTGAGACGCCAGCAAACTAAGCAGGCGGGTGATGACTTTTGGTCGCTTATCAAAGAGATGGGACTACGAGTCTTACCAAACACGGCTGGCTGCCATAGCGTAAAAGAAGCAGTGACTTTGGCGCAGATGTGCCGGGAAGTGTTTGCCACGGATTGGATTAAACTTGAACTCATTGGTGATGAATATAACTTACAGCCAGACCCAATTGCATTGCTCGAAGCCACCGAAATTTTGCTAAAAGACGGGTTTAAGGTATTGCCTTATTGCACTGATGATTTGGTGCTGTGTCAGCGTTTAGATGCACTTGGTTGTGAAGTTTTAATGCCTTGGGGCGCACCAATTGGTACGGGAAAAGGGCTGTTAAATCCATATAACCTGCAAACCATTCGCACGCGTTTACCTCATCAAACCTTGATTGTCGATGCGGGACTCGGCTTGCCGTCTCATGCTTGCCAAGCTCTAGAGCTGGGTTATGATGCCGTACTATTGAATTCGGCAGTGGCAGGGGCGGGTTGTCCTATCACCATGGCAAAAGCGTTTGAAGCCAGCACGGTTGCAGGGCGCCTGTCTTATTTGGCAAAAGCAATGCCACAAAAAGAGGTGGCATCACCTTCTACGCCAACCTTAGGCATGCCTTTTTGGCACGCAAACTAACTTGAATTGCGGATAACTATATAAGGAGTTCTCTTTGTCACATATCGTTTGGAGTATTGCGGGTTCTGATTCTGGCGGCGGCGCTGGTATTCAAGCGGATATCAAAGCAACACAGAGCTTTAATGTTCATTGTTGTACCGTAGTAACTGCGTTGACGGCGCAAAATAGTTTAGGGGTGGAAGCGTTAAACCCGGTTTCGACCACAGTTATCGAATCTCAGCTAACGGCGCTTTCACAAGATATGCCTGCAACGGTGATAAAGATTGGCATGCTCGCCAATGTTCAGCAGATCCAACTGATCGCTGAACACCTCGAGCATTATAAAGCAACATGGGAAAAGCCGCCGCTTGTGGTTTATGACCCAGTAGCCATCGCGACGAGCGGGGATTCATTAACCGAAGAAGACACGGTGGATGCGTTAAAAACCCATTTATTACCGCTGGTGGATATCATTACACCCAATACACACGAAACTCAGCTGCTGACAGGCGTGTATTTGATAGGTCCTGAAGCGGTAAAAGAGGCTGCTGCCAAATTGCGTGAATTCGGTGCAAAGTCGGTGATCATTAAAGGCGGTCATTGGGATTACCCAAAAGGCTACTGCATTGATTATGGCTTAGCGGGTGATACCGAGTATTGGCTTGGCAATGAGAAAATTCAAACACCGCATAGCCATGGTACTGGGTGTAGTTTATCGTCAGTGATCGCGGCATGTATGGCCAAGGAGTACCCATTTAAAGATGCTTTTATTCTCGCTAAGGCATACATCAATGCAGGGCTAAAAGCGGCGATACGTTATGGTGAAGGAGTGGGCCCTGTTGCGCATACGAGTTTTCCTGTTGATCTCAATGATTACCCGCAAGTGATAGAAGCGGGCTCTTGGCTTGCTGATGAACTAGAGTTTGCATTACCTGAGGAGTTTAATTTTGCCGCAGGCTTTGCCAGCGTTGACGACCCTATTGGCCTTTATGCCGTGGTGGACAGCGCTGATTGGGTGGAAAAATGTCTCGCATTAGGTGTCGATACGGTGCAGCTGAGAATTAAAGATCCAGAGCAAGCTAATCTTGAAGCTGAAATACAAACCGCCATTGCACTTGGACAAAAATACGATGCGAAGGTGTTTATTAACGACTACTGGCAGTTAGCGATTAAACACGGCGCTTATGGAATTCATTTAGGCCAAGAGGATATCGATAAAGCTAATCTTGTTGTCATCCAAGAGGCAGGGCTGCGCTTAGGTATTTCAACCCATGGTTTTTATGAAATGCTCCGGGCACATAACTATCGCCCAAGTTATTTGGCTTTTGGTGCTATCTACCCAACCACGACTAAAGACATGACCGGCCAAATCCAAGGGCTGGAAAAGCTGACACATTTTGTACCTTTGATGCAGAGTAGCTATCCAACCGTCGCTATTGGTGGCATTGATCTTAGTCGCGTGCCAGAAGTGGCCGCAACTGGCGTATCTAGTATTGCGGTTGTAAGAGCCATCACTGAAGCCCAAGATCCACAACAGGCTGTACTTGAATTAAAGCAAGCTATGGCGCAACATGACTGAACTCAATGACAAAGAGCGGTTGAGGTATAGTCGCCATTTGCTGTTAAAAGAGGTCGGTGAGCAAGGCCAACTCGCATTGAAACAGGCGCATGTGGCTGTGGTTGGCTGCGGTGGGCTGGGAAGCCCTGCGTTGTTTTACTTAGCGGCGAGTGGCATTGGTAAGCTTACTTTTGTTGATGACGACGACGTGGAATTGTCTAACTTACAAAGGCAAATTCTGTATAAGGTGAACCACCTTGGCCAGCAAAAAGCCAAAGCAGCTGGAAAGGTGCTGGCAAGTCTTAATAACGAGATCGCACTAGTACCAATAAATGCGAGACTGACTGATAAGAACGTCGCCGAGTTGCTCCGTGATGCCGATATTGTCTTGGATTGCAGCGATAACTTTACTACCCGTTATTTGCTCAATAGGTATTGTCATCAAGCGAGCAAGTTGTTGATAGCAGGCGCTGCTATCGCTACACAAGGCCAACTCATGTGCTTTGATTTTAGGGCTGAGTCACCTTGTTATGCTTGCGTTTTCCCTGAGGGTTCGCAAACACCAGTGGAGAGTTGTGACAACTTTGGCGTCATTAGTCCATTACTGGGAGTGATCGGCGCGCAGCAAGCTTTATTGACCATAAATGTGCTACTTGGACATCATCAAGGAAGTGTATTTTGTACGCTAGAGGGTATGAGTTTGCAGCAAAAGCTGTATGGGCTCAGTAAAAACCCCGAGTGTGAATGTTGTGGCTTGAGATAGTTTCAAGCCACTAATACCAATTAGTCTACTCTGCTATTTTTGCGAAAGGCGTACCCATGCGTGTGACGGTCTCTGGGTTTTGGCCATCTAAGAACTCAGCCTTATTTGCCCCCCACGCTAAGATCACGGTAGAGCCAAGTTTAAAGCGACCCATCTCTTCGCCTTTTTTCAGCGTTATCGCGTTGTCACCTTCTGCTGGATATGTCCAAGTAAAGACATCTCTTCCGGCTGGTGGTGTCACTGTACCGGCCCAAATCGTCTCAATACTCGCGACGATAGTTGCACCAACCAATACCATAGAAAGCGGACCAATCTCAGTGTCAAAAATAGCAACAACTCGCTCGTTACGAGCAAATAAATTAGGCACATTTTGCGCGGTAAGTGGATTTACTGAGAATAAGTCGCCCGGTACATAAATCATTTTACGAAGTGTACCATCAACCGGCATATGGATACGGTGATAATCCTTCGGTGCTAGATAAATCGTTGCAAACTTACCACCAACATAAGGCGCAACGTCTTCTTCTTTACCGCCTAGCAGCGTCTGTAAGCTGTAGTTGTGACCCTTAGCTTGGATAATCTGACCATCGACGACATCACCAAGTTGGCTGATTGCACCATCCACTGGGTGGGCAAGGATATCGCTCTCTTCTGCCAAAGGACGGATCCCCGGCTTCAGTGGACGGGTAAAAAACTCGTTAAAGGTTTTGTAGTGAGCTGGATCTTCGTGCAATGCCTCGCTCATGTCGATTTTATATTGTTTGATAAACAGCTTAATTAGCTTTGTGGTTAAGGCGCCAGCTTCTGCTGCGGCAAGCTTACCAACCAAACGAGAAACCGCATGTTTAGGTAATGCATATTGCATGGCAATTTTTAGTTTATCCAAATTCACTTTTAACAGTTCCTAATTATTAGTCTTGTCACTTTCGCTTTTTTTGTATTGCGAAGTGGCTATCGGGCTCAAGTCATTGAGCCAATTTAGCAAATATTATCAGACTCTCGGCGCGCGCGCACCTGCGCGGCCATCAGCCATAGATTCTAAAATACGATGGTAACTTTCAAAACGTAATTCGCTGATTTTACCTTCATCTACGGCTTCACGAAGTAAGCATCCCGGATCGTTCAGGTGTTTACAGTCTCTAAAGCGGCAGCCACCAATAAATTCCCTAAATTCTTTAAAGCACCAAGTGACGCGTTCCACGTCTAAGTGCCATAGGCCGAACTCACGGATCCCTGGGCTGTCGATCAGGTTTCCACCGGACGGCAAGTGGTGTAAGCGCGATACTGTGGTTGTATGTTGCCCTAAGCCACTATTTTCGGAGACTTCTTTGGTGAGAATATCTGCATTGGGCAGTACCGTATTGACCAACGTTGATTTGCCAACCCCTGATTGTCCAACAAAAATGTTATTTTTGTCCTCAAGCATGTGTTTTAACTCGTCAATGCCTTCGCCTGATTTTGTACTGACTAACAGTACGCGATAGCCAAGCTCACGATATATATCTAAGACTTCATCAATATATTCGAGGCTTTCTTGGTCAAGCAAATCAATTTTATTGAGTAATAAAATCGGCTCTATCCCCATATCCTCACACGCGACTAAATAGCGATCGATGATTTGAGGGGTAAATTCGGGCACAACGGCCGACACCATCAATATTTGGTCAATATTCGCAGCGACAACTTTCACACCGTCATAAAAATCCGGACGAGTGAGTTGTGTGCGCCTTTCATGTACAGCCTCAATTACGCCGGCTAAGTCACCATCACTGACCTTGGCACGACGAAAAATGACTTCATCACCGCAAACTAAGCTTGTTACGGTACGACGGATATTGCAACGCAAAACCTCTTGGTCTGTGGTTTCTATATCCGCATGTTGGCCGAAGCGGCTGATCACCACTGCGGCTTCTGTTGGCCCTAAGTTGTCGTTTTGCCATGAAACATCAGATACTTCTGTCTCTTTCGCTTTATCGATTCGCTTCTGATGATTGGCTTTAATCCGACGGGATTGGCCCTTACTGAGTTTCTTTTTCTTTGCCATGTTTATAATCTGTTTAAGCTTAGGCGTGCAGAGCGTTCAAATTTAGGCTATAAATCAATAAAACGCCGCGCATGGTAAAAAAAGCTTTAGGTCGAGTGTTTAAACTAATATGATATATCTAATTGCATTGGATCTAAAGGAAAGTACCGCTAAGGTAAAGTATGACTTTTCATGAATCAAACTTGATCTGGCTCGATCTAGAGATGACGGGGCTAGAACCGAAAACAGATAAAATCTTAGAAATCGCGACGGTGATCACAGACGGTGATCTCAATGTTTTAGCTGAAGGTCCAGTAGTGGCAATTCATCAAAGTGATGAGCTGTTGGACAATATGGATGAGTGGTGCACCAATCAACATGGTCGCTCAGGTCTGACTGCTCGCTGTAAAGCGAGTAAATTCACGGAAGCAGATGCAGTTAAGCAAACACTAGATTTCCTTAAAGAGTGGGTGCCGCCAGGTGCTTCACCAATGTGTGGTAACTCTATTGGTCAAGACCGTAGATTCCTCAACAAATACATGCCAGAGCTAGAAGCTTATTTCCACTATCGCAATTTGGACGTCAGTACGATAAAAGAACTTGCGAGACGCTGGAAGCCTGAACTATTGGGTGAGATAAAGAAAAAAAGCTCTCACTTAGCACTGGATGATATCAAAGACTCCATCATGGAGCTGAAAGTTTACCAAGAAAAATTCTTCAAAGTTTAAAAAACACTTGCAAAGCAAATTTTATCTTGTAGAATCCTGCCCCGCTTGAGATGACAAGCCTTGCGGGGTTTCTTGAGCATTAATAAAGCAGTATAAGCTCAGCTGTTATAGGTAAAGACGCGATCTGGCGTAGTTACCGACAAATCCAGAGCTAAATATGTGATGCGGCACTAGCTCAGCTGCTAAAACGTTAGACGCGACCTCAAGGTTGCGCCCAGCGGAAAACTAAGAGCTATATCGGAATGCGGCACTAGCTCAGCTGGTAGAGCGCGACCTTGCCAAGGTCGAGGTCACGAGTTCGAACCTCGTGTGCCGCTCCAAACACTTGTTTTAGGTGTATAAACTAAAAAATGTAATGCAGCACTAGCTCAGCTGCTTCAGGTAAGGACGCGACCTTGCCTTTATTACCGACAACATAATGAGCTAACTATGGAATGCGGCACTAGCTCAGCTGGTAGAGCGCGACCTTGCCAAGGTCGAGGTCACGAGTTCGAACCTCGTGTGCCGCTCCAAACACTTACTTTAGGTGTATAAACTAAAAAATGTGATGCGGCACTAGCTCAGCTGCAGTAGGTAATCAACGCGACCTTGCGTAATTACCGACAATATAATGAGCTAACTATGGAATGCGGCACTAGCTCAGCTGGTAGAGCGCGACCTTGCCAAGGTCGAGGTCACGAGTTCGAACCTCGTGTGCCGCTCCAA
>NZ_SGPI01000042.1:0-76144 GCF_004208845.1 Pseudoalteromonas sp. CO348 | reverse complement strand
CTCCTTATTTGGTAAAAGTGTTTTGCAATATCTTTATACCGTACTCTCCCGTTAAGGGGGAGGAGTCCATACATCTCCCACCACACTAGCCACCACTGATAGGAGCCGCTTCACGCGGCGATCTCTTCATAAAACATCGAGGAATAAATCCGCATTCACCACACTCCCCCCGTTGGGGGGAGCCGCTTTACGCGGCGATCTTTGCGTCAAACTCAGGATCACAACCTTTGCGGTTCTACTGGGCTCTGTATAAAGGCGGCGAATCTATCAACTATGTTTGGATAATGCACACGTAACAGAGCTTGTGACTCACGGTTACTCAAAGCACGACATCGCTCAGTTTGCTCTTGCAGCATCAACTTTTTCAAACTCAGTCTCCCAGTCGTGGTAGACATCAAAAAATGGATGGCCGCCCAACTACTTTTATACATCAGCTCAGAGTTGTAAGACTTCCACTTGGATTCTGCATTGATAAGCTCATAAGGCGATAACACTCGCCCTGTAATATAACCGCGATGTAATCTAGCTTGATTTGGTGCAACAGTGCCAACCTGCATCGTCACTTTTACGGTTTGAAAATAGCCTGCAAGTCCCTCATTTAACCAACGCGGCGTATATCCAATCACAGCCTGATTAATAGCGTGCACCGCTTCATGAACGGCGGTTTGCATCGTCGCATGATGATTTCTCTGCTCGACCAAAGCAAGGTTGTATCTACCCAAGTAGAGACCAACATTACCCTTTGGATTGCCACCATAGGATTTAATCACTCGCTCATATTCGTGCCGATTAGGTAGCACCTTGATCCTGAGCGTCACCTTTTGCATCGCCTCCAAGCCAACAATACTGGTATACCCTCTAAATACGGCATTCAATTTAGCGCTCAAGGTGTTTTTAAACTTTTCCGTGATATTTGGACCGGAGATATTGAGGTCAAAGAAATCAAGAGCACGATTACGCTCTGGCTGATAATGCTTAGCCGCAGAACTCGGTTTTTTATCCGAGTAATTCGTAATGCCTCTTTCATCAACCCAAGTGTATATCCCATTCTCAACTCGGTATTTGATTCCCTCAGCTTGCTGAGAAACACAGCGACCAAACTGTCTTAAACTCGTTTGATGGTCATAGGTATCCCCGTTTGGTGACTGAATTGAACTTGGTTGTTTGAACTTTTGCTCTGAAACCACAGGCGCATTATTTAATTCAGTTTTTTGGTTGCTTAGCATATTGGTTATTTGAGGCTGTATCTGAGTAAACCAAAACTCACGGCCATCAAAAAAGAGAAACAACAACACAGAAAACACAACTAAACAGGCCTTAAAAATAGCCTCCTTCCACTCGCTCCAAGCGCCCTTCATTCCTTGACCCTCAATCCTATTTTTTATTGAAATATCGTGATAGTGAGAATAACCAAGCTAGACTTCCGCAGTTAGAAGCCGCTTTACGCGACGATCTCTTGCACTCCATTACAGAGAACCAATCCCTCACACAACCTTTCGACGCTGCCAAACCCAGCAAAGCGCCAAAGCAAATACACCGCTTGCATAGGTCACATACAAAGGCACTGAGGTGTCGGCATCCTCAGCATACATAAACACACTCGACATCACCCAAGCTGCAACTGCACCAATCAACAGCCATACCGCCGCAGAATACAGCTTATAAACCGGCGCACTCACATAACCCGACAACACTACGCAAGCTGCTGCTACACCGCCTATCACCGGCTTCTTCCACCAGCCCGCATACTCCGCCAACATCCCAGCCAAGGTTGCTGACACGACAAAAGTCACGACGACGATTATGATAGACAGTAAAAATTTAAGGGCTTGGTTCATACTCTACCTTTCTAATTTGGTTCGCTAGGTAACTTGGAGACTAGACAATAATAAGGTAACTGACACAATGTATGAAATAAATTCGGTGATGGTAGAAAGACACAAAACTTTTATATGTTCGAAACTACTGTCTACAAAAGCTGCGATTAATTCAACCTCTCTATCTGTAAAAGTGTCAGGCTCTCGCCATTTCTTATATTAGGTTAATTCTCCTATTCCCACACTTTTGGCAAAAAACTGGTTTGTTAATCTATTCTCTAAGATAAACTTCGGTCTAGCCAGTTAAATCTGTGCTCCCATAGAATGGAAGTTCTAATCGAAGTGTGGAATGTACGCAAAGTCTAAATCGCATACAGGAACAAGCAAGCGGTGAGAAAGGTAGCTCTACGAGGTACTAATAAAATTGCAATAATAAAGGCCGCAAATGCGACCAAATACTTACTAAAGTGCGATCGGAGGACACAGTCACCGACAGGCTGTTAGTTGTTCACGCAAGTGACGGTTTCAAGCAGTTCATAACACTGGTTTTTTGAACCACTGTCTTTTTGAACCCACTTTGTGCCACCGTCATAACGTGCAAAAGTAGACTCATCTTCACCACATTTAGTGGTAAAACGAACCGCATCATCAAACCCGTTGATATGGCAATAACCATACGCATTGTATGCACTTGCCCATACATCAAGCTTTACCGTGCTATTTGCATACACGCTTACATCGTGTAATACCACTTCGGCAGCCACAGAAGAAAACGCACACGTGCTCAATGCCGCAGCAATAATCAGCTTTTTCATTTCATAATCCTTTTACTTATTTTTAGAGTTTGGTTAGTGGGCAATTTGTTACCCACATTGATGATAAAATGTTCTGATTTAAATTTTGCTGCATAAATATGAATAAAAAGTTACTTACATTTTCTGCTCACCGCCATTCTCGCTACTATTTTATGCACACTTTGCTATGCTGCTAATATATACAGGAGCATCCCTATTTGAACGAAACATACAACACGCCATGAGGTTTAAGCGCGTATTATAACTTCACAAAAATATTCGACAGGTCTTTCTCTGCAACATGTAAAAGGCTGGCACAAGCCAAAATACCATCAAAAGCAGCAATATCTTGTATCTCTTCAAAGAATTAGTGTCTCACTGGTTGGCCTAGTTGTGTAGCGGCAATCTTCACTAGCTTTTCGCACGCATCCATTGCGCTGACTTCATAGCCAAGTTGTTTGAACGCGACAGCGTCGCTGCCACTGCCACAACCAGCGTCCAAAATGTGAATAAGACGTTTCTCACACTTTGGTAATTCAAGAAGAAACTCCTGATAAAGCGGTTGCATGTCACCATTGAAACTCTGCAAATTCACATTTGCTGTCCGTTGCCAACGTGATGCCATAGTAAAGCTGATCTTACTAATCTAAACGGTTAGATAAACGCTCAAACACATAAAGATCCTGTTCGTGAGCGGTTACTTCATCCTTAACCGCTGTATATATTCATTTGAAATTAGATGTAAACGAATGCTGAGAGTATTAAACCCGAAAATCCATAATTTTTGTAGTGATTTACGTCAAATTCCGATGTTTTTGCCACTAAAGTGTTGGATATTTTTTGCCAGACTATTAACACAATGATTAAACCAACCCCACAAAAATAACAAATATAGATGAGCTCGCCTATTACAATGCATTACAACTATTTTTATCACTTTGCTGGCTTGAATGGTGTTTTTGTGTGTTAGGGGTCTAAATATTTTGTAAAAGCTAGCTGAAGTGCGTTAATACATTTAGGTTCGCGCTGTTCTGTTTATGCTGCAATTTCAATATTTACAACTAGCAACATACCAATCACAGATTATGGAAATAAAAAGGCCGCGACTCAAGCATCACGGCCTCAGGAAAATAGCAGGTTCTAATTACAATTTCTGAAAACGTACTGTGTTGGACAGCTCAGTTTCTTTTTACTTCCAAAGTTACCATTCAGTTGAACTTGGCGACCATTTTTGCCAGAGAGCACTAAATCAACAAGCTTGTCGGTTCCGCTTTGAGCCCAAAAATAAACTGGCTCAGCTCCCGTTATCGACTTCGCATCGTGGATTTTACGAATATAGTTGGCTTCTTTTGGATCTGTGTAATGCTGAGCGCCCAAATAACTCCAAGCTTGAATACCTTGGGTTGACTTGAGGTTGCTATTATACAAATGAACCTTTCCGCCAGCTAAGCTATCGCCACTTGACATAGGGAAAGCAATTTCACTATACCCACTGTTATTTTCTGTACGAATCGCGCCCGAAGAATATGCGTGATCAGCCCAACAATCTGATGCATTGTAGCAACCTACATAGGATTTATTACCTTGTTGATCTATCACAAGCGTGCGGATCATTTTTCTCGATTCAGACGCGGTCTTAGGAACAAAACCGTGGATCCCGTCAGTCTCGTTAACTAACACCTTTAACGAGGTGACTTGCTTTCGGTCGTTGACGGTAATATCCAGATCTTTAACGTAAATGCGCTTAACTATAGTGGTTGTATATGGGTTATAACCATCAACAAGATCGACGTTATTGTCTGGTTGATACAGCAAGGCCTGGTTTAGCTTGTTAAAGCTATTAATATACTCATTATAAAAAGTATCAATTAAGCGCTGCCCATTGCGGTTATACCAAGTTCTTCCGTTATCACTGGAGTACATAAAATACAGATTTGTTCGGTTATCATTCGGGTAATGGCGAAGTTGGCCTCCTCCATCCTTGCCTCGAGCATAACAGTCTGCTGTTGAAAAGCCATTAATGGTACAGCGATCGGGTACGTGCACGTTAAATGCGACCGCGATAACACCATCTTTTTCTGTACTAACAGCATAATGTCCAAAACTCAGCTTATCATCCAGTGCAACTAGTTTTTTACTAGGCTTAACAGCAACTTGTTGGGTGCTCGCATTAGTTGGCGCAACTTCCGTAAAATAAAGCTGCCGACGGGCATCCTGTCGAAACTTGTCTCTCATAGCCGTTGTTGTTTGGATGTAACGAGTATTCAATAGTACAAATTTATCCTCTACCCACCAGGCTTGCGGATAAGTAAAGCCAAGGTAGTGACAAGAAGCGTTGCTATCTGGACAGTTGTGCTCTCTATCTAGGGCACTACCTAATTCATTCTCAGCGTGAACAAGTTCGAATGCGCCTACATTACCATCTCTTAATAAATCGGTTTTCAAAGTTGAACGATAGATTAATCCGCCACGATTGGAGTTGCGGCCTGAAATAAATACGTAAACATAGCCTTTATCATCCATATTGATGACTCCCGTATCGTGGAAGTCACTGGTTTCTTTCACATGGACTATAACAGGCTCCTTAATCTCACCAGTTTTATAGTTATAGGCACCAACAGCAATAACTAAGCGTTCGTAGTTTTTATTCGGTGGCATATTAGCTACAGCGCAATCGGAATGCGCACCATTGATAACGTAATAAGTCCAATCACCACGTTGTATTGCCATTGGTGCAGCTTTCGCAGAGCCCGTCGAAGACGGGCCTGAATACTTTGATACATTGACGCCACCAACTAAAAATAGTTGATTATCTAGGCTATACCAACTACCACGTAGTAGCTTTCTATTTAATCCTCCAGCCAAGTTCAAGTAATTGTACTGTGACAGCTCATCACGAAAGTTATTAGCGTAATTACTATGGGAGTCATCTTGATAGTTTAAGTTTACTTGTTCATAACGACATTTGCCGTGTTTATTGAAGTTGTAAAGATCTGAGTAGCCTTTACTTGAATCGACAGCAAAGCTAGAAAATGCAGGGGAAAGTAAAATTCCGGCTAGCAGCGCTTTTTTCACATTTGTATTCATTGTCATTCCTTTAGTTGAATTAGCTAGTCCCTATAATGAAACTAGAAACCAATTTAATAACAAAGAAAACAAAAATACAACATTGCCATTTGAATAGTTTGGACGGTTTACAACTTTTCCACATTCACCTACATTGAAAATGTAGCTTGAGTCTCAACAGGAAAGTGGCATGCACTTTAAAAATAAAATAACAAACGAGCGTTCTTACAATACCGGTGGCAGTGAGGCGAGTAGCCTTGAGAGCGACCGTGGGCGTATTATCAACAGTGCTGCGCTTAGACGGCTGCAACAAAAAACTCAGGTGTTTCCACTGGAGCGTAATGCGGCGGTGCGTTCGCGCTTAACGCACTCGCTTGAGGTGCAACAAAACGGCCGTTACATTGCTAAAAAAATTGTTGATGCGCTGGTGCAGCAAGGTAGACAAGATTTGCTGCAATATGAAGATAAAAACGGCCAGCAAGTGGATTTGTCTGAGTGTTTGGTCACCTTGTCTGAAATGGCCTGTTTGATGCACGATATTGGTAACCCTGCATTTGGTCACTTTGGCGAGGCCGCTATCAATGATTGGTTTAAACGCTATTTGAACCAGCATCAACAGTTTGCAAAAAGTGCTCGGGCGGCGCTTAGGTATGGCTCAAAGGAGAGCAAGGCGTCTGATCTGGCGGTGCTGAATCAAGAAATGGAGTTACTGCTCGATATTTGTAGTTTTGAGGGTAACGCCCAAGCCATTCGCGTTATTCATACGCTTTCTCGGCTTAACCTTACCTATTCACAATGTGCCACTGTGATGAAATATACCCGCTGCGCGACCACACCTAAATCAACCGTAGCCATTGATAAGTCTTATCTGCAAAAGAAAGCAGGATACTATTTTAGTGAAAGTGGTTTTATCAGTGAGCTGTGCGACAAATTGCAGATCCAAGTGGGTAATCGCCATCCTGTGACTTATATCATGGAAGCGGCTGACGATATTGCTTATTGCCTTGCTGATATGGAAGACGCTGTAGAAAAAGGCATTATTAGCGTAGATGAGTTAACGGGCTGTTTAATAGAGGAATATCAAAATATCGCCGCTGGATTTGGGATCACCGATGACAAGCTGTTAGAGCTTATGAGTAAAAAGCTGCACTATGCCAATGACAAAGCCAGCAAGCATATGGCGAATTTTGATAATGAATTTTTTATTTGGCTCCGCGTGGGGCTGTTGCACCCGCTTGCAGAACATGCCAAAACGCGTTTTATCGATAATATTGATGCAATCTACGAAGGGAGTTTTAATGCTTCGTTACTGGAAGATAATAGCCACCTTCACGCTATTGTAAAGTCGTTGAAAACAGTGGCGGCCAACAAGGTGTTTTCGAATAAAGAAGTAGAGCAGTTGGAGCTTCAAGGCTACAAGATCACCAGCAGCATATTGAATGAATATAAGCGAGTGCTTGACTTAGACGCTGATGAATTTAACGCAGCATTAAATGGCGACCATGACTTTGCGATAGAGTCGCGATTGATTAATCGGATTTCCAAAAAGTATGTTGCGGTATACCGCGAAACGGTCGCGAAGCTTAGTGAGGCTGAGCAAGCCGAGCCGATATTTGAGTTTTATTATCGCTGCCGTCTTATTCAAGATTTTATTAGCGGTATGACTGACCAGTTTGCTTATGATATGTATCGTGCGTTGACCGCGTTGGATTGAGGTTTAGGAAATGTTCGCGCGTCTTGTTGAAAAGATCGCCGCGTGAAGCGGCTCCTACCAGCGGTGATATTTGGGCAATTATCTAGCGGCAGTGTTGTGTGATGGGAGTGGGTTTACTCCGCGATCTTGATGAAAAGATCGCCGCGTCCTGCACAAGTGGCAATAAAGAAGGAGGTGCAAATTGCACCTCCTTTGAGTTTTGCAATCTAGTAGTACTTTACATGGATATTAAAACGTCACGTTTACACCAAACCAAATATTGCGGGCTTTGTCTTTTACGTTGTAGTCGTCGCTAAATACGACTTCACTTACCACACCACGGCCGCTTAGGTATTCGTATTTACCATCGCCGTTTAAGTCGTTGTAATCTGTGCTATAAGACGTAAAGTCTTCATCTAATAAGTTATTGATACGCGCAAACACAGTAACATTGTCGTTAAAGGTGTATTTAGCACCTAAGTGCAGTAGGTTGTAGTTTTTGTAGTACATGGCTTTGTCTAGGTTGTTATCCCAGCCACGGTAACGATCAGAGCGCATTTCAGCATTTAGCGTTAGTGAAAACTCGTCCGTTACTTGCCAGTTTACCGTGGCATTTGCCATGTGCTCAGCGGTATTGGTTAGTGGTTGACCTTCTTGAGGGCCACTCTTTTGCTCGCTGTCAGTCCAGGTGTAGTTTGCGTAAAGTGAAATTGTATCGGTGAACTGGTAACGGCCTGCAAGCTCAATACCTTGGATCTCAACTTTGTCGATATTGATTTTTTGGCTATAAGTATCGTAACCAAGCTCGTCGTATACACCCAAATTCACGCATGGTTTTGCACCATTGGTTGCAGAGCAGCTCTTGATGGTGTCACCACGGGCGATTTTATCGTCAAACTCCGTTGAGAAGTAAGTGATATTAAAATTGTGGTTCTCTGTTGGGTGCGTCCAATACAATGCAACTTCGTTGTTTACACTGGTTTCTGGTTCAAGATCTGGGTTACCTGCAAACGGTGACGTACCTTGACCACCAAAGCCGGTGATACCATTGTATAAGTCAGTCGTTTGTGGCGTTTTATAACCTGTGCTGATCCCGCCTTTTACTGTCCAATCGTCAGACAGCTCGTATACACCGTATAGGCGCGGAGAAAGTTGGCTACCAAATACATCGTGGTTATCGTGACGGACACCCACTGTAACTGTTAGCGGATCGCTTAAGTACCAGTTATCTTCTACAAATAGCGAGTACATTTGGTGTTCCTGAACGCCTTGATCAACGCCAGACTCCATACCAAATACGCCATCTTGCAATTCACCGTCAACCCACTGGCCGCCCACAACAAACACGTGATCGCCAAGTAAATCGTCAACAGGAATATCCACTCGCGCGTCTAACGTATATTGGTTGCTGTTCAGTGTACGCTTTGGACGTGGTAAGAATGTGCTTTCAGCAAGCGCTTTACGTTCTGCTTCTTCCATATCGGCATATTTACCACTGCCATCGTACATGGCTTGTAGTAGTTTACGCTCTGCAACAGAGAGTGGCATAGTACGGCCATTGTTATCGGTATCAACAAACGCCAATGACACAAAGGTTTCAATATCACCAAACGTACCTTGATGCGTTAGTGACCACCAGCTTCGGTCAAATTCTTGATCCGCCGCATAACCTGCACGTGGATTTACCACACCGCGACGGTCTTGCCAGATTGATTCGATGTTGTCTTTGGTGCCAAGCGGATAGGTAATTTTGCCCGACTCAACGTCGTAGTTTGGTGTATTATCGTACTCTTGATTTGAGATATCATAATCAAAAGTAACAGTGTGGTTGTCGTTTGACGTGAATACAAACGTCGCACCAAGTTGCGTATTAGTGTTATCAACCGTTCTACCACCACTACCAAAACCAAGTTCACGATGATGCAGTTCACCATTTGGATCGATTGCAGGTGAAAACTCAGGGTTCGATGCTTGACGCTCATAAATGCTACCGCGAGCAGAAAAGTTGAGTAAACCTTTAACCAAAGGTCCATAGATACTAAAGTCAGTGGTAATGTCATCACCAAACTGGTCGTTTGTTTGTAGGCTTCGGCCAAAATCGATGCTGCCAGTCCATTCATCTACTGACTTTTTAGTAATAATGTTGATTACGCCGCCCATCGCATCTGCGCCGTAAAGTGTAGAAGCTGGCCCCCTAATGACTTCAATTCGCTCAATGGCACTTTTAGGTGGAATATGGTTAAACGCGTTACCACCAAAGTTATTTGGGTAGATATCACCGTGGTTGTTTTGACGCTTACCGTCGATAAGAAGCAGCGTATATTCACCTGTTAAACCGCGCATACTCACGCTGCCTTGCCCGGTTTTATCTCGAGTTGTGCCAATGTCCACGCCTTCTTGGTACTTCACGGCATCGAGCAAAGTCGTATAGGACTGAGCTTGAATGTCTTCAGCAGTGATCACTGAAATACTCGCTGGTGCTTCTGGTATTTTTTGCTCAAAGCCAGTCGCAGTTACCACGATGCGCTCCATGTCCGGCTGCGCTTTTACCGAATCAGCAAAAGCAACTGGACTAAGGGCAGAAAGCACCAAAGCAGAAAGTACACCACGTTTAAAAGGCGTGTTTGTCATTGTTAATATCCCAAAATTTATTGCATTAAAGTAAATTTTGGCGCGTACTCTAAATGGAAACTGAACAAAAGTCAAAAATATTGATAATTAATCTCATTTGCATTTTTGATTTAGATCATATTTAAGGGACGTTGTAGGTTTATTGATTTTTCTTGGTCTTGCTCATGGAGAGATCGCCGCGTAAAGCGGCGGTCATTAGAGATAGAAGTGCGGGTAAACCCACACCTACCAAATACCCCCTTGGTAGGAGCTGCTTTATGCAGCGATAATTAGAGATAAAATCGTGGAGTAAATCCTCTCCTACCACATATTCAACCCCTTGGTGGGAGGCGCTTTATGCGGCGATCAGTAAAGAAGAGACCACCGCGTAAAGCGCTTGCTACAAGCTAAACAGTAAATTCCCTTGCATTGTCGTTGAGGCGATGACTGGTTTGCTCTAACTGCTCAACAATGGCCATAAACTCATTCATCCGCTTAATTGCTTCTTTGGAAATATCGCTCAGGCCATTGATATTGGTGTTAATGTCTTCGGTTACCGATAACTGCTCCTGTGAGGCGGTGGCGACACCTTGAGTCAAGTCTTTGATTTTGCTCACCGCTTCAAAGATACTATCGAGCACTTCGGAAGATACCATCACCTGCTCTTCCGTCGCTTGCACTTGGTGCTGGCTTTGCTGAATGGCTGTATTCGCACTCCCCGCTTTGGTTTGCAGCTGGTTGATGATATCGCGAATTTCTTCGGTGGATTTTTGGGTTCTTTGTGCAAGGGTCCGTACCTCATCTGCAACAACAGCAAAACCACGGCCTTGCTCTCCCGCCCTCGCCGCTTCGATGGCTGCATTTAATGCAAGCAGGTTAGTTTGCTCTGCGATAGCTTGGATCACGCTCACTACATTTGACACTTGGTCACTTTGCTCAGTCAACTCAGAGATAATATTCGCAGTTTCGTCAAAGCGCACTGACAAATCACTAAACTGCTGACTGGTTTGCGACATCACTTCCATCCCCCGCCGTGCTTCAAGTTCAACCTGATTGGCATAATCTGCGGTACTCACTGTACTGGACGTGACCTCATTGAGTGTTGCGGTCATTTCTTCCGCAGCCGTGGCGATGGTTTCAAGACGGGCATTTTGTTCTTCGCTTATCTCTTTATTACTGCGAATAAAATGCGCCACTTCTTTGGAAGATTGTGACATCGCGCCACCTGCTGAGCCGATATTCGTGACTGTATTTTTAAAGCTATTGAGCATACGGTTTACGATATTGGCCACCGCTTTAATCTCTGTAGCGCCGCTTTCGTCTACCGTTTTTCTAAGATCGTTTGAACTACCTATCTCTTCAAAAGTTCTACCAAGTAACTCTATCGGTTTCACAATACGACGACGAACTAAATACACGCCGAATAAGCTGAAACATACGGTTATTACTAACATCACCATAGCCCACAACACATAAGACTCTACAGCACTGTGGGCCTGTACAACATTTTGTTTAGTACGGTTTTCAAGTTCAGTAAAAAACGATTCAACTGGCTTCATGATGTTGGCTTTATAGCGATGATAATCATCACTGTGAGTAAGCTTAACCGCTTTGTTCAAATCGGGCTCGCCTTGAATGGTGTACTTACCAGCACTATCTTTAAACTTACCTTTTACGGCGTTCATGGCTTCGACTTCTAATGCAACAAGGCCATCGGAATTGGCTTGTGCCTCACTTAAGTAGTTGAGCTCCTTTTGGCTAAAGCCCGCCTCTTTCATGGCATCGAGTAATACTTCTCGCTGACCGTCTGGTTTTGGTTTCTCACCATAGTTAAGCACCAGATCCCAATAAATTTTATGGTAGCCTTCAGGCCTAGGCTTGTCGCCATTACGAATTGCTAATACATCCATATACATCTTTTCGTATTTATCGTTGCCAGTTACCGCATAGGTTCTGCCTAAGCGCGTTAAATCGTCGGAGCTTTGTCTTAATTCGTCGGCCAGTTGATAGGCTTTATAGCGGTTGTCAGCCATTCGTTCAAAATCAAGCAAGGCGTTGTACATGTTAACAACCAATAAGGTAACGATGACGACAAAAACAATAATGCCACCGAAGATAGTGGTCATGAGGATACGGATAGAGTTTAACTTCATGATTCTAGCCTTTATTGAAGCGTTCACAATAAAGACTAGTGCAGGGGTTGAGATTCTTCTAGCATAGAATTAGGAACAAACAGAGTTGACAAAGTAACAGTGAGAACCAAATCAAAAGATCGCGGGGTAAACCCGTTCCTACAACACACTCAAACCCTTGGTAGGAGCCGCTTTAAGCGGCGATCATTAAAGACAAGATCGCGGAGTAAATCCGCCCCTACCACAATAAACACCGCTTAAATACTGGCAGGCATGCCCATGCAGCTTGCATAATAGGTGGTCGTTGCTGGCCAATCAGAGAATACGCCGATTACGCCAACCTCTTTGGCTAATACATCTAGCACTTTAAAAGTATCGCCATCATTATCTATCATCGCCTCACCTGACAGACTGCCGTTGATGCTTTGATAGTACCAACCACCGCCGCTGGCTAGGTGACCAGAGCGCTCTAGTGTCCAAGTGATGATCTCAAGCCCTGCTGCTTTTGCAGCTTTGGCATAAGGTGAGGGTACGATTTCCCCTCCTTCTTCGGTTAATAACATCCACAGAGGTGGTGCGATAATGTTAACACCATCCGCAGCAAGCTCTTCCATCGTTGGTGACAGTAGCTCTGGGTTATGCACGATTTGCTCTGCTGATACCATAGTTTCATTGTCTACCGCTTGCGCTTCGTATCTGTCGTCCAAATACACTGCCTGTGCGCCAAACTCTGGATTTTCTTTTATCCAATAAACGACATCGTCACGATTAAATGACTGCGCCCAGACATTTTTTGGATCTACATTTGCAGCTTTATATTCGTCGATCATTTTTTGTGCGTAGGCTTCTTGTGTAAAACCGTCAAAAGGCATAGCGACTGACGGAGTCTTCAGCTCTGGCGTCATTTTCACGCCTAAACTTTTAAATAACTCAATACTCTGGGCATGGGTCATTAAAGTGCCACGGCTCGAATATAAATCGGTGCGCCAATTTGCCGTGCCATCCATATACTCCTCTACGGTTGTGGCCATTGAGTTTGCGGCATCCATTTTACCTTTTAATGTCTTAAACTCAGCCAAAGTAATGTCGCTGGTACAACACATAGCTTGGGCTGCAATTCCATTTTCAGGATCGCCTGGTACAAATGGGGTTGTACATTTTTGGCCTAAATCCGTTGCTAAAATATTTGTTGTAGTGTGTAAATCACATTGTGAGTGGCGACAAACCAGCTCTTTGTCTTTGGTAAAGGCAACGTCACACTCTAAAATCCCAGCACCCATTTTAGCCGCCGCAATATAAGATTCTTTGGTGTGTTCAGGAAACTGCATTGGCGCACCACGGTGTCCAATTGAAAAGTCTGTTTTATAAAAAGGCCCGTTAGCACACTGCTCAAGCTTGGTTTTGAGTGCACTGTCTTCCATATCTTGAATCAAGAAATCAGGACGTGTGCCCACTTGCATGGCACTTGCGCTACCTGCTGGCACTTCCACAATTACCGGAACTTCAACGACTTTTATTTCAGTCTCCGTTGTGATCACCGGCTTTTCAACCTGTACAACCTCCACAGAATCATCATCACATGCACTCAGTAATAATGCAGCTACGATCGCAGAACAAACGCTTATCTTATTCATTGTATTACCATTATTATTTTAAAGAAGGCTTACGCTAGAGGCTTTGCATTACGATTACGGGAACAAATCATGATTTTTTTGTTACATCTTTTTAACTAAATATAACTCCCCGGACTGGATAATGGTTGTGTAATTTGAATATAAAGAAAAAGAGCCTGCACTTAACAGACTCTTAGATGCGAGATAATTATCTAAGCGATTAATTAGCTATTTGGCCTCTTAACTCACCACTTGGATTTGCTGGTGTATGCACATTTACGTAGTGACCACCGCCTGCCAGAATCGCAAATATTTCCGCTGTCAATGCTGCATTGGCCGGAGCCATCCAGCGATTGGCATCACTACTATCTTGCATTAATGCCAATAACACAGGGCCGTTTTCACCAGCAATGCCAGTATGTATATGCGCAGCCGTTGCATCGGCAACACCTGAGGTGAGGACTTGTAATTCAAGCTCAAAGCCGTTTCGATTTACCAAAGCATATCCACTACCAGTGGCTGTGGTTGTAACGGCTGGGACTTCTTGCTCGCCACTCAATGGAAACGCTACCAACGTGTAGTTGTCAGTGAGGATCTGACCACGGAGTTCACCACTCGCATTTGCTGGTGTATGCACATTAACATAATGACCACCCGATGCGAGCACAGCAAAGATCTCAGCGTTGATCATGGTGTTGTCTGGCGTCATCCATACATTCGTATCATCGGTGCTTTGCTCAAGGCCAACTAACACATCACCATTCATGCCGATCCGACCGGTATGAATATGTGCCGCCGTTGCGTCCTCAACACCCATTGTCACTACACGAAGTTCAACTTCATAATCGTTCATGTTAACCAATGCGTAGCCATCCCCTGACGCCATTGTCGATACCGCAGGAACCTCTTGCTGACCTGAAAGCGCAAATGTAGCAAGTGCATAATTGCTGGTAAGAATTTGGCCACGTAGCTCACCACTGGGGTTGCTAGGAGTATGGACATTAACATAGTGACCACCTGATGCGAGTACCGCAAAAATCTCAGCATTGATCATAGTGTTGTCTGGCGTCATCCATACATTCATATCATCGGTGCTTTGCTCAAGGCCCACTAGAACATCACCATTCATGCCGATCCGGCCAGTATGAATATGTGCCGCCGTTGCATCCTCAACACCCATTGTCACTACACGAAGTTCAACTTCATAATCGTTCATGTTAACCAATGCGTAGCCATCCCCTGACGCCATTGTCGATACTGCAGGAACCTCTTGCTGACCTGAAAGCGCAAATGTAGCGAGCGCATAATTGCTGGTAAGAATTTGGCCACGTAGCTCACCAGTTGGATTGCTAGGAGTATGGACATTAACATAGTGACCACCCGATGCGAGTACCGCAAAAATCTCAGCATTGATCATAGTGTTGTCTGGCGTCATCCATACATTCATATCATCGGTGCTTTGCTCAAGGCTCACTAAAACATCACCATTCATACCGATCCGACCGGTATGAATATGTGCCGCCGTTGCATCCTCAACACCGCTAGTGACAACTCTGAGCTCTACTTCATAGTTATCAGTGTTAACAAGGGCATAGCCATCACCGGATGCCATTGTTGCTACTGCTGGCACTTCCTGTTTGCCGGATAAGTCAAATGTCGCAACGGCGTAATTGTTCGTCAAGATTTGGCCGCGGATCTCACCATTTGGTAGCTCTGGCGTATGAACATTGACGTAGTGTCCACCCGAGAGCAAAACGTTCAACGTCGCTTCGTCGATCATCGTGTCATCTGGCGTTACCCAGTCTGTCATTACTTCGTCGTCCTGCTCTAACACCACAAGCACATCGCCGTTCATACCAATGCGGCCAGTGTGAATATGTGCTGCAGTGGCATCATCGACGTCCATAGTGACCGCGCGAAGATAAAGCTCGCCGTCGGTGCTGTCGTATGACGCATAACCATACCCCATGGCACTACTTTCATTCATTGGCACCTGTTGTGAGCCATCTAATTTGAACGTGATCACGCTTACCGTGTCTGGCACAATCTGAGCGCGTAACTCGCCGTTTGGAAAGGCTTCGGTGTGTAGATTGATATACCAATCACCATCCAACATATCCTCAATTAGATCCTCAGACAGATCTGTGATTGGAATACTGACCTTATTGTCATCTGATGCTTCAAAAGCGAATGCCACATCGCCATTCGCCCCCAAATCACCATCGTGAATATGTGCAGCACTAAAACCTTCGACGTCGCTGTAGTCGAGTGTTGCTCTGAATTGCATCAGATTTTCATCAAGCTCAACTGTTGCGGAAGCGGTTTGCATTGACGTATTCATCGGTACTTCTTGCTTTCCTGATAACATCAATTCAAAGGTCTTAGTCGCTGAAAACTCTTGGACTGGCGGGGGTGGCGGAGGTGTAACAGTATCGTTATCGTCGTTATCGCTGCATGCCATAAGAAGCATGAGGCTGGCACTTACTATAAACTTTTTCATTATACTCATCCTGTAGACTCGGTTAAAAAGAATGACTTTTGTCACCCATAGCTAACCCTTACGAACAGAGTTGAATAAAAGTTCATCAAATTTGCAAAATTATTGTATATTTTTTGTCTGTACCTAATTGCACCAACCGCAATACCAACTTTTGCCTGATCACCCTTTGATACCGATGGTACTAACGCTTGAATGGCATTAGTTCCAGCTCAGTGATATCAATGAATTTCTCACAATAATTGTGAAACCTCATTGCCATATAAGAGTCATATTTTTGTGATTAAGTAGCTGCTTTAACAATAATAATCAGGATATTTTATGTTTAAGCACTCACTTATCGCGCTCTCTTTGCTTTCTCTTCTCACTGGCTGTTCACTTGATGGTGACGATGGCGCCACAGGCTCGCAAGGGCAACAAGGCGTTGCCGGACAAGATGGTAACGATGGTCAAAATGGCTCCGACGGCCAAGATGGAGCAAACGGACAAGACGGAACCAATGGCACTAACGCCAATAGCGTGCTTGAAATAAGTCTTGTGGGACGCGCAGTGCTTAATGCAGAAAGCCCTGAAGGCGCCGCTGAAATTGTCGCTTACCAAGCATCCAAAAAATGGATATATGCCATTAATAGTTCAGGCAGTGCCGCTGTGGTTGAAGTTATTCCAGCAACCAGCTTTGATACGGCCGCTCTGGTCAAAAATAATGAAGGTGTTATTACCGCTACAAATTTAACATCAGCCATGACAATCAACTTAAACGACAATACACCCGGCGACGCAAACAGTATTGCAGTTGACGAAAACAACCAACTATTGGCAGTTGCAATGGCTGCCAAGACTACGGGTGACGCAGGACAAATCGCTTTTTATGATATCTCAGGTGCAACTCCGGCCTTTGTTAAAAATGTAACGGCGGGTGCACTACCTGATATGGTTACCTTTACTCATGATGGCAGCAAGGTCGTGGTCGCAAATGAAGGGGAACCCGCAGGTGACTACAGCGTTGATCCTGAAGGTAGCATCAGCATTATCAACATTACAAATGGCGTAGTTGCAAATACAGCAACACAATTAAACTTTAGCGCATTTAACACCAAGCAAGCTGAGCTAGAAGCACAAGGCATTGTCTTCGCCAATCCAACTGGTCGCACTATCAATGGCAAACTTATTAATACGACAGTTGCGATGGATTTAGAACCGGAATATGTCACCATCTCTAAAGACAACCGCTTCGCATATGTTTCAATTCAAGAAAACAACGCACTCGCTATCGTAGATCTAAGTGACAACAGCCTTAATTTAGTCGGTTTGGGATTCAAAGACTGGTCTAATTACACCATGGATGCCTCGGATAAAGATAAAAAGATCAATTTTAAAAAGTACCCCGGTCTTTATGGCATGTATCAGCCAGACACTATCTCTAGCTACACGTGGAAAGGCGCTAACTTTATTGTCTCTGCTAACGAAGGTGATGGTAGAGAATACTTTTTTGATGCTGCCGATGAAGCCGACTGTACCGCGAAAGGTGGTCTAGATTACGATAAAGACGATGGCTGTTTAGCGTACATTGATGAGAGCCGTGCCGAAGATCTTACCCTAGCAAGCAACTTTGCTTATCTCAATAATGACGATGACGACATTGGTCGCCTTAAAGTCACAACGGTGAAAGGCGATGAAAATAATGACGGCCAATATGAAGCGCTGTACACCTATGGTGCACGTTCATTCACCATTTGGGATAGCAACGGCCTTGTGGTGTTCGACTCAGGCGATCAAATCGAGCGGATCACAGCCTCCGTGCATGGCGCACAATTTAACAATGATGAAGACACCAATGAAGGCGATACGCGCTCCGATGCAAAAGGCCCAGAGCCGGAAGCACTAGCGCTAGGTCAAATTGGTGAACGCACTTTTGCATTCGTTGGCTTAGAGCGTATGGGTAGTATCATGGTTTACGATATCACCAACCCTTACGATGTTAAGTTTGAAGATTATTTTTACAACCGTGGATTAGTTGAAGATGCCGAAATCAGTGGCGACTTAGCCCCAGAGGGCATGGCATTTATTCCTGCCGACAAAAGTGCAACTGGCGAAGCCTTATTGGTGATCGGTAATGAAATTTCCGGCTCAGTTGCAGTATGGCAAATCGCTGAAAAATAAAGCATTCACATTAGTCGCAGTGGGAGGCGCTCTACGCGCCGATCTTGATGAAAAGATCGCGGGGTGAACCCGCTCCTACACCATATTCAAGCCTTTGGTGTGAGCCACTTTACGCGCCGATTTTGATGAAAAGCTCGCGGGGTGAACTCGCTTCTACACCATATTCAGGCTTTTGGTGGGAGCCGCTTTATGCGGCGATTATTAAGTTATTCTGACAATCCTTTGACCGTATTTGTGAGGTTTTCTGCGCCTTGCTTTATTTCATTCATCACTTTATTCACTTCATCGATTTGTGCAAGACCAAGCTCTGTGCTTTCAGACACCGTATTCATCAGTGCGGTGGCTTCTTTAGTTAACACTTCATTCTGATTTACCACATCATTGATTTCGTTGGTCGACTGCGAAGTACGTGCTGCCAAGCTTCTTACTTCATCGGCTACCACCGCAAACCCTCTTCCCTGCTCGCCCGCTCTGGCGGCTTCTATCGCGGCATTTAACGCAAGTAGGTTAGTTTGCTCTGCAATCGCACTGATGGTAGACACAATTGCCGAAATCCCTTTTGACTGTTCATTAAGCTGTGCTATCGCGGCCATTGCACTTTGCACTTGATTAGAAATAAGCCCGGAGGTACTGACGGATTCTTGCAACAGCAAGCTCGCACGGGCCGCTATTTGCTCGGTTTGCTCTGATGTCACCTGCGCAACCTCAGCAGCTTGTGCGACTCGATGCGCTTTTTGCACCCGCGCCGTGATATTTGTTGCAAACTTTATCACTTTAATGACTTTGCCATGTTCATCAAAGATAGGGTTATACGTTGCTTCAATCCAAATATCTTCGCCATGCTTACCTAAGCGATGAAAGCGACCACTTTTATGCTGGCCTTTTGCCAGCTCTTGCCAAAAATGTGGCTGCTCTTTATAAAAGCTGTCGTCACAGAACATTCGATGATGCTGACCTTTAATCTCACTGAGTTTATAACCCACAGTTGCCGTGAAATTTGGATTCGCATCTAAAATAACGCCCTCGGGTGTAAACTCTATGGTTGCCATGGACTTATTGAGTGCGTTAGCTATCGCTTCTTGTGCTTTTATAGTGAGCTTTTCTGCTGTGATGTCATTCGCAATTTTAACAATACGGGTCACTTTGCCATTTTCTTCAACCGGAAAATAGGTCGCATCGAGCCAAACTACGTCACCTGCTTTGGTAAAGCGCTCAAAATTACCAAACTGAGCTTGGCCACGCTTAAGGCTTGCCCAGAAACTGCGATATTCCGGAGAATTTACGTAGTCCTTGTGGCAAAAAATACGATGGTGCTGTCCTATCACTTCAGCCTCTGTGTAACCCACGACAGCGAGAAAATGTTGATTGACTGCAGCTATTTGACCATCGGGTGTAAATTCAATTTTTGCGACCGCTTCATCAATCGCAGAAAGTAATGCCCGAGCACGGTTGAGTTCAGCGGTCAAATTTTCAACTTCTTGATTTGGCTTTCGAAAAAAGTTCATAAGCTATTCCGTAACAAACAATATGCATGACTGCATTATTATCATAATTTTGGTAATAAAGTATGAATTATAGATAAGAAAGTGGAGTTTGGCGTTCTAACATACGCACCAAAACAAGCCGCGCGCTGATCACACAAGCAACGCGACTTGGCATTATATCAATGGTATTGACTAACCAGTGCTTTGGATAACTACTTCTGTACCGTTAGACGGTAGTCACCCGCACCGCTGTATGAGTAAACCAAAATGCGGTAATAACCTGAATTTGCCGTATAGTTAATTGACTCTTGTGAGGTTGGCGTCTCCGAAATGGCAACTTGTTGCCATGCTCCACCTTGCCAAGCTTCGAGTTTCAAATCGAAGTCTGCGTTCGCTGGCCCCTCTAAAGTAAGTGCTATTGTGCCACCGCTGTACTGAAACCAACTGCCGTCAGGTTGTATGGCTTGTTGCTTGTCTGCTAAGTATCCAGTGTAAACATCTCCCGCTGGTGGTGGGGTTGTACTACCGCTTACGGTAAATTGGATCTCTGTAGCGGGATCAGAAATATTGCTGATGGACAAGCCAGAGTCGCTTCCATTCCACCATAAGGCATTCGTCCCTTTGCTACTCAACGCATTCGGCAGTGTGGCGCTAAACTCTCCTGCCACATCAAATAAATCGCCATTATCCCCACGGTTGCGACCATTTTCAGGATCTCGTTTGGCATCACCATGCTCCATTTGGATATACGGATACCATTCATTCGAGTTATTGCCCGCAGAATCAACGTGCCAAATAGCCAAACCTGAATCGAGTTGCTCTGAGTTTTGTCCCGATTGATGAATAGCCTCAATGTAAAAGGCTTCATTCGCGTTACTTGGGTTGGTCCATTTATATGAGCTATTAGCGCCCGAAGTATGACTGAGCCTTCCCGTTGGGGCATTAGCATTTACGGCTGGATTAAGTTCAGTTACCGTATCCCAACCAGCTATGGCCCTGAAGTGTGCGACAGGTGGCGTCGGCTTAAAACGGTTGGAAGCACCAATCGCGCCAAATCCCATAACGCCAAAACTTGCGACTGAGCCTTCTGAGCTGCCGTCATAATCATAAAGATCGGGCCAATTTGTGATTAAGTGACCTGACTCATGTACAAAGGTGCCAATTGCAAGGCTATTTCCCATATCCGTGATTTGATAGCGATCGGTACACACGCCATCAGCACAAAAACGTGGACTGAGTCTTGCCATATGTGGCCACAGACCTTTAGACCATGCACTATCAGAGTTGCCGGCATAAAAAATATTTAATCCACGGATCTGCCCACTACTATTTGTAGTCAGCGAGCTAAAATCAAATCCCTGTTGAAATTCAAGCCAGTTCAGCGCTTCTTTTATGAGTTCTTGCGAGCGTACTGTTGAGCTTAATGCGCTATCCGCGTAATACGCTTTGTTTTTCTTTGCGGTGTAATAAGCCGTTACCGTATTGGTATAATCCAGCTTGCCTCCAGAGACCGACGAAAAATACCCTCTTACTGACTGCGCATTACCAAATTCATTGTAATTTTGGTCATTTAAAAAACGCTCAACCTGCGCTTTTGTGATAGTGCCGCGCTCATCAGGGAAATCGATGATGATAGTTAACCCTTTTACTTGACCGCTGATCTCGGCATTCAACGCCATTGCATTATCACTACGCTCAAACTGATGCATATGTATCAAGTCGACTGGTGTTTGGTTTTGACCCAACATTACCTGCTGCGCCGCTTTTACCTTTTTTGCAATAGCAGTTGAGGATAGTCCTTGCTGCATAGCATTTACTGAGTGACGTTGTATGCCTTGCTTGTTGCGTTTGGTCACAAGCTTACCTGTAGATATAAGCTGCTCACCATCAGCCGAAACCTGTGCGTAAGCCATGCCTTTAAGTGATGCATCATACACCACAAGCTCGCCGTCAGGTGTACGCTGCTGAGCAAAGTACGTATTACCATTAAGAATAAGTGTTATTACCTCACCACTCGGTTGGGTAAATTGGTACTGTTCGTTTTTATAAGGGATCGCCGCGTTTACTGCGACACTGGTTGCCAATAATGAGGTTGCGATAATTGCTGATGTTAATTTCATTTTTCCTTTCCTAGGTTACATGTTGTACAATCCATTAACATACAGAATGGATACAAAATTGCAACAACTCTCAAACCATTAAAGGTACAAAATTTATCAACCAGATAAATAACAAATAGTTACATAGCTTGTAATTCCATCATTTTAGAAGCTTTATATTTCAAAGTGAGCAAAAAAAATCCGTTTAAACTATTTTTTTCAATTTTTAGTTTACAAGTACTAAACATTACATTAGCATTGGTCTCGTTCCTTTGGGGCTGCACCTTTTTACCTGCGTATCTAGGCGTGCCTAAAGTCACAATTGAACTCCCGAGAAGTAGAGCTTGCCGACTGGGATGTTGGCATTATTGGGATTTCCTTGGCACAGCTTGTTGCTATTGGAGTTTTTATGCAGGCCAGATGGCCTGCTTTTTTTTGTCCAAAATTCGCCATCTAAGCTTTATACCAATTGCCGAGTGCAACTCAACTGGTTAAACTCAAAGCACATGTTCCTGATTTGATGTAAACCATGTCGGCACTACGTAAACCCGTTTCGGTATTGGTCGTAATATACAACGAACATAATGAGTTTTTGCTATTACAAAGAGCAGACGATAAACACTTTTGGCAATCAGTCACTGGGGGAGTAGATCCCGGTGAAACTCCAATCACTGCCGCGTATCGAGAGTTAAAAGAAGAGACAGGTATTGACGCCGCGGCGCTTGGGATCACCATCCACTCGCATAATAAAACGAATCAATACACTATAAGACCGCAGTGGCGCCATCGTTATGAGCCGGGTGTTACCATAAACACTGAGCATGTTTTTAGTATCCAAGTACCGTCAGGGATCAGTGTGGTACTTGCTGAAGATGAACATACAGACTTTATTTGGCTTAACAAAACACACGCTTGTGAACGCGTCTGGTCCCCAAGCAATCGACAGGAAATAGAACTCATAGGAGTATGATTGAGCTATGTTTACGACATTAGGATCTTTACAAACACCATGTTTAGTTGTTGATAAAATTGCTTTTTTGCATAACCTTTCGCGTATGGAAAAGCATCTTGATGCTTTTAATGTGGCCCTTCGCCCACATTTGAAAACGGTAAAATCCATTGCAGCCGCAAGCTATATTTTGGCCGACAAACAAGCAGGATGTACGGTCTCCACCCTAAAAGAAGCGGAAACGTTTGCTGCACAAGGTTACACCAATATCACTTATGCGGTGGGGATCACAGAAGATAAGCTACAACGCGTTCTTGCCCTAATCAACCAAGGTGTCAATCTAACCATATTGCTAGACAGCATGGAACAAGCCATGCTTGTCTCGCAATTTTGCTCGGAAAATGAGTGCACGATTCCTTGCTTGATAGAAATAGACTGCGACGGACATCGCGCAGGACTTAGCCCTAAAAACAAAGAAATCGTGACCATCGCAACCATACTGGAAAGCAGTGGTTTATATCGGGGTTTACTAACGCATGCCGGTGGCTCATACGCGTGTAGCACGGCTGAGCAACTAATACAGTTTGCTGAGAAAGAGCGCTTAGCCGTTGTGGCTGCTGCATCCATGCTGGAAGAGGCTGGGATCACCACAGCAGTGCTGAGTATTGGCTCTACCCCAACGGCACTGTCAACGCAAAACCTCGATGGGATCACTGAAGTGCGAGCTGGGGTCTATACATTCTTCGACCTTGTGATGGCTGGTATCGGCATATGTGACATCGAAGATATTGCACTAAGCGTGCTAACGCGTGTCACTGGTATCAAACGTAGTGAAAATAAGCTCTTTATAGATGCAGGCTGGATGGCGCTTTCAAGAGACAGAGGTACCGCGAGTCAAGCGTTTGATTGCGGCTATGGCCTCGTCTGTGACCAAGCGGGTAATTTGCTGCCTGGGCTCAAAGTAACCTCAGCAAATCAAGAACATGGCGTTATTGAATGTGAACCCGGCTTCACCTTACCAGACGTGAAACATGGTGACCTACTACGTATTTTACCAAATCATGCATGTGCAACAGCTGCTCAGCACTCGGGCTATCATGTGTTAAGTCATGATGACATCGAGTTTTGGCCAAGATTTGGGGGGTGGTGATAGCTGTACCGCCCGACACAGGATCAGGAGCATTCTTAGTGGATTAGTTTGAGCCGAGTTGATCTATGTAGCGCTCTATAACTTCCTGAATAGATCGATGCTCCTGAACGGGTAAATAATTTATATGGGCCAATAAAAACTCTTTGGTACCATAATTACTGAGTAGTATCTGATTTACTCTCTCTAACACCTGCCTGCTTACTTGAGTCTTATTACACATCACATGACCTAAAATAAACCGAGGTGAATCCGCGATTAGATAGGACTCATATTTATCTTGATTGGCTTTCGCGTATCGCATCACTTCAACAGGGTAACCAAGCAGAAAATCCACACGTTTCAACTCGAACATCCGATGTACAGTTTCATAATGATTACTTCCACCTCTCACCACTTTATTAGCGCTATCCACCTGTGCTAATTGCTTATCTAAAAAAGGCCCATATGACAGATCGTCAGCAGTTACTATCAGCTTATTTCTGTATACGTTAAAAAGTTGCATAAGAGAGACTACATTACCTTCTTCATCAAGCACTTCTTTAGATAGCGGAGGTGAATCAGCATGTTGATATAGACGTCTACTGATATAAAAATTTACTGGCAAGCTGAATAGAAAGTTTTTTTCGCGATAAGTAGTTTTTACTTTGTTAAGAGTGCAAATAGCTGATTTATCTTGCTTTAGCATTGAGCGTAACGTCCGTTTATAACTTGCGCCGAGAAACTCAATGTTTGAGAGGTTTAACTGTTCAAATAGTATTTTGTTGGTTGCGCCAGCAATATTTTCAGGTTTAGCTTTTTGCGTCAAAATAGCGAGGTCTTCTTCATCATCCAAAAATATCTGAATCGTTGTTGCATCAACATTAGCAGTGACAGCTAAGCAAAAAACGACAAATAGGTACCTCAGAAAATTCATATACATCATTCAATTACCTGGTAAACAAAAGGATTCCTGAGCCTAATACCTCCCTCTCTAAATTTAGTTGAGGATTTTACGATTGTAAAATCCATACCTTTCATCAACTCACAAGAATATTATATTGAATATTGTATACTTTAATCCTATGTTAAATAGGCTTGTAAATTAGCAAGCTTATTTAATAAGGATACAACTGTGAAAAAGATATATTTGAGAAGAGCGCACTGTTATGCGCTTCTATTACTATTAACGGCAGGTCCGGCAAGTGCAGCTCAACTCACTGACACCTGTAAATCCTCAGCCCCATTTACTGGAAGAGAAATTGTCAATAAGCAACCTATTTGCCTTCCGAGTGGCACTCGAACTTACTTAAGTATTCCAGGTACAAATAGTGTAAATAGTTTGGCAATTACCACTGGACATGGCTCAGGAAATCTTAATTTATATTCAAAAAATGGGGGGTGGCCAAAACTGGACGGTAGCGATCCAAATTCAAAAAGAAACGGTAATAGCGAATGTATCGTGCTTAAGAACTTAAACCAATATTGGACTTACATAACGTTAGATGGGACCAGTCAAGGTGCCTCATTGGTCGTTGATTTAGGTGCAACCTCATGCCGTAACTTAGGTTCTACTCCACCACCTGGAGATAATGATGGTTATCCTTTAAATTATGCCAACATCAAAGTGTTTAGATTTCAATTTAGCGATGCGCAACTTAACTGGAATTCAATGCAGCGTGATTTAGCTGACGCTGCAGCATATTACACGGACCAATCTTACGGTAAATTTAACCTCACATATGATACATCGGTGCCAATAATTAATATTAATCGACCCAAAAGTGACTTTGACAGTGACTTTCACGGTTGGACAGCTGAATGGAAGAAGCATGTTAAAGCAAACGGCGTTGACCCAGAAAACCCTGGAACTGGTAATGTGGTAATGATGGTTGCCCCTCAAGTTGGTAACTTCAATTCCAGCGCTGCTCCTCCTTCAATCAGTTTATATCACCACACATCAGGCGTGGTGGCACATGAGTTAGGACATGCACTAGGGCTACGTCATGCTAAAGCGCTAGAAGCTGGCCCTGGTAGAGTAATTGGCGATCATGATTATGCAAAGGAAAGTTTAAACTATGGTAACGTATATAGCATGATGGGAATGGGCGCTCATTCTTTAGAAGAATATAACTTACTGTACAAAAAGTATTTCGGTTGGATAAGCGGATCAGAAGTCCCACTCATTACCTCATCGGGAACATATCGCATTTATGCATTTGACCACGGACGCAATGATCAAGGATATATCGGATTAAAGCTGAAGTCAGGTAACGGCTTATATACGTATTGGTTAGAGTACAGAACTACAAATGCGCGATATCCAAATACCAAAAACGGCATACTCATCAATTTAGAGGGCTACTTCGAAAATGAGCAAGACCCACGCTTTTGGAAAACGACCTCTTACCTCTTAGATATGACCCCAGGGTCAAAAACACCAGGCTGGTGGGGTGACGACCAAACCGATTCGGAGCTAACAATCGGAAATTCATATACCGATCACTGGGGAGGATTCAAAATCACCCCGACATCAAAGGGCGGAGCAGAAAATAGCGCTACCGCATGGATAGAAATAAAAGTAGAACTACTTTAATGGAGTAAGTAACGATGGCTATCGTTTGAGGATGATTGCCATCGCTATACCTCTGAGTGAATTTATTTATAGCAGATCTTATTACGGATCTATATATATCATATCAATGACCTCAGCCATTATATTTTTTCTTTCTCTAACATTGCGCTTATTTAACTTTCTTCCTTCACCGACTCTATCACTGGCTACAGCAACGAGCATATAAAGCGCTTTACTATGTTCTGCAACCGATTCTCTTCGTATCATTTGAGGCACTTTGGGAATATACTGCGACTTGATGTCTGCAAAGTGCGCAAACACTGAAACCAAATCTTCCTGCTTTGGGTAGCTCTTATCTGCGCACCAACACACTAGAGTAACATTAAGATTTTTTGAATAAAAATGCCCCCAATTTAGTTCAATATTTTGGGCTTTTAATAATGGATGAACCAAGTGTAAGGAAACTCCATCTACAAGTAGTTTTACTAAGTAAAACGAATCTAGTTGCAACTGATTGTCGACGATAAATGAGTCTATCGCTTTTCCTTCTTTATCTATTAATTCAACTAAAACTCCTGAATAAGCCCGATCAGACGTTAAATATATCTTAAAGGGCACCAGTAGGCTGGCACCAATCAGTGCACAGCCAATGAGCAGCGCTATAGCTAATTTCCTAAAAGGACGCTCCAATTTCATTTCCTTTATCTTGGGTTCACTTCAAAAATAACTGGATAGTCAAGTAGAGCATTATCAGCCCCATCTTTCAAAGTGATAACTACATTGATTTCTGCCCCAGATATTTGATTTTGCGTAGTTAAGTTATAACTCATTCTTATTGTCTCACTGTCAACAAAAGACGCCCCCGTAGTATCAATTTTCACACCAGCAGGCATATTCGAAAACTGACTAAACAAATTTCGTACCTGCGACATCACATTTTGAGAGGCCGATACATTTACAGTAACAGGAACGGACTGTCCCGCAGCAACATTAACAATAACCCTAGGTGTGCTGCCATCTACACTGATCGGAATGATTTTACTTTGATGTTGTCCTTCGAACTCAGCAACTATCATGATTTGATGTTGACCATCGCTAAGCTCTAAACGCTTGGTGAAAGTCCCGTCATTTTGTATATCTGTGTTTTCGTTATTTACTCTTACTAATGCATCTACTTGATTGACACGACCCATGATAGTTACAGAGTTTGAGTTAATTATTGAGTTTGGCTCTGGAGAAATAATCTCAAGGTCTAACTGTTCAGGGTTATCGTCTTGAACAACCAATATAAGATCTACGATTTCAGAACTAATCGTCGCATTAGATGAATCCTTTAGAGTCAAAGTTAACTCAATCGGGTATCGATCAATTGCAGCATTCTGTGAAGCACTATATTGATAATCGAACCCAATTCCTGAGCGTGTACCATAGACTCTAAGTATCTGAAAGTTTGTCCCATAAGGTCTTAATGACAAACTATATGAATATCTTCTGACTAATGCTCTTTGTTCACTTGTTAAGGGCACCTCATAAGTTATAACTTCACTCACGCCACCTTGTATTAGTTCAATATATTCAGATTGAGAACTCGCACGAACTTTTAGCATCAAATACTTTTCTACCAGTTTGCCATTACGTTCAGCTTTAATTTGCAAACGGTGCTCACCAGAATCCAAATTTAAAGTTACCGAAAATGCCCCTATGGAATCTACATCGGCAAGCTTTCCATCGACTGTAACTTTTGCGTCTGCATGAGACACTTGACCATTAATAGTTACTTCCCCTTTGTCAAACTCAGCCCCTTCAACTGGACTAAATATTTCAAATGATAGTGGCTGAGGTAATACTTCAAAACTGACGCTTTTACGGA
Organism: Pseudoalteromonas sp. CO348; assembly: GCF_004208845.1. Lineage (NCBI taxonomy): Bacteria > Pseudomonadati > Pseudomonadota > Gammaproteobacteria > Alteromonadales > Pseudoalteromonadaceae > Pseudoalteromonas > Pseudoalteromonas sp. CO348. The sequence continues at coordinate 47,659 of NZ_SGPI01000042.1, read as the reverse complement.
CAGATTTATAACCATTAGTCGCATCGATGAAAACTTGATGTTTACCTTCTGCAAACTTGATTCGCTTATAGAACTCTCCTTGAGCATCAACAGTAGCCTGATGCCCTTGAATAATCACAGATGCCAGAGGGTCGCTAATACTGCCTTTAAATAACACTTCTGATTGCGAATAACCCTCCTGTTCAGTAGGAGATTGCATATTTAGTATGAGCTCATCCGTATCAACACTTACAATAATCGTTTTATTCACGTGTTGCTCAGCCGTTGAGGCGCGAACCACTATTTGATTAATACCTTCACTCAATAATAGTGTATGTGAGAAATCTCCATGTTCAGTGAGAACCACACTTTGCTCATTAATATCTAAGGTAGCCTCCGGATCGTTAACCTTTCCACGTACTTGAAATTCATTTGTACCTATTTTCTGTTCTTGCCTTAGATTGTCAAAACTGACTTGGAGCCTTGCTATCCCTACATACAAAAAGATATTCAAGAAATGTGTATGTACTGTGTTACCACTAGCATCAAGCAAATCGATTGCTACGGGTATTGTATACATACCTGGACGTGTCGATTGGCCTACATACACGTGATAATCAAACACTATAGTATCTGCAGGTGAACCCAACAGTTTCTTATAAGTAAAATTGACCTGAACCCCATGTGGGAGTGGGTCCATAAAAGAAGTTCGATAACGGTTTAACTGTGATATCACATCACTTGTTGTTTTCAACTGCCACTCTTTTTGAGCAGGATCATCAATTCTAACTTCAAGGTGGGATTCATCCGCAACAACTCTGTTGACTACTAGTAGTTTTTTACTCTCTCCAAACTTATTCGTAGCAACGATCTGTATCATATTTTCCCCTTGGTTTAGATAGTATTCCAACTCGAAATCTCCTACCTGAGAGTCGACCGAAATAGGGGTTCCATTGATTGTCAGTTGGGCATTCTTATCGTCCACCGAGCCGTGAATTAATATCTTTTCGGACATTGTATTTAACTCAGCCTCGTTAGGAGAGTCTAGCTTTAATGTTGGACTGCCAAAAGCAACGGAAAAGTTAACAACCTTTTGTGTTGACCCTGCGTCGTTAATGGCTTCCACTACGATTTGGTGGTCACCAACTCTATACTCTGAGGTATATAAAAAGTTACCATCCTTGCGAAGAGTCACCTCTACACCATCAACCAGTACCTTATTAACCGGAATTGAAACATCTATTATCCCGTCTATTGTTACAGGCTTAGCTCCCTCGTTAAATACTTTAAATAACTCATTTTGCCTAGGAGTGCCTATCTCAAAGGCCGGTTTCGGCATCGCCTTACGCTTAAATACGACTGTTTTTTCAGACACGTTATCATTTAAAGTAGAGTGTGCGGTTATCTTTACCTCGTTATCACCTAGCTCTAAAGGTAGGTCCAAATAATGATAAGAATCGAAATCTGATATAACACTCACATAACCACCTTCTCCTATAAAATACCTTTTCGCAGGAAGGCCATTGATATAGACATCAGCAAGTTTGTCATTATTAGTATCAACTTTTACCCTAACCACTGAGAAATATGTTTCTCCTCCGTCCATCGGCTCTTTTAAAGTAATATCAGGAACAGAATCAGACGTACCCAAAACATCAACATAACTTAAATAGTTCCGACTATTTGTTATGGGAGATCTGTTATCTGGCAAATTGACATAATGATTTACTCGCTTCTTCCCTGTGGTAGCACCACCCTCATTAGTTTTTAGCCCAACAATGACTTTTCCAATATAAATCCCGTCTATATTACTTTGATTGGAATCCATTTGAACAAGTGACTTCATATTAATTTCAGAATGATTTCTTTCAACTCGATCTCGAGAGAAAACATATTCAGGCTCATTAAATGTAATAATTTCATCTCTTGGATAGCTATAAAGATCTTGACCAGCAACTAAAGTATACTTATAAGGTTCAAAATTAAGACTAAAACGCTTACCAACCTGAACCCCACTAGCATTACTAACCATTATTTCATAATTCCCCAACAGAGAATCAACTCTCCCCCCCATCAGAAAGTATTCATTTACATCATTATTTAAAACCTGTCTTTTTATTTTTAACGGCTTACCATTCAAAGTAGCTTTTTCAGGAATAAAATTCACTACAGATGCTAACACCGATGTACTCGTTGACCGTACAATGCCATTATCTCTATGGCTCCATAGAATTATTTTTGGCTCCTCATTTATTTCAATAAATTCGGATAAATAATGTATTGATTGGTAATATATTTGCTCGCCTGCATCATCAAACACTCGGATCGTTGATGCATCATCAACTAACTCGCCTCGCGTCACTAATATTTGGTATATTTCATAAGGAAACTCTAAAATGATCGTTCGCTGACCCAGTTCGTCTACACCGAGATCATCTACTATAGTCCCCTCATCTATTCTGCCATAGGCTCCATTTGTAGTTCCTTTACTTGCAGGAGTAGGAGCCTGAAATAAGCCAGACTCTAAGCTTCTAGTCCAACCTAATGCAAACCTAAAACGTTTAGCTTTTGAATATAGTGCTTCGTCTATTTTTAGCGGTAACCTGATAGTATCTGGGGTAAGTACTTTTAAATCAAAAGCGTATTTCTCATATCGCAAAACTCTCGTTAGCTTTTGAATTGAGCCATCCTTAAATTCAAGTTCGGTTAAGACTGTATTTTTTCCTTCTTTCAACCCACTTTCAAATGTGAAATCAAACTGAACAGAATTTTCATCTATAGCTTCTACCCACGAACCATTATTAAACCTAGCTCTTTTTAACCCAGATGAAGTTGATACTTTTATGGAAGGCCATGCGGTATGAATTATTTCCCTATCAAGTAGGTTTGAATACTTGGCTGTATAAGTGCGTTTATTTACTTTAAGTTTATATACGCTAACTCTTCCTTCATACTCTGCATTGATCGTAATCCAATTTTCTTCTTCGGTAATAGGGATATCTACGGAAAAACGACCATCCTCCAGTGCGACAGTTCGACCATTCACCGATAGCAAAGCATTGGGTTCAGAAACTGAGCCTGATAATACGATATTATTAGATGAAACATGTTGGTCATGGCTATGTGAAAATACCTTAATTTGGGGGTATTCATCTGGATAATAGTCTAGTCGATATATTTCGGTGCTAAGTACTCCATTTCGGCTGAGCTCAAACTCCAAATAATTTCGACCGGGTTCAAGGTTAACAGGAATATCAAAAAAACCTTCCTGAATATCTATATTTTTACCTTGATACTTTAGTGTTTCCGCAGCAATTACATAACCTTGATATCTAGTATTAGGTGAACTTTCCACTTCACCATCTTGGTGTGAGGTAACTACCATAGCGGCGCCGCCATTAGGCTTAACCAAAGTCAGCTGAATCCAAGCTTCTTCAGTGTAATTAGCCTTAATGAATGCATTTTTCAAAGTCATGGGAACACTAAATTGATAAACACCGTATGTAGGATCACTACCAATAGACTCAAACTTAATCCCCAAACTTGGATTCATTGAGGGATCATTATCTGTGATACTTGCTTTAAACCCATAAGTAGATAACTTTGGATAGGCGTTATCTCTGGAGGCCTTGCTCGCAAATACCTGCTTACCGTCGAAGTCAACTGTTATATATTCAGGAAGTGTGATCAACCATTTATTACTTACTTTGAAGCTTTGAAATAGCTCAATTTCTTCGACGCTTCCTGCTGGTAAAGTAAGTAGACGAGGTTCAGCTCGCAAATTTATCATTTTCTCAGCCGTTACACCGAACTTACCATACGCAACAATTTTTAGTTTATTTTCACCAGCAGACAGTGGTACAGGAAATACAGTGAACAGGTCACCATTTAATACCCCTTCAACCCCATTAACTACAATGCGCTCTGCTCCCTCTTGCTTTCCTGCTACCGTGACAGATTTGGCATAAAGAAGCTGCCCATCTGTTTGGGAAGTGATATCAAATAAAGGTGGTTTTGCATATTTCACTGAGAACTCTAAATAAATGGTACCTCCATTTGCGTCTCTTCCCTTTAATACAATACTGTTTTCACCTTCTGTTAATTTAAAATCATTCAGTCTAAAACTTCCATCACGGATCTGAACCGCTTCTCCATTAATTAGAAGTACTCCAGATTGAGTATCAATAAACCCAAAAATATCGATCTTCGACGATGAGACAATTCTGATATCTTCGATATTTGTTAATGTAACCCCATGCTCACTTCTTGGTGGAAATTTTAATGTAAAGGGTGAGGTAACTTGCAATTTAAAACCCTGAGTAGCCAATAAAGGAAAGTCCGTTCCAGACAACTCGCCATTCACGAACTTAGCGGTTTGATATAAACCAGTGTCAGAGTTCACACCTGTAATAGAATCTAGTTTCCCTTCTCCGTACTTCTCCAATAACCCAAAGGCAGATTGACCGTTCCTTATACAAGGTAAGGCGGTAAAGTTAATACCAAATTGAAGCGCGATGGAACTACAACTAGAGCTTTCTGTAATTGGAATAATGTTCGATTCAACAGCATCAATAATAACAGCTTGCATCAGCTCTAAAGTAAAATCATCACCTACCCAGCTTTCACCATCGTATGTGTATTCAGCCGTAACTTCGCCATCTATACCAAGAGTAGAGACGCCTTGAACTTTTGCACTACCACCCAACCGTCTCACCAGTTCAGACGCTCGCGGGAGATCTAATAGTTCGGTGGGGTAGTATGTATAATTTCTACCTTTAACTAGCTTAATATTTGGAACAAGAAGTCCAGTACCTTGCGTAGATTCTTGTTGATTACTAAATCCATCGTTATCGAAATCTGCATCTCCATCTGAAACGGAATTAGACCATGAATACGCATTTCTCGGATCTGTATACAACTCGTTTATTTCTACATCATTCGTAAGGCCGTCACCATCTATATCTTCGTCACAAGCATCCCCAAACTCATCACCATCGATGTTTTCTTGTAATTCATTATGGATTAGTGGGCAATTATCATTCGCATTTGATACTCCATCACCATCTAGATCTTGAGTTGATATATCGCAAGCATCCCCTTTCCCATCCTCATCAACATCAGACTGATCTTTATTAGGAACGAATTGACAATTATCAAGAGAAACAAATGCGCTTCCAGATAACAATAGGTTCATCAACGAAGCGTGATCTTGTGCGCTGTAAGATTTATAAGCAGAGCCATCATTAGAGGAGGCAAACTGAACAGCTCCCCTCTCTGGTGTATGGCTAGGAATGCGTATATATGAAACACCATCTTCGGTAGTAAGCTTCAATTGGCTGTTAGGTTGATTCACCACAACACACTCACAATTATATGGGTCAATAGTTGTAATCAACTGGCCAATCATCTTTTTACTTTCTTCAGTTAACTCAAATTCAGTATACCTATGAAGCGATAGATCAAACTCTCCCAGTAAAACTTGTTGATTAGAATCAATGGACTGTTTTACAAAGTAAAGCTTTGAAGATTGGCTCTTTGAATACTCTAAGTTAACACTTTCTACTTTATAAAGGCGTTGTAATAGCAAAGCTTGATTTGAAGGCTCTCCCAATTGTTGATAGTCCAGCACAGTGTCGTTGTCATCATCGTCGTCACACAGATCTCCTAGCCCATCGGTATCATTGTCCCTTTGATCTTCATTTGATACTAATGGGCAATTATCTATAACGTCACCGACTGAATCACCATCGCTATCTTCTTGACCTGAGTTCGGTACTAGAGGCGCATTATCGTTGTAATCTTTGATTCCGTCATTATCATCATCGTCATCACATGCATCACCTTGTTCATCATCATCTGTATTTATTTGACTCGGGTTTGGCAATGCTGGGCAGTTATCATCCTTGTCAGCAATACCATCCTTGTCTGCGTCTGCATAAGGAGGGTGCACTTTGTCATCTTTGGGATCAAACCCCCCCTTTATCTCGTCACTATCAGAGAATCCGTCACCATCCGTGTCTGTTGCAAGTGCATCAGTCTTGTAAACAGTCAACTCTTGGTAATCCGATAAGCCATCATTATCACTGTCACTATTGGTTGCCGATGTACCTGTAACCTTGACTTCTTGATAATCACTTATCCCATCACCGTCTGTATCACCTACGCTCGAACTTGTACCCAACTGGAATTCTTCAATATTCGATAATCCATCGTTGTCTAAATCATCTAACGAATCATCAACGTTAATATTTAAACCATTCACCTTCTCATACCAATCAGGAATACCGTCACCGTCAGTATCCTTATTATCATTCACAGATATAATGCTTGCTAATATTTGCAGTCGACCTGATTGTGAGTTATCAGCTAACTTAACTTGATTATTGTCTAAACCGCGCACTGAATGACCAATAATATTTACATTGGTACTTAGCTGGCTAATATGTGTTTCACCGTCTGAAAGGTTTGATAAGCTCACCGCAGCCATATTGTCAGGCAAAGAGTCTCCCACAATATGTGACAGCGGGTATTTGGCATTAGGGAAATAGAAGTAAACAAGGTTTCCAACCGCATTATCAGCCGTTTTATCTTCGATATATGCAGCGACAGTGTCATTTAAGACAACCCCCTCTTTTGCCATTGTCTTTACTGAAAATAATGCGCCAGACTCAGGTACTAGCTTTACATTACCATTACTATCCTCTTGACGTATCTGGTAATAGTAATAGGTATTTTCGGATAGTCCTTTAACCCGAGTCCTAAATAACCCCATTGCCGTCATTTTATTTTTGATTACTTTATCATCAGTGTAAGTAAACTGTGCTTCACGTGTAGTAGAAGAGACTGGGTGAGTGCCTTTCGGATCTAAATACACATTGACAGTGCCTCGACTTTCCGCAGGTGCAGACCACGCGACAATAAAAGATCGAGTATTCACATCAGAATGTAGTACGCTAGATGGGTGTACTTCTAGTGCCATAGCAGAGATGCTGCTAATAAAATAAAATAAAATTATAATTATCGATTTAAATCTCATTGTATCCCTACTCTTGGCATTTAATTGACGTTGGGTAAGTAAATGTGCAACTTGCTTCAGCAGCGCTATTGCCTGATGCATCAGATATGCTCAATTTAAATGTATTACTCCCCTTATTAAGCTCTGAGGCCTTTGGTGAATAGATAAGCTGCATGTGCTCTGGCTTTAGGTGCAAAACTTCCTCTGTTATGACGCCAATTTGATGGTGGTCTAGCCATAGCTGAGCAAAGTTAGGTGACTGATTTAATTGAATAGAGTCTTGTAAATTACTTGCATTAATAACCGTTCCATTCGGCATAGTGATATTGAGCATTTGAAGGTCTATACCACTAACATTTCCAATTCCCGGATAGCTGGATAGATCGTCACTACCGCTTGAAAAGGGATCTTCTATAACGAATGAGAGCTGTATTGGCTTAGGATAAATTGTTGCGTAACCAGTTAAGTCTTTATAGTACGTTTCTCTAACGATTCCCCATCGAGTATCATACGTATCACCCACGAAAATACCGTGTCTGTATTCTGGAATTACAGCTTTAACAAAAACGGGCTGGTTTGCATAGAAATCACCGACGTTTGTTACTTTAACCTTCCCAGCGCGGTGAGCATAATAATGAACTTGGTCTTCACCTCGGCATTGCCAAATATCTTTATCCTCTTTACAGACTAATTTACTATCTATGACCTCCATTTCTGTACCTTCATCAGCATAATTAAGCACTGAAAAGTGAATATCATCGGCCTTTTGATGAGTCGGCATAACTTTTGTAAAGTCTTTAATTCTAGTGATATCATCCCTTGCATATGCGCTCTTAGGCCCTTCCCAGCGATATCCTTCTCCGGTTAGTTTCCACTCCATTACATCATTCCACATCGCCTTTTCCCCTGTGAGTGGTTCTGATTGTGAGTTACGCATAAATCCATGTGGCTTGAAGCTTATTTCTTCCTCCAAAGGCTGCCCCACAATAGCTGTTATTCTCCGGTCAGATTTTTGGGTAAGTAAAATAGGCCCCATATCAATATCTAATTTGTACTTTAGTGCCTTAGAGCCTATTTGAAGGTTGATGACATAAGTTTCTGCTAAGCCTTGAGTATCTTTATTACCAAACTCATCTATTGTTGGAATGGCCTCACTCATCTTTATATCAGCTAACCAAATACCACGGTTATTCGTTCGAAATCCATTTATTGGTACGCCCTGTATGTCACCAGGTAAAATTTCAATTCCCGAGTCTGGAGTTGGAGAAATAACCTTTACCTCAGCATCACTGACAGGATTACCATAAGCATCTTTTGCTATTAATCCTAATGCGTTAAAACTTTGTGTATACATAGTTCCTTGGAGATCAGTTAAACTACTAGAAATTACGCGGCTAATGGCACCAGCTTTTGCTTCAGCTGTAAAAATAACGGGGGCGGATTGACCTGGAATAGCCATCATCGCGATTTGAGGGATTTTTACCAATGAATTTGATATGTCGCTATTGCCTCCATTAACATATAACTTATCGCCAAGCTTATGATAAACCTCTATTTTCCCGTTTTCATCGGTATCAACCTGTAAAGTTCGTTTAGTAGTAGAAGACGCACTTTTTCCTAACTTACCTTCTCCTGAAACGATCAACCAATCCACTCTCAAGTCTTTAATACCATTTCCTTGAGCATCTAAAAAAGTTACAGCCCAAGGATCCGGAAGCACCTCTCCAACAGGGCATTGACTTCCACAATTCTGTTCTGTTTTCTCTATATTTATTTTTGCCACCGGTGCAGAAATAACTTTTACAGTCAAAAGGATAGGTTCAATATCAGGTATTCCAGGAACACTTACTCTTAGTTGAAAATCCTCAACTAGATTTGGAGCTGCAACTTTAACTGCGACCATGCCATAGCTATCAGATTTTAATGACTCTAGTTGCGTATCGGTGAGCCCTGCTTTAGCGGCAGCGGGACTTGGAGCACTCTCATTCTTTTTTAATGAGTTACGTTTAATAACTTGAAGCTTTTTAGCCTCTTCAGACGCGATACTTTTTTGCGTCAAAACCACATCAGCATTTGCTACAGGTTGTCCCCTTTTATCTGTAATTAGCAATAATATTGGTTCAGCAAGCTCAGTCCCCTTTACTGCAGTCTGACCCTCACCTAGAAGCACAGACGTTTTAGCCGAACCAGTTGGCGCATCAATATCAATAGAAAGCTGATATGCACTCACCATTTCAGATGAAATAACGAGTGTATAAATCCCTGTGGCCTCAATTTCAAAGTTTTGTACCGCTATATAGGTGCCTCCTACACTAGCTTTTCGATGCAGAAGCATTCCTCCATTTGGGTTTAACATTTGGAGACCGAGCTTTGCTCTACTCTGCAGTGGGAGTAATTGAATATTAACTTTTGAACCTGCTAATGCTACAAATGTATAAACGTCTTGTTCGCCTAAGGCGTCAATTCCTCCTCTTACTTTCATTCCAGAGAGCAACTGTGTTAAAGACTCACTGTTTTCCAATACTTGATTGGGCATGATACTTAATGTAGCTTCATTACTTTTTAGTCCATTTACTGTCACTGACAGCATATACTCCCCGGCTTCTATATCGTTTGGAATTTGAACAAGTAATGAGTTATGGGATGCGTTTTGGACTGCTAGTCTTTTGTTACCGGCCAAAACGATATTTTCACCGACTTCGGCCGTAAAACCTTCTCCGGATATTAATACATAACCACGTGGTAGCGTTACGCCTGGAGAAATATAGTTGATAGTTGGCGCTGAAATTTCCTGCTTTGATAGCTGAAAAGTTCCACTATCTACCAACATACGAACTTCTAAAGCTACTCCATGTGGCAAATCAAATCTATCACCAACAATTACTCCTCCCTCATATCGAGCTTCTCGATATGCTTTGGTATTAGAGTCATAGTATCTGATACTCTCAACCGTTTCAGAACTGCCGATTGCTTCTAACATTTGATAAGAATCAAAATCACTTGGAGGGCAAGTGATAGAAACCAAATTTAACCCTTTTTTCAAGGGAAATTGGTGACAATAGGTGCCACCAGGAAATACCAGTTCACCATCACTTTCACTGGCTATTAGGTAACCTTCCCCTGATTGAATGTCAAATTCTACACCTTGTGGCTGGCCATCAAGCATGAAAGCAAACTCGAAACCGCCAGTTTCAGTATTAAAGCGTTCTATTCTATTTACTTCAATAAACTGAGAAACTTGACTTAATAAATCATAAGACGTTAGACCAAAAGGCACTAATTGAGGATAGCCGAAGTAATTCAACCCTTTTTTTAAAGGAAATTTAAATTCACTTGTGGCCTTTTGGTTTATATAAAAATTGATATCTGAGATTTCAATACCCGCAGTAACATCAAATAACAGAGGCTCTTCAACCCCTTCTTCATACGAAGATTCCTTAGGGTCATAATACTCTCGTTCAAAGAACGTAGAGTCAGGGTTAGTCACCAGTATATTAAGCCGCTCAGCTTCCAAGCCAACATGTGAGGAATCCAGAGGCTCTATTTTTAAAAAATACTTCCCAATCGGTACAAATAAGTCGTATTGCCCATTGGTTAAACTGTAAGTACCAACAATTGACTCTTTGGTATCACTATTTACTGCAATAACATGCGCGCCAGTGATCGTTCTACCAGAGACACCATCAAGCACTTGACCAGAAATGCGTCCATAACGAGTTTTTGTGTCAGCGTTTCCCATATAACTTGCAAGCGTGCTGATATCATCTGCTTTTAGCAATGAACCTCGCTCAATATCCGTATCTTGAGTAGGGTACATAGTACTATATGGCAAAGAACTGTGAGCAAGCCCAATACAATGGCCTATCTCATGAAGTGCAACGTTATAGATAAGTTGATCAGAAAAGACCTTTGCACCGTCAAAAAAGATATCAGCGTCAAAGATAGTTCCAGCAGGATAAAACCCAAGTGGAATATCATTTATCCCATCACCATTTAAATCGGCATTATCGTCGGTGATCTCAAGCTCTTTGTTGATGCTTGTGGAGGAACAAACAGCCAATACAGGTTCTGGGAATTCATGTGCAGTGTTAGCGAATGAAATTACGTTATACCCATCAATATTTGGTCCCAGCGCACTACCTCGCCCTTTGCCAGTTTCAGGTGTGGTTCCGCCATAAGAGAATGTTACATTACTATCAGGTAAAGCTTGCCAAGTGGCAAAAGCTTCTCGTAACTTTTGTTCTAAAATATTAAACTCTAAGGGAGGATAGCCTGACTCGTTTAAACTCCATACGTAGGGCTGATTATTAGCATCCCACTTGACTGGAACAGGTTGATTTGAACTATCGAATTGCCAATTTGGACTTCCACCAAATGCCGGGAATATCACCAAAAATAGTAATAAGCAAATCCAGTTTGCGATTTTCATGATTTCAGATTCTTATTGTTTAGTTAATACAGTTTTGTCGTACAGCTAATTCACGCACATCTTGTTGATTCGCGTTATTAAACAAAGTGATAGCCTCTTTCAGAGATAAATCAATATCACATAGAGCTTCTAGCCTGTAGTCTTGAAATTTATCATTTTGCTTTACACGTAGTAACTTGACAGGGAAATCAATTAAATCCCGTTGATTATCCCACCATCCGATTACAAAAAAGAATTCGCTCAGAGGGCGTTCAATTTTTCTTGTTAAAAGAAGGTTTGCTAAATTGAAAATGCTATAACCTTGTTTTGCATCCACTGCAATTGGGTAAATACTAATGCCTGGTATCGACAGCATATATTTTCCATAGTCCAGTTCCCATTTAGGAGAATAGACAACTGGCATCTGACGACTTGATACCATTGTGGTATTTTCTGGTAAAGAAATTACCACTCCTTTGGTAGCCAACGTCTTGATCGTCATTTCAAATTCATTATGGCTAGAGTCAAGGCGAATATGCGACGCTGCATTATCAATAAAATCTATATTCAGTGGCTGAGAAAAAATAACTTCACTGCTGTGAGGTGTCACATTGAACTGTATATAATTTGGTTTTGATAATGCTGTAAAGCAACATAAATACATCAAAACAGCTATTATTTTACTTTTCATTTATTAACTTCCCCATATCCTTTTTGGGATCTATGCTCTTATTACTTGTCTGTTTATCTGTTTTTTTACTCTCAGCTTTGACGGCAATCGCTGAATGGTTCTTAATACTTTCAATACCAATGGCACCTAACGCAATAGCTGAAGCATCTACACGTGTTAACACAAACTTATTAGTGAAATTCACTGTATTTACTGCCTTATGCTTTAAGTGTATAACTTTGGCTGTTGGCTCTTTTCTTGGTTTTGTCAGATTCGCTATTCGAGCTAAAGGAGCGAGCGCTTCTTGACGATGTGGGATCTTTTGCGTTCGTTGATATGGCGCGACTCTCTTTTCACCCATTATGGCTTTCAAGGTTTCTATAGAGTCTGCTTCATTACCGTGCGCGCTACGTGTGTTAATAATCAACAGAGCAAGTAATAATGCCTTAGTTGTAATATTATTCATTTTCGTCCCTCTACACCGTATTTTTGCTTAAGCAGCTCTTTGATCCGCTTTTTTCCTTGAGCTAGAGTTAACGGTTCTTGCTCAAGCACAGCTTGGCTAGCTGCTGATGATTTGCTCTCTTGGCTACGTCCTAGGCTACTCACAGCAGGAGCCATATAACTTGTAACTTTCAATTGCTTAAATTTAGGCAGCGTAGCAGACTCTGAACCTATACCCTGAATAAATACCACCGAGTCAGCTCCACTGACTAAACGTTGCTCACCTAGTTCACTTTTTCTGGTGAAGTACAGAGCCTCTTCGCCCTCACGGAGTAAAATTTGATGTGAAATATGTTGTGTTACCTCCACATTTAACACTGGGTGCAAGGCTGTTCCTCCTAGCTGAGTGATTACAATCTCATTTCGTGCCGGTATATTTTTTGCGGACGCACTCAAATCATCTCGAACTAACACCTGATTGAGGGTAATAATTTGCCCATCTCTCCATTCGCTCCGCTTTGACATTACTTTTCCTTGTACAACTGTATCTGCAAGCTGTACCTGCTCTGATAATGACAAAGCTAAGCTAAACTCACTAAAAATAAGCAGCAAGCTTAGAAATATAACTTTAGAAAATGCCATTTCTTTACTCCTTCTTAGGTTCTGCGGTTATCTCTCCCGCTTTTACTTCAAGCCTAATTTCCGGTTTTGTAGTATCGAAGAGTAATACGTGATTTCGATCGATCCCCGGGTCATATGCAAATGCGCCGACTTTTTTAGCATAACTACCAAACATTTCTCCTGGTAAAGAAGTACCTGAATGCCAAGAGTATCGATTTTCGTTTTGAGAAAATTTCTCGTTATGGACTGTGTATTTTGGGCCAGTGCGAGTCACTACTCGTCTCGCAGGAGTGTTAGGTGTACTATCTAATAAGCTCCCCTCAGTAAGGCTATCAGTTGGGTTGCCTTCTTGATCTCTGTGGTTATTGAGGTCAGCAGCCTTAACCAATAACTGCACGCGACCATTTAGACCATCCCCAAATAAAGAACTCAATACCCCGGGACTCACCTTAACTTCCCAGCAGTTACCCGTTTGTCTAGTGGACGCCTTTACAACGGTGCAACCTGAAAACTGTCCATCGTTTAATACACTAAATTCCAAATCTTCGGTATTTAGCATGACGTCCTTGCCATTTTGAGAAAAGCCCAGAGCAAATGAGCTACCTTCGGTATTCGGATGGCGTATTGCTTCGTTAAATTTTAATCGAAGAGTAATATCCTCTTGGTGACTTAAAAAGCGCAAATGTGGAATTGTCTGTGCCTTATATCGTTCTGATATAAAATAAAATTTTTCTTTCGCATCGCGATGAAACCAAGGATTTTCGTCAAATAACGTAATGTCTCCATCCCGATTTATTTTTCCTTGCCACTTCATCCCATACTTTGCTTCTCCTCCTTGAACAACCTCAACTTGCTGCAAATAAGGAGGCAGGTTGGCAACGTCGTAAAAAAACTGACTATAGCCTGTTAAAAATTTCAAAGAATATGGGATAAGTACTTCAGCGTAACGCTCTAACAAACTATCACCGCTGAAGCAACGCTTTTGCTCTACAGAAGACTTAGTGCAAGTCTTAACTAAGGGGTTATCTTTAGAAAAAGGCTTTGTGATATCTTTCCTGATGAAGTTTGGTCTTAACAGAAGCTCACCAGGTTTTATTAACTTTCCATTGGAATTACTTTCGTAATCCACCCCTTTCATCGTCTGTTCAATATAGTAGAGTCCTTTAGGCCCACCGAATGCCGAGGCCTCCCACCAATCAGAGTCTAGACTATTGAAATATCCATTGAACTTAAACCGGTGCGCATTAAACTCGCCACTCTCCTCATCTAATTTCGCGGCCGCATGCATGATTTCATACTGAGGCAGACGTCGGCGAGATTTAAAGTTAAGTGCCAAACCACAAAGGTTTAATTTTGGGCGTTTATCTGATTCAAAATCAGCTAAGTCTCCAAAATAAAACATCATGCTTAGTTCACCGCCTCCGCACAGCTTGCCAGCTTTTTTAAAGGTTCTTTTAGTCGCGGCTCTATCGAAGAAGTAGTATTTTCCTTCTACCCGTAAGCTATATGGACTTTTATAACTTCTATCGTGCTCGTAAAATACCGAAAAGTCAGTTGGAAGATGTGCTTGAAACAACGGAACATTATATATGCCCTTTGCCATGGTGTTGGGATCGAGCAAATTATCTAAAGTATTTACATGAGATGGATCGCTTTTGCGCCCCCATATTTGGCCTGAATGAGTGATGAGTTTGCTTTCATTTGAATTAATGAACCATGTATCAACTACTTTTTCGCTTATAAATTCAAATATTTTACTGGGAATAAAGTGTGCTTCGTAATCATCAGGTTCGCCAAGAGCATCCCGAGCCAGAGTTAAATGAGCGTCACCATGTACATGAGCAATCGAACTCATATCTTCAGCATGATGCAGTGCGTGTCCAAACATCCACATTGCTTTTGCACCGCTTAATAACCGGCCATGCTGCTCCAAACTCCACTCTTCTGTGGGTGCCATCTCATAGAGGTCATCCAGGGTATTCAGATATCCCATTGTTAAAATTGCACTGTTAAAAAAGCGTCCAGCCGTAATCTCACTAGGTTCTAATGCACCGTATA
The DNA here is from genome assembly GCF_004208845.1 of Pseudoalteromonas sp. CO348. Taxonomy (NCBI): domain Bacteria; kingdom Pseudomonadati; phylum Pseudomonadota; class Gammaproteobacteria; order Alteromonadales; family Pseudoalteromonadaceae; genus Pseudoalteromonas; species Pseudoalteromonas sp. CO348. Next base: position 32,464 of record NZ_SGPI01000042.1, on the reverse strand, counting down.
TATTAACCAAGCCATTTAGAACCAGTGGCCAGTCATTCATAGAAAGAGGAGCACCTGTGTAAGCATGTTGAAAATGCGACATTACTCGGCTCAGCGGCGTGTCCTCCATCACCACACCATCAAGTACATTTAAACTTTTCTTTCTAAAGGCCGGGTACTCAGGGCTAGCCTCGTCTTCGTCCATCTTTTTATCTTTCAATGTCTTGAATTGAGGGTCATATCCCCAAAGGTATGGATAAGGTTTGTTTAACGTAGCATTCTGCTGAGCAACACCTAGACGCTCTATTACATAGTCTGGATGAAGTTGATACAGTTGATAATATGCAGAGTGTTCTCCATCTAATTTCTCTAGTGATTTTCTGATAACTTCAGTAATTCTAGGATGAGTGGTATTGGTATCGTGAGCAAAACAAGGCCAATTGATAGCACTTATTAAAGCAACTACACCCAACTTTTTTTTATAGTCCATTATACTCGTATACTCTCGGTTTTTTAATTTGCTCTTGGCAGGTTACTGAATTCCAACAATCGGTTTCAGGATAGCGATAATATAACTCTTTAAATATCGGGTTATATTTCTCTCTCACCGCTTTTTGTATTTCTTTTGGAAGCACTGGTAAATAGTTGGTTTTTATGGAATAAATATGCTGTGATACCAAAGTTCCTAAACTGTATCTAGCCTCTTCAAAAAACGAACTCTGACGGTAATATTCTGAGCTATCCGGTGCGAGCTGCTCCATCGCCAAGCTCGCGCGCTCAGCCTCTTTTTCTATTCGAGCCAAAACTGTCTCCAGCGGAGCCACTTCAACTGCAAAGGGAATTGGGTCATCAGCTTTGCTTGGGGCAAAACCAGCACTCGAATAATTAATATGGTACATAGGATGGTACACTTCGAAGTGTATTAACGCATAAGCGTTAGGATATTTGAGATCTAAGTGCTCCCTTGGAAATAAAATCGGTTGGTTTGCATCGCCAATTCTTTCATAAAGATAGCCCATTCTATGTCCACTTCCCCCATGACCTCCATACTCAACATGCGCAGATTTAATTAAAAATGGCGCTTCAGGCTGTTTACCATCTTTGGTTGCTATTGTTACAACTATCGGGCCTCTGAAACCAAAGGACTTATCAAATGCACTACAGCCAGTGAGTGTTAGGACTATAATACACAGAAAACTGTGACCAAACGTTAAATACTTTTTCATAAAGTAAACCATAAAATAATATATTAGATAGCCGTAATTACAGGATTATCTGAACTACCAGAAATTCTATCACCAAGAATACTAGCCAGTTGAGAGACTTCTTCGATCACAAAATTCCCATCCCATATAATTAATGTAAATTTTTAAAGCAACAACACTTACCTTTTTATAGTTCATTATATTCGTGTTCTCTTGGTTTTTTTAATTTTTCTTGGCAATACATCAAAAGCCCACAGTCGGTTTCTGGATAGCGATAATATAACTCTTTAAATATCGGGTTATATTTTTCTCTCACCGCTTTTTGTATTTCTTTTGGAAGCACTGGTAAATAGTCGGTTTTTATGGAATCAATATGCTGTGATACCAAAGTTCCTAAACTGTGCCTAGCCTTTTCAAATAACGAACTCTGGCGGTAATATTCTGGGCTATCCGGTGCGAGCTGCTCCATCGCCAAGCTCGCGCGCTCAGCCTCTTTTTCTATTCGAGCCAAAACCGCCTCCAGCGGAACCACTTCAACTGTAAAGGGTATTGGGTCATCAGCTTTGCTTGGGGCAAAATATGCACTTGAATAATTAATATGGTACATAGGATGGCGCACTTTGAAGTGTATTAACGCATAAGCATTAGGATATTTGAGATCTAAGTGCTCCCTTGGAAATATAATAGGTTGGTTTGCATCGCCAATTCTTTCATAAAGATAGCCCATTCTATGTCCACTTCCCCCATGACCCCCAACCTCAACATGCGAAGATTTAATTAAAAATGGCGCTTCAGGCTGTTTACCATCTTTGGTTGCTATTGTTACAACTATCGGGCCTCTGAAACCAAAGGACTTATCAAATGCACTACAGCCAGTGAGCGTTAGGACTAAAATACACAGAAAACTGTGACCAAACGTTAAATACTTTTTCATAAAGTAAACCATAAAATAATATACTAGATAGCCGTAATCACTGGGTTATCTGAACTACCAGAAATTCTATAACCAAGAATACTAGCCAGTTGAGAGACTTCTTCGATCACAAAGGTTCCATTTTCCAAATCAGACAAAACACCTAATTTTGAAAGCAGGTTCGTTTTGTTATTCTCCAATATATACTTGATGGCTTCATCTCTTTCATACTGCCCCATTTTAACATTAAAGTTTAATTCAATTAGTTTATCTTTATCTGATGATAAGGCGCGTTTTAATTTTATATAACGTTCAGCAATAGCGAGATACTCATCCCCTAATCCAACATTTGAATAATTTGATTTGATGTAATCAAAGTCAGCTATTTCAGCTAGCCCTAATAACGTTAATAACTTACTATCGAAGCCAAAGTCGTCTCCAATTGACTGATTTAGCGCTTTTGATAGTTGAGCAATTGCATCAGGATCATTTTGAGCGGATAGTTTACCAAATGCCCAGCTCGCGGGACCTCTAAAAATAGGATGAACGCTTTCATCTGCCATTAAACTAATTCTTGATTTAACACTAGCTTTAGGATGAAGCGTAAAATACATGAGTGTTTCTCGAAGCCGTATACCACCAGCTTCGTCACTGTTAATATAGTCAGAATAAAATTGAGAGGATATTGCTGTAGGCCCTGCAAGGAGAATATTTATCATGATACTTTTTTGTACTAATGATAAACTACTCGTACCTTCAGATAAATCAATCATTTCTTGCTGTAGTACGGAGTACAATTTTGCTTGATTAACATGATTTGCTAGAGCATTTTTACAGCTAAATATTGCCTCTTTAAGCAGCTCAGCGTCATTTGGCAGTGGGTTAAGGGAGTTAAAATCAACCTCAAATTTATTTAATTTAACAACAATTCCAGGTACTTTATTCAAGCCAAGATCTGAAAGATGTGGCAACTCTCGAATTTCATCTTCTACCTTTTTAATTTCAATCAAGCTAAGTGCATTAACAGAAAAGCTAAACAAGGCAAACAAAAAACCAAAAGACACTGTCTTTATAATTCTATCAAACACAGTAGTAAAATCCTTTAAACCCATATAGGGTACGGCATAATATACAATAAATGAAATTTGTCAACGCAATGTTATCAACTAAATTATAAATTAAGATCTTTAATTACAAAGTAAGAGGTAATTACATCTCAAAACAAAAAAATGACAGCGATGTCATTATAAAGTAGAAAAATAATCGATATTTTTTAGTCACATCTAAATATAAACATGATTTATACACTTCTTTAAAAACCACATGCAAAACTGCCCAAAAAGTCCAGTCATCATAGACACACAGAGGGGGAAACAAACCAATAGCTATTCTTACGTTATTCATCTATATTGGGAACATGCATTTGATGCGAACAATTCTTATGTAGTAGGAGAGCTAACATGGATCCAGTCACACTTATTTTTGATTACCTTTTTACCATTCAAGCGTTTTTATTGATTTTCGTTATTGTGGTACTAAAAGGGAGTATCAAATTTGTCCCGCAGAACCGTGCGTGGATTATTGAACGTTTCGGCAAGTATCAATCCACTAAAGAAGCCGGCCTAAACTTTATTCTGCCATTTATCGACCGCGTAGCGGCCGATAGGAGCTTAAAGGAGCAAGCCGTTGATGTACCATCTCAATCAGCCATAACTAAAGACAATATTTCATTGATTGTTGATGGTGTACTTTATTTTAGAGTTTTAGATCCGTATAAAGCGACTTACGGTGTTGACGATTATATCTTCGCGGTAACTCAGCTCGCGCAAACCACCATGCGTAGCGAGCTGGGTAAAATGGAGTTGGATAAAACCTTTGAAGAGCGAGATTTACTTAATACCAACATCGTCGCCGCCATCAACTCAGCTTCTGATCCTTGGGGTATTCAAGTACTACGCTACGAGATTAAAGATATTGTGCCACCAAATTCTGTAATGGAAGCAATGGAAGCACAAATGAAGGCTGAGCGTGTGAAACGAGCTCAAATACTAGAGTCAGAGGGTGACCGTCAAGCCGCAATCAATGTCGCGGAAGGTAAGAAGCAAGCGCAGGTGCTTGCAGCTGAAGCCGAAAAGGCAGAGCAGATCCTAAGAGCTGAAGGTGAAGCAAAAGCGATTATTGCCGTTGCAGACGCACAAGCCGAAGCCCTTCGTAAAGTCGGTGAAGCCGCAAATACCGAAGAAGGCCAAAAAGCCATCCAGCTTGACTTAGCAACAAAAGCCATTGCAGCAAAAGAAGCGATAGCTAAAGAATCTTCTGTGGTATTGCTACCAGACAATGGCACAGATGCAAGTTCGCTTGTGGCACAAGGCATGTCTATTATTAATACATTAAATAAAAAGCAAGGGTAACGCCTATGGCCTTTTTACTTGAGCATTTAGCACAAACCTTAGTAGTACTAGGAATTGCTTGCCTAATTGTTGAGGTTGCTGTGCTTGGTTTTGCGACCTTTGTACTGTTCTTTTTGGGTCTGTCGCTGGTGATCAGCGGTGGTCTAATGTACGCAGGTATGCTCAACCAAACTTGGCTGACCGCACTTTGGTTTAATGCGTTAGTCACAATATTACTGGCTGTGTTTTTATGGAAGCCACTAAGACGCATGCAAGATGTCACTGACAACAAAGAAGTAACCAGTGATTTTGCTGAGCTTACCTTTACGCTAGAAAAGGACTTGAATGCGGATAGCCGTATTTTTCATACTTATTCTGGTATTGCGTGGCAACTAAAAAGTAAACAGCCTATTACTGCAGGAACACAAGTCAAAGTGGTTAAAAAAGAGGTTGGAGCGTTTTGGGTAGAGCCTAATTAAGCAAATTGGTATAACCTTGCGCACAAAGTGCCTAACAGCCAATTTTGTTAGGCACTTTCTGTAATCCGCAGTATTCAGAAACAACTTTTTACCTTATTCTCTTTTCGTCTAGTACCTACTCGGTTTACTCTATCCTACACAACAGTTACACTCAAATTTAGGTACAAGGCTAAACACCTCTGAACCATGAATAAAATATAATAAAAACAAGGGATTATAATCTACAATGATTCGGGTCGAAAACTTAAGCCGAGTATACGGAAGCGGAGAGACACAAGTGCATGCACTAAAATCAGTTTCTCTAGAAGTAATGGAAGGTGAATTTGTCGCAGTAATGGGGTCTTCTGGCTCTGGAAAGTCTACCTTAATGAATATACTTGGCTGCTTAGATTCTCCAACTTCCGGCTCTTACTATCTTGCTAATCAAGAAATTCAGGCCGTGGAAGATGAAGCCTTATCACAAATTAGAAATCAAAAAATTGGCTTTATCTTTCAAACATTCCACCTACTCACTCGCCTGACCGCACTGGAAAATGTCATCTTACCGCTAAGGTACACAGAGACTTCCCCATCAGAGGCAAAAAGTCGCGGACTTGCCATGCTAAAAAAAGTAGGTCTTGATAGCAGAGCACATCACAAACCCTTCGAAATGTCTGGCGGACAACGCCAACGTGTTGCTATTGCTCGGGCTCTTATCAATGAGCCAAAAGTCATTTTTGCCGATGAACCAACTGGCAACTTAGATAGTAAAACCTCGCATGAGATCATGGAATTACTATGTCAGCTACACCAGCAAGGCCACACTATTGTAATGGTAACGCATGAAGACGATATTGCAGCATATGCCGAGCGTATCATCAGAATGAAAGATGGCGAGAAAGTGGAGGATAGCCAATGCGCAGCTATATTATAAGCATCGCCCTGCTCACCTCTTTGCAGGCTTTTGCCAAACCAATTATCGTTTCGGGTCTTATTAAAGCAGGTGAAACTCAGGTCTTTCACGCGCCGATGAGTGACTCTTGGAAGATTCAAATTCAATGGATGCTGCCCGAGGGTGAAGTTGCTAATAAGGGTGACATCGTCGTCGTCTATGATTCAGGCTCCATCGCGACCTCCATCGATCAAGATAAAGTTGCACTTGATGCTGCAAAAGATGAGTACAAACGAATTGAGCAAGACGGCGCCCAAAAGATACTCGAAGCTCAGTTTCAGTTGAAAAAAACCATTTTGCTCGTCGAAAGAGCCAAAATAGATGCTAGCGTGCCAAAAGCCAATATCAGCACCTACGACTACGAGCAACACCAGTTGACGTTAGAAAAAGCGATTATCGAAAACCATAAAGCCGAAATCAGCTTAAGCAAGGCCGAAACTGAAGCAAAGGCAAATACTCAGAAACAGCGACTAGAGATAAAGCGGCTAGAAGCAAGCCTCACGCACAACCAAGAGCAGCTCGATAAAATGAGTCTAACGGCTAGTAACAGCGGCCCAATTCTGTATACGGATCACCCTTGGAATGGCAACAAGTTGTTTGCTGGCGCAACAGTACAACCGGGTTGGAAAGTAGCAGAAATCCCTTCTACAGCGGGTCTGTATCTAGAAACCTGGATCCATGAAGTAGATGCTATTGGCATTAAGGAAGGTCAAACCGCCGATTTAAAATTTGACGCCTTTCGCTCCTCATCAACGCCTAGTACCCTCACTGAGCTATCAACACAACCAGAAAAGCGTCAAGACTGGGGCCAAGGCATGTATTACCGAGCTAAGTTCACATTCAACACCGATTTGCCACTACTACCGGGCATGAGCGGAAGCATAACTTTGCCAGGAGAGAAAAATGAAAGTTAAGTTGCTGGCAGTCATCATTCCACTCTATTTACTAGGCTGTAGTCAGGCCCCCAGCGATATACATATCGTTAAGGCACAGCCAATCACTATCACAGTAGAAGCGAATGGTGAATTGGAATCAAAAAGCCGAGCGTTGATAGCCCCTCCTTCAATCAAGCGTATGTGGCAATACAAAATAAAACAGTTAATGCCTGAAAATACCACGGTTCAAAAAGGCCAAATTGTTGTTTCATTTGACGATCAAACCGTTAGAGATCGCTTGATGGAATACAATTCGAAGCTAAGCCAAGCAAAAAAAGAGCTAGAAAATAAACAAGCTCAAGTCGAGAAGCAAGAAGAAGAATACAAACTCGCACTCGCTGAAGCGCAAATGAACTTTGATAAGGCAAAACGACGCGCAGAGATCATAGATAACTCACGCTCAGACAACGATCGTAAAAAAGCGCAAATCGACTTCACCATTGCAAACAATGATTTAGAACTTGCCCGCGGTAAACTCGCTTTTCATCTAAACAACAAAGAACTGAGTATCCAAATGGCAAGAAGTAAGGTTGCACGAATGGATGCTGAAGTAAAAGAGCTAAAACGTGATATAGCGCGTTTACAAGTAAAAGCGCCAATGGAAGGGTTAGTCGCATATCGAGCAAACAGGGAAGGAGAAAAACCCAGTGTTGGTGAATCCATGCAATTTGGTCAACCTGTTGTTGAGCTATCAGTTATTGAACAAATGCAAGTAAAAGCACAAATTAAAGAAGCCGATTTTGGACGGATTACATTGGGGCAAAAGGTCAAAGTTACCATAGACAGCGCCGACGGTTATGTTATCGGCGGAACACTCGTTGAAATAGGAAAAGCTTTTAGAGAAAAGTCGCATCAAGATAAAAGCCGCATTGTTGATGCTATTATTGAGCTCGACAAAGTCGATCCCGAAAAGCTGCGACCAGGATTGACCGCTCGTGTAGAGATAGTGACAGCACAACTCGATAACGCCTTGACCGTGCCATTAAACGCGTTAAAACAAAGTGCGGGTAAAGTGTTTATAGACACAAATAGCGGAGAGAAAGAGGTCACTGTCTCTTATACCACACCGACACTTGCCGTGATTTCTTCTGGTATTAGTCAAGGCGCGGAGGTAAAGCTATGAGAAAAACATTACTCGCAGTCATTGTCTCACTATGGTTACTTGGCTGCCAAGAAGCAACTGAACAGCCTGCGCAACTATTATATACCGTGGAGTCGAAGCCTTTTGCTATCACCGTTAATGCCGAAGGCGAATTGGAGGCCGAAAGTGAAACCGTCATATCCGCCCCAACCTCAGCGAGAGGGGCTCAGACGCTCGCATGGATCATGCCTGAATACACTCAGGTGAAAAAAGGCGATGTTATTGCCCGCTTCGATGGTAGCCAATTAGAAAGACGAAAACGCTTTAGTGAATTCGACAAAGGCAAAGTCGCACAAGACATTACCGTCACCGATAGTGATTTAACCACGAGAAAATCCCATTTGGATAGCGACAAAGTTATCGTCAGTGAAGAGAAACACTTTGCCGAAACCTTTTCAGTTGACGATGAACGGATCCGCTCAAAGCTCGACATTTTAGATCAAATGCAAAATGTTGAGTATCTCAATGCAAAAGAAGCTTATTTTGGCTGGCAGACAGAGCAATTTTCATCTTCTGCTCTTGGAGAAATGGAATTGTTAAAACTGCAGTCAAAACAGCATGAAAGCAAAATTGCGATGTACAACGCAAACTTAGAAGGTCTTGAAGTCATCGCGCCACACGATGGCTTACTTACCCTCAGTGCCGATTGGCGTGGAGAGAAACCCAAATCAGGCCAAGCGCTATGGCCTGGGCAAAAGATCGGGGGATTACCAGATATTTCATCCCTGCAAGCTAAGCTTTTCGTTCATGAAAAAGAAGCGCTTGGCCTTACGATTGGCCAAAAGGTTGAGTTTACCCTGCTCTCCAATAGCGATGAGCGCTTTGATGGTAAAGTCACAAAAGTATCACCTTACCCACAATCTATTCGTCGTGGAGATCCACAAAAATACTATGAGATCATTGCGAGCCTTGATGAGACTCCAGCCCACTTCAAGCCGGGCAATAAAGTACTCGCTACGGTAATTGTCCAAGAAAATAAACAAGCGCTACTCGTGCCTAAACATAGCGTGATCAATGATAACAACGCATTTTTTGTTCAAGTTAAAGACGGTAGCCAGTTTAAACGCGTAAAAGTGGAATTAGGCCAAAGCAACCTAAGCCATACTGAAGTATTGGCAGGTTTGTCTCCCAGACAACAAATTGCACTCGTCACGAATAAGGAGCTGTAATGAAATATTTGGATTTATTTACCGACGCTATTGTTCAATTAAAGCAGCATAAGCTCAGAACCCTATTGACCTTGCTCGGCATGATTTTTGGTGTGGGTGCCGTTATTGCTATGTTAAACATCGGTGAAGGTGCTGAACGAGAAGCGCTAAAAATGATCGATTCTATGGGGATCAATAATGTTATTGTCAGCGCCAAAGACATTGAAGAGAATGACCTAAAAGAACAACGAAAACACTCGCAAGGTCTTAATCTATTAGACGGCCAAGTGATTGTCGACGCCCTGCCCTTTGTTAGTGACTTTTCGGCTGAGCGGCTGGTGGATACCTACCAGATATTTAGCGAATTCGGCAGCTTTGAAGGAGAAGCCGCGGGTGTCACAGCAAACTATTTTAGCCTTGCGCATTATGAACTCGCGGCGGGTCGCCTGCTAAATACGGAAGATAGCAAGGAATATAGGCAGGTTGCATTACTCGGCGCAAATACCGCAAAAACTCTGTTTCCCCTCGGGAGCGCTGTTGGTCAACAAGTAAAAATTAACCATTTATGGTTTGAGGTTGTTGGCATTTTGCAAGCACCACACCTTAACAAAAAGGAGTTTCAAGGCGTTGCTCTAGGTGGTGAACAAAGCCGAATTTTTGTTCCGCTAACGACCGCTATTCATCGCTTTAATAAAGGGTTACTTGAGCCAGAGGTTACCGAACTGAAACTCGCCATCGACAAATCTCAAAGTCCAATTTTGGCATCTCAAGCTATCACTAACATTTTAACTAACCGCCATAGCGATATTGATGACTATAGGCTAACCATTCCCGCCGCTTTGCTTGCTCAGCAAAAACAAACGCAGGCCATTTTTAATATGGTGATGTCTTGTGTTGCGGGTATATCACTCCTTGTTGGCGGTATTGGTATTATGAATATCATGCTCGCAACCGTACTTGAACGAACCAAAGAAATTGGCCTCTTACGAGCAATAGGCGCCACTCGGAAAAATATTCAAGTCCAGTTTATTACAGAGAGCTTTACCATCTCGATATTAGGCGGACTACTCGGTGTGGTGTTTGGTATTTTACTTTCAGAGATAATTGCATTTTACTCAAACTGGGCAGTGTCTTGGTCTCTAAGTGCTATTTTCCTATCTTTTAGTATTTGTGCCTTAGTTGGCTTAACATTTGGTGTATATCCCGCAATCAAGGCTTCAAAGCTAGACCCAATCGAAGCACTGCAAAGTGACTAATCAACTTGGAGGGCAGTAATGCCCCCCTATATTTTATACCTAAATGACTTTTTCTCATGCTGTTTTATGAGCAAAGTCATTATATAGCATGCTTTTTGTTGGACTTTTTTTCGTCACAAGGTAAACTTTTATCCGATTTAACTCAAAAATAACAGGAAGCATTATTGGAGCACAGAATGCTCGTACGATTTGTGTTGGTTTTCGGCTTAATAAATAGTTAACTAGCTGAGCTTTGCAAAAATCGCTGACACAGTAAAATGCTGCTGAGAATGGAACTTCAAGGACAAATAATGAAAAAAGTAACGCTTATCGCGCTTTCTCTCGCCTCTCTCACTGCTTGTAAAAGTAATGATATCAACCGCGTCGTGAATGACGGTGTAGACGGCGCCATTAATGGTATTTTTGGCAGTTCAGGAACCGTTGTTTCAGCAACGAGTAGTGGTTCTAGTAATGATTATTCTGTCAACAAAGAAAAAGTGTGGCCTCATCAAGCGACTAAAACGGCTCGAAACTATGGCTCATTCGCATTTGTAAAAACGGCAAAAAATCCAAGTGGAAAAACCAGACTTAAATTTAACGAATGCAAACATCCGCGAATTGGAAAAATAAGGTGTGAAGGCTATCTATACGAAGTTTCCCCTGAAGGCTGGTTAGTAAAAGGCGATTCGATCCACTTTGGCACACATTCCTACACTGATATCGTTATCCCTGCTGGGCAGTATTATATAAAAATTAAAGGTGAAGGTGTGGGTAAAGAAGTCTATGCGACCGGAACCATAGAAATTGCACCATTTGAAACTAACTACATAAACGTTACTGTTCAATAAACATAACAAAAAGTACCTAGCACTTCTAAAGCAGCTAGGTACTTTTTACCAGACCAATTACCTCTTTAATCAAGCAACCAAAAACAACGCTTCTTATTCACTTTATTTCATCAATATTGTGCAAAACTTCCTAAGACAAAAGCCATGTTACTTAGATTTTGGTGAAAAAAGTATTCTCCTTAAAACCATTTATAGCTTGAAGATCAATTCATCAAATCAATTAATCATCGACACCGCCAAAAAGCTTAGTGGAACTACTCAGATATCCTTAATCTAATAATTGTGGCGACTCAGACGTAAAATCAATCCATGCATTAGTGCCTAATAGTTCAGCACCCATCACACTCGGATCTTCATATCGCATAACGAAATTTTTTGGTCCGTGCGCGTAGGCCACTACTAAGCCATATTCAGAGTCCAAAAAGCCTCCGTGTGGAACAAGTCCCGGGTAGCTAATACGCCATGCGTTACTGTGATTACTTACCTGTCCTAACGTTAGCTTACCGATCACGTTATCTGGTAGTAAAAAGAACCAGGTCCATGGGCCACCTGATACAATCGTCATTACTTCATCGATGCCAACACCATTTTCAGCGCTATTGACATGTAGTTTCCCAAACTTTTCTTGTAGATAGAACTTAACTTCGCTGCTCATCGCTTTCATATCGTATACCTTAGGGTAAGGTGCAACGCCTATCTCTGAAGTAGATAAGAATCCGCCACGATGCATTTCCGGTTGACGCCCAGCTTGCTTGATTTCATTTAGTAGCTCACCTCGGTGCAAGGAAAACAGCGACAGTAACTGCATGCTTTCTTGTTCGTTAATCGCCCTTTTCTTGGACACCTCCAGAATAGGCCGAGCCTCTTCTGGAATATTCACTGTGCTCACCCTCACCCCGACACGACGTAATACTTTATTTACCTGTGCAATCCCTTTTGACGAGGCTCTGCCATCACTATACGACAGTATAAGCTGCCCCTCACTCTGGGTAGCATTGGCGATACAGCTTGATAGGGGCAATACCGAAACAAGCGTAATAAGCACTAAATTAGAAAACTTCTTCATATTAATTTCTCCTCAAATAATTAGACAAGTAAGGCAAAACCATCACTGTCGAGCCTATTTTCCAAGTCTAAATATTAATAATGAGTAGAAAAACATAGTTACAGTAAACAAATTAAACACTGAGAGTAAACAATAAAACAGCTGTGTACTTGCGTATTATGTGGCGTTTCGACTATTCTCTGAGTTATTCATATTTTAAGTAGGAAGTTAAGAAATCAATGAATGCGCGCACTTTTTGTGACTGCGCTTTATGATAGGGATAAACCGCGTAGAGCGCATGGGGACTAATTTTCCAATCCGGTAACAATGGTAGTAATTCACCGGAGTTTACTTCTTTTGCAACAAAAACTTCTGGAAGGATCATGATTCCAAGCCCAGCTAATGCTGCTTGTTTTAAAGCCAAACCGTTATTAACGGAATAGTTGCTCTTTTGAATATTGACAACCTGAGTGTCGTCCTCTCGCGAAAATGTCCACCTAGTTGCTGAAGAAGATAGACTATAAACCAAGCAATTATGCAATATCAGTTGTTGAGGACTTGTAGGTGTACCATATTGTATTAAGTACGATGGAGAAGCGCAAAGAACGCGATCCATAGTAGTTAGTTTTCTGGACCTAAGCGTCGAGTCTGTTAGTGCTTCTCCTCCACGAATTGCGATATCAATCCCTTGTTCGACCAAGTCGATATACTGGTCGTTCATGACAACTTCTACCGATATTTCGGGGTACTGTTTCATAAATTCACAAATGGCTGGATTTAACATTAATATGCTTACCGACATTGGAATATTGATCCTTAAAAGCCCTGAAAGTTGCTGCGAAGACTCTATGATAGAAAGATCAGCACTCGCCCATTCATCCAAAATAGTCCTGACGTGGTCATAGTATTGTTGTCCGCTCTCAGTTACATGCATCTTACGCGTGGTTCTATGAATAAGAGGGCTTTTTAAATAGGCCTCAAGTTCATTGATATTTTTACTTATCGCGGCCTTTGATAACGACAAATCATCGGCCGCCGCGCTAAAGCTTCCAAGCTCGACAACGCGCCTAAATACCGTAATTGCTTTTAGCTTATCCATATACCTATCCTAATTTTATAGCCTTCAGTCAGTGCGCTTCATGGCACTTTGACATAGGCCTATCGAGAGATAAAGCCTGCCGATTCAAAAATAATAAGCACTATTCTCATAGGAGATCGACGACTTATTCGCACATCTTCAGGAATGCCAACTAGTAGCGATAAAAATTTAGCCAACGCTAAGTTTCACAGGTCTAGTAAGATATATTTAATAATCAATATGTTAAGGAAGTATATACATAATAATCAAAAATGACCTACTCATTTGATAGTGTAATTATTAGAAACGAGTCTCTAAATAACGTACACTTCCGCACCCACTGATTATTGAATAAAACAAAATAAGATATCAAGATGATTAAAAGCGCTATATACAAGGGAATCGTAACTTCATTGCTTGCATCAACTTTAGTCGCATGTGGCGGTGGAAGTGGCAGCGACAGCAATGATACCGGAACTGACCAACCAATCACGCCTACCAACAAAGCCCCAGTAATTGCAACCATAACACCAATTACTGCAATGGAGAGAGACTCAATCACAGCCGTTGCGACCGTAACAGATGAAGATGGTGCGATTGAAACTTTGCTTTGGGAGCAGACAGCTGGTACAACTGTTGAGCTAACAAATAACAATAGTGAAACGTTAGAGTTTCGCGCGCCTGATATCAATGAAGCGACCACGTTAACTTTTAAGTTAACTGCGACAGACGATAAAGGGGTCTCAAGCTCACAGGAATTGACCGTCAACCTAAATGCGTATGCTCCACTTTCAAGCTTAACGATTTCAGACACGGTGCTTGCTCAGTGCTTATCAGATACACACAAAGATGCAGGTATATCAATTGTTGAGTGTCGTGACTATCCAATCGAAACATTATCAGGTTTATCTGAGTTAACAGGTTTAACTACTGTAAATATTACCAATGCAGAATTGAAGGATCTAAGTGAGCTTGCGAACATCTCGACACTGACGTCATTAAAGCTTGATAATGCTTTTTTAGAAACCGTTGATACTCAATATCTTGAAACTCACTTAACCCAAATAAGTGCGCTTACTAAGCTAGAATCACTATCAATTACTGAGAATGACATACACACTTGGGGAAACAAACGCTTATATTTCAGTAACTTAGATCTTTCTGGTTTCGAGCAATTAAAAACTCTTGAATTAGCAAACAACGATTACAACTACGAAACGCTCGCCTTAAATACGCTTCAGAGTGAAAGCCTAACGACTTTAAAGTTAAAACATTTTCGCGTCGATGACATTGGCGAATTAAGACGTTTCACTAATTTAAATAGCCTAGCGCTAGACAACATTGCAGATTTAAGTTCACTCGCATTTTTAAACTCCATACCTAACTTGAGTGAATTACTTTTAAAAAATGTAGCCGCCGCAGACCATGCAGCTGTCGAAACCAAAACAGGATTGAAAAAGCTCATTCTAGATGAAACACAAATCCAGGATTTCGAATTTTTAAGTGGATTTAGTGAATTAGAAGTGCTCGAACTAGCTGCTAGCACACAACTTGATATTAGCAGTATTATCAATAATAAGACGCTTAGGTCTTTGTCATTAAATCAATTCAGACTTAGTAATACAAGCCAACTTGCAAGCTTTACCGAACTAGAATCACTAACGCTAGATTCTCTGAACATTTCGTCTCTTAGCTTTTTAAAATCTATGCCAGAGCTAAAATCACTTGATTTATCAAATCTGAATTACATCAATGATCTTGGCTGGTTATCTTTGACACCAAATCTAAATACATTGAGTATTTCTCAGATTGGTAACAATGTGGATTTATCCGTTTTATCAAACCTCACTAAAGTGTCGACATTAGAAATTGAAGACGTCAACTATAATTTCGATTTTAATAATATTTCTGAGATGCAAGCACTAGAAAAGCTTCATGTTTACGCAGGGTCATTTGAAGGCGTAAATAATATCGCACTGCCAAGCTTAACTTCGCTCTACGCTAGTGCTTACAACTTTTCAGAGCTAATTGATCTAACTAACCTATCGGCAATTAGTTCTGTGGAACTACATTCACGCGAAAGTTACTACGCTAAAGCAGTAACTACACTCGACAATTTAGGTTCTAACTCAAAATTGAAAACACTAAGGCTAGAAGGTTTTCCCCATTTAGAAAACATCTCTCAGCTCTCGCAATTTAACAGTCTTGAAACATTGACAATCATAGAGTCAAAGGTAGCTGATATTTCTCCTGTAGCTACATTAACAGCTTTAAAATCACTGACGTTACAAAAGTTCAGTAAGTTTTTTAGAGCCGATATGCTTGCAAGTTTGAGCAAACTTGAAAGTCTAAAAATACAGGACAGTGCCATTTACTGTGATGATCAGGAGCTACTAAGTTCTGTTGATGACATAAACACATTCTTCTCTAACTCCAACTGTATTAAAAAGCCTATCGACTTAAGTTTGATCACTGACGAAGCATTTAAACAATGCATCATTGTGCGAGGTTATCAAGACGCACTGGGGCGAGACACTCTTACTTGCTACGGCTCTTTTATTAGCTCATTAGAAGGCATCGCTCAATTTGAAGATGTTACACACATACACTTTTTTGGTTCAATTAACAGTTCATTACTAGGAGATCCAAACTTAGCGCAGCTTAGTTCACTCAATAGTATTGAAGTTAATGGCCTAAATGATGAATTGACGACAAAAGTGGTACTTCCTCAAACGTTGACTAAATTCAAACTAAATACAAATAACACTATAGTGTACGACTTTTCTTTCTTTGTTTTACCTACTAGCGTGACTGAGCTAAATTTCAGTAATACCAAGTTGGCAGATTATAGTACTATCAAAAATTACAGCGCGCTTACTAACTTAGATTTAGACCATACGGGTATTTCTGATCTGTCGCCCTTATTCGGATTAACAAACTTACAATATTTAAGTTTATATGGAAACCCAGATATCGACTGTGCTCAAGTAAGCAAACTAAGAGAGTCGTTACCCAATGTTCAGGCTATCTGGACTAGTTGTAATTAACAGCTAGAACGTTAAGCAATTCGAATAAACACAGTCTCATTGCGAGGCTGTGTTTCATTTCCACAATCACATTCTGTAAATTGTTATCTCAACCCGCTATACTGGCGCAAAAATTTTTTAAGCAAATTTATGGCGCTCAAATCTACTATTATCAAAGCCCAACTATCACTCAGTGATATGGACAGACATGTTTACCAAGACTTTAATTTAACGCTAGCTCAACACCCTTCTGAAAACGAACAACGGTTAATGATCCGTTTACTTGCTTATGCACTAAATGCGTGTGAGGGACTTGAGTTTACCAAAGGCTTATGCGCTGACGATGAACCTGAACTATGGGTTAAGAATTACAGCGAAGAGATTGAGCTTTGGGTTGAACTAGGACTGCCTGATGAAAAACGCCTTAAAAAAGCGTGCAATAAATCAAAGCAAGTGATCCTTTACACCTATGGTGAAAATAATCAAGCGATTTGGTGGCAAAAACATCAGCCTAAATTATACGACTTTAAAAATCTAAGTATTTTCAGTTTGGATTATAGTGCGACTCAGGCTTTAGCCCAATTAGCAGATCGTAGCATCAAGCTCACTATTACCATTCAAGATGGCGAAGTATGGGTAAGCTCTGATAGCGCTAATATTGAAATCAAACCACAACAGTTAATGTAATATATGATTTTACGTAGTAAGTGTTGTAGCCAATCAAAAGTGGCTACAACGCGTTTACCTACAACCGAGATGCGGCATCGTTTAGCAAATCAGCATAGGCAGAATCTGCGCCTATCCGTTTTGCCTCTGCTCGTAAGTCATTGCTAATTCTTGCTCGGGTAAATTCATCAGTTAATAATTCATTTAGCTGATACGGTGAACGACTTATCAAAATCGCTTGCTCAAGTGGGCTTTTAGCTGCATTAATCTGTTGTGTATATATGCTCTCACTAGAGCGTTGAGCCGATGCACTCAATTTTGCCATCGCAATTGACAAATCTGAATACAGCTTTATGGCATCATAATCAAATTCAGCACTGTCGATGTCCATCACAGGAAGATCTCGTGCCAGAAATGCATTCACCGTTTGTTTAAACTCATGCGGAGCCTCATTCATAAACTCATCTATTCTGATAATATTAAAGAGATCTTGCCTTAGCGACTCTCGCTCTACCGTTTGTGAAGGCTCATTATTAAGAGTTTGAATATATTGCGGCAAAAATTCAGTCCTTGATTGAGGGTTAGCTAATGCGAGGCGATTATAAATTCCCGCTTTTGTTGCTCTGATAGCATCATTTGATACGTTATTAGATTTATTTTCTGATATCACAAACTGGTCATCTATCAGTAGTTTGGCTTTCTCAAAAGGAAGGTGACCAACAACAGCCTCAAGAATTGAAAAGCCTAATGCAGGATCTTCCACATTGGCTAGTTGACCACTAATTACATCGAGTAATTGCTGCTTTACTTCTGATAAATACATGGCAGAAACTTTCGCCTCTTCTTCATTAACCAGTAAGATAGTCTCAAGTACATTTAGTAAGCCAAATTTTGCCCGCTCTGATGCACTTTCGAATAGCGAAATTAACTCATTGGACAGCTCAATAGGAGCCAACGTACTCATATACTCAAGCACATACAAGCCTTGCTCTGATTCCACGCCTAACTGCTGTACCATATTCCACAATATACTTATTTTATCTTTTCTTGATATAGTCGGATCTTTTAATAGCTCTATTAGCTCAGCTTCAAAATCAAGCATAGCCTTTGTACCAAAACTATTCTTTAATGTTAAAGTAAGCGTATCTGCTAACTCTAATATTTTATTATTTTTTTTATCTGTTAATTTAACATCCATATCATAAAAATCGGGAAGTGTAGCTATGAGCTCGGACTGGCTAATAAAAGGAACGGTCTCATTATTTACTGCAGTTTTTTTTACTTCCTTTTCTGCTGTGGATACAAAATAAATGACAACCAAAAAAACAGCTAATAAAGATAATGCTACATATTTTGCAATTAGTTTCATATCCACCTCAAATTATCTAGTGCTTGGGAAGCTATTATAAAGATTTCTCGGAGTGAAAACGGTAACTAAATTCTCACCAGTAACCTTTTTGTATGAGTAGTTCACAAAAGTATCACAACGGAACTTTGCCTTCACTTTTACAAAACTACCATTTTGATATACCCATTTACCTTCTGTATATTGTGCTGTGATTGTGTATTCTGGATCAAAGCTACGTTGGGCCCACCCAGCTTCAACGATTTCTCCATGCCTAGTACCACGACCGTACTTCGCGCCCCAGTATGAGGAAGCACCTTTAAAGCTACTCAGCGTGTTTTTGTGAATGACAGTGTTATCATTCAATACTTCAAGTACTTTTGAACCGTCCCAGATCCCAACGTGCCCAGCCCAACCTAGGCCTGAAATTGATAGATCTCGAGCAACAACATCACCTACACTCGTTGGATTGCCAGCAAAAGCTGTTGTACTTATAGCGAATAATAATGCACCAGCAGATAAAACTTTCATGAAATTTCCTTTTAATTAAAAATCAACAGAATAATAACATTGAAAACAGGAAATTCAACCCAACCACAAAAATATAAACTAGGACCCAATAAATGCGCAACAACCCATAAATTGCATAAATTAAAATACCACAATAAATGTAAAATTCACAAAATCACAACAACATCTTATTTAATAAGTTTAAAAACTCAGCTAAAGAGTGAGAAAATATTTCTTACAACTAAACTCAAATAAAACGACTAAAAAATTTTCTATATTGCATTTTTATAAATTTACGTCTGTCGAAAAGCCAACACTGCTACACTTGCACTTGAGATTAAGGTCACTGGCAGTGGTATCTACCAGTGATTTTCAGCGGGGTTTTAGACTACAGCTTGCGCCATACTGAGTGCTTGTCTGGTTGTTGACCTTTGGTCCACCAGCGCGCTTGATATTCAACGCCTTGATAACTCACTCTGTCGCCGCCTGTATATGCCTTATTGGCATTCCATGTGTTACTAGCATCGGACTTATCGACCAGTTCCCACGCATCACTTTGATCGGGCTGCTGACCTTTTACCCACCATTTAGCACGATAGCTTTTTCCCTGATACACTGCGGTATCACCAGCGGTATAAACTTGATCGGCACGCCACGTATCACCATTTGGTGGTGCGGTTTGGTTAGTCACTGTGATGGTAAAGCTAACGGTTTTTTCAAACGTGCCATCAGAAACGGTTACTTGCCCCTGATAGTCGGTATTTTGCTGAACCCCAGGCGCAGCCAACGTGATAGTTGCACCGCTACCGCTATAGCTCAGTGATGCAGGGATCTGCCATGCAAAGGTGAGTGGATCTTTGTCATCATCAAACGCATGAACATGAAGTGATGTGCTTGAGCCCTCTTTTAGCGTGATATCGGCGGGGGTATGAACCACAGGGGCACGGTTTTGTGGCTTAGCTAAAATTGAAAGGTTAAAAGTGTACTGGGGAACACTAACAAATAGCTGATTAGCAGCGAGTTGCGCAGCATCAAATACAATATTGCCGTCACTTTGTTGTACGCCAATTTGTAACGTATTCGCATGATTATTATTAAGTGTGCTAGCAAATTGCGCTGCCCAATGATTGATATTGCTTTGTGTTATCGAGAGTTTTTCTTGTACCAACTCTTGGCCATCACCATCAAACACACGTAACCACACAGTGTCACCTACATTGACTTGTTGACCGGGTTTAATAAAGAACCCAGCAGACGTCCAACTTACCGGCTCAGTCGGTGTAGTATCACGCACTATAGTAACGTCGCTACAATTGTAAAAGCCTTCACCAACCACATCATCACGCTGCCAGCGCGTATACAAGATAGCATCTCCGCTAAATTTACTCGGCACCGCAACCTGCATTTCATAATAGCGTTTACCGTCTGGTGCGACGAAGAAGTCTACATTGCCATACTCTTGCACTAGCTCTAAATCTTGCCACGCTAGGGGCTTTGACTGAATATCCGCCTCCGGTTTGGTGAGATAAAACTGCCAAAAGCTTGGATTATGAGGCGTTGTTGCACGAAATCTCACTTTAATTTGGTTTTGAGCATCTGGCGTTATCGCAGTTCTTTGCCACTCACTCGACGCGATATTCATACCTGCTTTGTTTCTGTCGCCACCCGCACAAAGTTGTCCGTCAGGAACAGCAGCCTGTACAGCTTGTAGATTAAAATAATCAGGAACATTCGCTGCAAACTCATGCTTTTGAACAAACTGCACATGCTCAGATGCCAGGTAAGCTGCTCGACATGCCGCGTTTGGGATATTGCTTCCATCTTTTGGCCACCAAAATCCGCCCTGCTCCTCACAAATCGCTTGTCTTGCCTTTGGACTATCCATATAACCATGTGCAAATGCGTTCGATGCAGCCATGCCAAGTGCCATGGCAATACTGACTGTTAACATAGAGTTTTTCATTTTCTTCTACTCGTATTAGAGAAGTGACCGCCGCCACTTCGATTAAGATTAGAATGAGCGAGAGTCTACCGATGCTTATCACCGAAATTCGGCCTAGCTCTGTACACATAGGTTTTACTCGATAGTAAACACAGCTTATCCTGGCCATACCACTGTGCTTCGACAGTAAAAACAACGCTGTCATTTTTAACAACTGATAAACTTTTGCACGCCCATGGCATACTCGCCTTCATTTTTTGTAATAAAAAGGTATCCAAGTTAATTTTATTGTGATCTCCAACTCGAATTCGAGGCATTTTACCCAAGCACAAATCAATAACAACAGGTGAGATTATTAATTACATTCAATACTTTATGACTAGACCAAAAAACACCTTTACGCCTTAATTCAGGCCTAACCACCTGTTTACTCTGACTATTATAATAATCAAAACAATTGAAATACTTTATTCTCTAATAATTAACAATCAGAAAGCGCTACTCTGTGTAAAGTTTTATCTACATTGGGAACTAAATTACATTTAATAAAAACACTTTTTTCTTATCAAAAAAATTAAAAACAACCCTTTTTACGCAGTCTATTTTCCTACTAGAGCCTTAAAATTTGGCTATACTTTGACTTTACTGCTCACTTGGAAATGATTTTGCGAACGCTATTTACGTTACTGTTGCTCATTGTGGTGTTTATCACAGGGTTTATTATGGGTGTGTACACTTTACCGATAATGACGCAACCTCCGGCGGCTAACCACACAGAATTACTGGCGATCAGTAAAGCCGCAACATACAAAGGCCAATTCAAAAAGGAGCTTAAAGATTCAGACGCATTACACTACGCTACCGGTGAGATTTATTTTACGGATAACCACATTGCATTTGTGGGCGAGATAGCCCCAGGACCAGACTATCGGCTTTACCTCGCCAAAACCTTTATAGAGACAGAAGCCGACTTTAAAGCACAAAAACACACCATGGTGGAAATTGCTAACATAAACCAATTTTCGCAGTTCGTGCAGCCCAAGTATCGCCAAGTTGATCTGGCCCAGTTTCAGAGCGTTATTATTTGGTGTGAGCATTTTGAGCAGTTTATATCGGCAGCGCCATTACAACGCGTGGATAGTAACTAGATCTGAAGTGATGGTGCGACCGGTAAACAAACGAATCAACACTAGCTCTGTTATGCTGTCTCTCTTTCCAAAATAACAACCATGGAGTCAGACTCACCAAAGCCAGATGCAGGAATAACAACCTGTTTTAATTGCCAGCCATTTTGCCCTTCAGCATTTAATAACGACTGCACGTCTGGTGTCCCTGATTTAAAAAATCGCAATTTAAATGGTAATTCAACTGTTTTATATTCATATTTTTTCATCACTCTAGCCTCCTTAAGAGTAAGACTCGCATAATCTAAATTAAAAGTGGCAGCTAGTGCCTTCTGAGTTTCCATGGAAGCACTCGCTTCTCTTTCGACCCTCTGAATGGTTCTTTTGCTTAAACCAGAAGCACCAGCTAATTGCTCTTGGGTCCACCCCTTGAGCATCCTTTGCCTGATTATCAAAGCAGCATCAATTTTCATTTTTTACACTTATATCTATTCCCTAGTGTTATTAAGTAATACCCTAAAAATATGAAGTTTAAAACGCCAAATAAGTGAAAGCTTGGCGACAAAGAGGCGACAGTACGGACAATTCAAAGCTTTTTTGCTTTATAGAAAGCCCACATGTCACTCTACACTTTGGAGTAGGAGCCGCTTCACGCAGCGATGAACCTACGAAACCTAAGCCAAAAAAAGCCACACTGTTGAAGTGTGGCTTGGGAGCATTGCATGGGTGTATTGTTGCAATGATTCTTTCCTGTAATGCGAGTAATTAAGCGACTTGCTCGTCGTCTTGCCCTAACCGAATTAGGTAATCAAAAGCGCCTAAACTTGCAGTCGCTCCACCACCCATCGCAATGATAATTTGCTTAAACGGTGTGGTGGTTGCATCGCCTGCGGCGTAAACGCCCGCTAGACTTGTCGCCCCTTTGCTATCAATTTCGATTTCACCAAAGCGGCTAAGTGCAACTTCACTCGACTTTAACCATTCAGTATTTGGTACAAGCCCAATTTGTACAAAAATGCCGGCCAATGATAGTGAATGCGATCCACCGCTCACTCTATCTGTGTAGTTCAAACCCGTTACTTTATTGCCGTCACCAACTACTTCGGTGGTTTGTGCGTTTTTAATAATGGTAACGTTAGCAAGACTTTTCGCCTTTTTGATCAGCACTTCGTCAGCTCTAAGCGTATCGGCAAATTCTAATACCGTAACGTGTTCAACAATATTTGCCAAGTCGATAGCCGCTTCAATACCCGAGTTACCGCCACCAATAACCGCAACAGGTTTCCCCTTAAATAATGGACCATCACAGTGCGGGCAATATGCTACACCTCTACCCTTGTACTCGGTTTCGCCGGGTACATTCATGCTTCTCCATCGTGCACCTGTTGCCAAGACTAGAGATTTGGCCCTTAATACCGCACCGCTTTCAAGTGTGATATCAATGGTTTCACCTTTGTTAATTGCCGCTGCACGCTGGTTCTTCATCACATCAACGCCATACTGGTTAACATGCTCTTCTAACTGTGCAACCAGCTTAGGACCTTCCGTTTTTTGCACTGAGATAAAGTTCTCAATACCCAAAGTATCGGCAACTTGGCCGCCAAAGCGCTCCGCAACTACTCCTGTATTTAGCCCTTTACGAGCAGCATAGATAGCAGCTGATGCACCAGCAGGGCCGCCACCTACAACGAGCACGTCAAACACGTCTTTCTCGTTAAGTAATGCCGCCTGCTTTTCGCCGGCTTTACTATCCAATTTGAGTAGTATATCGCTCAGGCTCACTGCGCCTTGGCTAAATTGCTCACCATTTAAGTACACGGTTGGCACGGCCATGATATTGCGCGATTCCACTTCTTCTTGGAACAAAGCGCCATCAATCATGGTGGTGGTAATATTTGAGTTAACAGCCGCCATGAGATTCAAGGCCTGTACGACTTGCGGACAAGTTTGGCAACTCAGTGAGATGTAAACCTCAAAGTTCAATGCGTTATCTATATTCCTGATCAGTTCCAAATCGTCTGCCGATGCCTTAGTGGCATGGCCGCCTGAATGCAATAATGCAAGTACCAAGCTGGTAAACTCATGCCCCATAGGCACACCAGCAAACGTAATTTCGCTCTTTGTTTCAACGCCACGCACCACCATTTGTGGAATACGTTCACCTTCATTTGATTCAGATAAAGTAATTTTGTCGCTCAATGACGCTAAGTCTTGTGCTAACCCTTTTAGCTCTTGCGATTTTTTACTGTCATCAACAGCAATGACCAGTTCAATCGGACGTTGTAGAGAGCTAAAGTGGCTTTGTAGTTGAGTTTTAATTTGGTTGTCTAACATATAAGGTAACCCTCTGCAGAAACTACAGTAAAAATTCGCAAAAACGATGAATTTGATTCATCTAGATGGTTGAGATGGGAGTGCATGCTGCACTCCCCTGACAAATTAGATTTTGCCAACTAGGTCTAGTGAAGGCGCTAGTGTTTCTTCACCTGGCTGCCAAGAAGCTGGACAGACTTCACCATCGTGAGATGCGATGTATTGAGCAGCTTGTACTTTACGTACTAGCTCTTTAGCACTACGACCAATACCTAGGTCATGCGTTTCGATAACTTTGATTTCGCCCTCTGGGTTGATAACAAAAGTACCGCGAAGTGCCAGACCTTCTTCTTCGATCATCACACCGAAGTTACGAGTAATACGGCCTGTTGGGTCACCAATCATTGGGAATTGGATTTTCTTAATGGTGTCTGACGCATCGTGCCATGCTTTATGCGTGAAGTGCGTGTCTGTCGATACAGAGTAAACTTCAACACCCATTTCTTGTAGCTGTGCATAGTAGTCAGCTAAATCACCAAGCTCTGTTGGACACACGAAAGTGAAGTCCGCTGGGTAAAAGAATACGATTGACCATTTACCTAGTAGGTCTTGCTCAGAAACTTCTACGAAGTCGCCACCATGGTATGCTGTTGCGTTGAATGGTTGAATTTTAGTATTGATTAATGAAGTGCTCATCGCTTTCCTCACTGTTGTTTAGTTTAAAATAATGTTGGCGATTAGTGTTCGCCTTGGCTTGAGTACAAAGATAAGGGGAAGTGATGATTAAATAAAATGGATTGTTTGAATCACTGTAATCGGAAAAACCGATAACTCACTTTTAAATGATCAACTAATTCAGCATAAGAGTATAAAAATAAGATAATTACGGTATGATCCCAGCAATTAACTACAGCAGAGCGTGACTATGCACCCGTACTTCAATCATATTCAACTTGGTTACTTTGGCTTCGTTCCCTTTTTGGCTTGTATCGCGTGGACGCTAATGACAGGTGTATCAAGTGACGTGCTTCATGCTTTTCAGTTTTACAGTCTGGGGATTCTAGCTTTTATGGCGGGAAGTTTATGGCGTGCAGGTGAGCAAACCTACAAACAAGCGATACTGGCCGTGATTGTCGTGATCCCTTACCCCCTGCTTAGTATTGCAGCACCACAATGGTTGCTTCTCTATCTCGCTATCGCATATTGGCTCGTATATTTTATAGAACGCAGTTCGTCTCGCTGGGGTGACTATCATAAAGACTATCAAAAAATGCGAACGGTGCTAACTTCTCTCGTTTTTGTTAGTCATCTATTTATGATTGCTCAAGCACTTGAGTTAAACGCATAAGCGGCTTGCTTCTGAAGCTCAATTAACTATAACTAAAGATAACTGAAGCACCAGAAGCCAAAGTATTTTGATCAAACGCGCGTTACCTCCCTTAGTCATATGGATAGCCATCATCATTTTTGGTGGCTACATGTACTATATTGGTCACTACGAATACGAGAGCTACGAAGAGTTGTTCTGGTTCGGTATTTCTTTTACTTTATTCAATTTGATCACCAGAGAAATCGCAAATCCGTTCTTACGCCTTGCCCTACTTGTGTATTGTGCGGGCCTACTCCTTGATATTATTGATAATTTCACCGACGGTTTTTCCATTCCCTTACTTAACTTTGACACTTCTTTGAAAAATATCGGTTTTTTACTCATCAGCTTTGGTTTTTACTGCATGATCACCAATAAAAGAGCCAGCATTACAGAGCTAAAAAAAGAAGTAGAGAGAAGAAGGTTGTTAGAGGAACGGATGCGGTATGAAGCTAACCATGATGCAATGACGGGTGTAGGCAGTCGTCGCGCATGTTTTGAAGGCTTGCAAACACATCGCTTTGATAATCAATGGCTGCTCTACCTCGATTTGGATAATTTCAAGCAGGTGAATGACAACTATGGCCATCATATTGGCGACGAGGTTTTGATTAAGTTTACGCAGAATATGAAAGATTACTTTGGCTTAGACTACAGCTTTCGTATCGGGGGAGACGAATTTATTGCCTATATTAATGCAGTGCTTCCAGATACAGATGAGGTAAGAGCAGCATTATTAAAAGGATTACACGATTACAAAATTAACGTCAGTATTGGAATGGTCAAAGTTGACCCAGCTAAACAAGCAGATCTCATCATCCACGAAGCCGATGAGCATATGTATGGCGATAAACGCGGTAAATCACTCAGGTCTAGTGCTAGAGGGTAACACCATAACACAGTTTTATTGATTCAATTTCAATGATGCTCAGCGCACCAAAATCCAATCACAATTCTACGCTAACTTCTCTAAATTTATAGCTTTTTTAAAACCTAAAGAAGTAGCACTATTTTCCAATGATTGCTAAGCTTGCGTTAATATCAAGTTACAAGGGAAAATAACGTGTTTGCAAAACTATTTACAAACAATGAAACCCAACAAGCCTTATTAGCCGCGCAACAAGAGATTGCCAGTTTAAAACATGCGAATGCGCAATTAGTTGCTGAAAATGAGTCATTAAAACAAGAAGTTGTAAGCTCACAAGCTGCGCTCAATGATAATACTGACAATCAACTACTGCAGTGTGCATTGACTGGATTAAGCCAAGTGCAAGGGATCCGCGAAACCGTTCTTGCAAGCTTTATGAGTATTGAAGAAGAAAGCCATTCAATTGAGCAAGTAAACTCCGCCTTTTCTAAATCTGAAACCGCATTGCGTAAAATACTCACGGGAATGGAGCAGCTCGGCGGTAATATGGACAGAATGACCACCAATATTTCTGGCCTATCGCAGATGGCCGATAGCATTAATACCTTTGTTACGACAATTTCAAAAATTTCAGATCAAACGAATCTGCTAGCGCTTAATGCTGCCATTGAAGCCGCCCGGGCGGGTGAAGCTGGCCGTGGCTTTTCGGTTGTCGCCGATGAGGTACGTGCACTGGCAACCAACACCAACGAGTCCGCCAACGAAGTCTCCGATCTGGTCAAAAAGATCATCGATACGACTCATACAACCGTAAGTGCCGTGGAAGAAATTCAAGCGTCTAATATCACGCTATCTGACAGTATTGGACACCTAAACGATGAATACGAAGGGATAGTAAGTTGTTGTGATTCAATGAAAGACACCATTTTGGTTTCTACCACCCAAACCTTTATCCAGACCGTAAAGCTCGATCATGTCGTTTGGAAAGGAGACGTATACAACGTCATTATTGGCAATAGCCATAAAAATATCAGCGACTTTGCCGATCATACGATGTGCCGCTTAGGTAAGTGGTTTGGTGGCGATGGCGCCCAAAAGTTTGGTGGTCACAATGCGTTTAAACGCCTAGAAGCTCCGCATAAAGAAGTCCATAGAGCTGGTGTAGAAGCAATGAAAAAGTTTAAAGCAGGTGATTCTCAAGGCGCAGTAAAACAGCTTAACCAAATGGAACATGCCAGCGTTGAAGTAATGGACTTACTCGATCAACTAGGGCATTGATAAGAAGCACTACAGGGCTTCTCAATTTACCCGCTTAACACGTAGAGTGGCAGTCACCGATTGAAAGCGGGTAACATTTCATGTAATCCTGAGCTGGTACAGGTATGCATTATTCAAACACACAACTCTCCTCAATTAATGCAAGTAACGCTTCTTCAAACGTTTCATACTCATCAATTATTTCCCAAGTAACTCTATCTATGACAGCATAGAGTCGGGTGTTCAAATTGAAAACTACACGACTCATGTTTTCATCAGCATATGCAATAAATTGCTTCAGGGAGCACTCTTCATAAAATGATTCATTGGCTTCAATTATACCTGGTAGATAAATTGGACTTTCGATGGTGTTTGCACCATACACGTTTAAACCATTTACAGAAAAACCATTTGAAATTTTTAATAATTCTATAAACTGGTCTGATATTTTCCCCTTAAAAAATCTTAATGAGTTTTCTTGCAGCTTTATAAGTTGTTTCTCAGTTGCAGGAGGAAGTAAAAAACCTTCTTGGTATTGCGATTCTTCTATTTTGTTTTTCTGTTCGATCAAATTGATTAGTACGCTCATCATCATCTCACTTAGGATAAACCAAGCCTTCGGGAATTGGCCAATCGACGTTTATTGTTTCATAGTGCGTCATTTTTAAAACGAAAGCAGCAAAAGAAATTTGATGAGGAGTGTAGGCTAGGGAGATGATTGAACCTAGCCTTGTAACATCTATGTATTTAAAGGACTTAAAAAAGTGCTATTGGTTATGGGGTAATTGGTTAGATAGCGCAACGATATCGGCCATAACACGCTTCTCTCCAAGGTCTGCTAAGAAAGCTAAATGTTCCGTGGCTTTTACCTTTTGGAGATTCTCAAGCTTAGGTTCGCCACCAAGGGCAAGAGCTGGCACAAAACCATAGATTTCTCCATTTTCTAGAGGACCTAACTTCTCCAAAGCTCGTTCAAATAAAAGCCTATCATCAAGGTCTTTCTCATCAACAAGGTCCTTTGACATCGTAGCAAAAAATAACTCTATACATCGTTCAGAGCCAAACTTATTAAGCTCTCCAGTTTTGTTGGTAGGTAAAATCATTGCATAACCTGGGTTGATTTTAATACTTTGACCCGATGTTTCACCCCAAATAAACATTCGACCAAAAGCTCCAATTGCGATTACGTGGTACTTATCAGCCCCTCGTAATTGTCTCTCTTCGAACTCAGTACCGCGCAACCAATACGCTAAAGCTTCTTCATACTCTTTTGGGTTTACAGTCCAGAATATGCCTTTCCCCCAACTGGAAAAGCCATACTCTAGCCAGTAGTCGAGTAATTTTTTGGGTAATTTATCATGATAAAAGTCCAAAACCTCCTGTGAGGTTTCAATTGAGTGGGTAGCCGGCCCAAAACCTTTATAGTTATAAAAATTGTCAAAAAACTTATTCATTATTTGCACCTATGTAGGTTCATATTTAACTTTGCATCGGGACCAAGTGTAGAGAGTGCCTTTTTTGCCTCAATATCCATTATTTCAACTCGACTCGATGTAGTCTTCATACCGTTGTCGTCAAAGCCGTTATTATTCCATTGCGCGCCAATAGATTGGTTCACACTTGCATCCCCTAATTCAACGACCTCATCTAATCCGCCCGCTATCATATCAGGGTTATGTAGCGCATGAAGGGTTTTCATATCTTTACTCGCGAGCTGCTTGGCTTGCTTGATGGCTTCATCTCCAAAATACTCACCGCTATTAATAAGCTTTTCCTCGTACTTTAAAATAAGTTCGTTCTTAAAGTCTTCTCTTGCTTTCTTTTGTGCTTTCCCAGTTCCTTTTCGTCCAATCTTTTTAAAAGCGTCGCGGTTATCAAGGTATTCTTTTACTGACATGTTATTAAGCCCTGTCATTTGGCCTTCTAACTGTCGGTCGTATTCTTGTACAGTGCCTTTATCGTTCTTCTTAAAGCAAGCTACTTTATGTTGCGGCATACGTTTTATTGCCGCCCCTGGCAACTCATTCCCTTTTGGTGGCTCCAATTCATCGGCTTTGGCTTTGGAGGGCTTGTCGGTAACGCCTCGAATTGGTGATTGACCTTGATACTCATCCAGTGCTTTATTAACTCGCTGTCCGATTTCTTGGGCGGCTTGTTGCATATGCTGGTCGATTTTGGGGGTGACGTCGTCTAGGCGTTTAACCGTGGCTTGCATGCCTTCGATGGCGGCGTCTGGAAGTAGTAGGTCGTAGTGCCAACTGGTGGACATGTCATCGAGTGAATCGCGCAGGCCTTTGACGATGTTTTTAACTTCCGTAGCGGATTGTTTTCCTAGGTCTTGCCAGTTGATGTCTCTTAGGTATTTAACTGGGTCGCCTTTACCGAGCTTGCGCAGTACGGCAAGCGCAGCGGAGAGTGATTCTCCGGTATTTTTTAAGATAACCTTGCCTACGCCTTTGACTGCTGAGCCTACTACTGGCACTAAACCAATGCCGGTCAAGGTAAAGGCAAGCCAAGCGTCGGTGTCGTTGGCTTCATCATCGTCAGTCAGTAACATGACATTGGCAATGATATCTCGTAAATCCATGACTTGGTCGATAATCGGTATCATGGAAATCAAGGTGCCTACCACGATTTGTGACGTAGAGGGGTTTTGATTAAAGTCGCCTTGTAGTGTGCCCCATAACCAATCGCCTGCTTGGGTTGCAATGCCATTGGCTTCTATCAGTGGTGCGGTATTGCCGCTGCGTACCATTTCAGCGGCTTGCGTTGGGGTGATTTGTCCATACAGTGGGTTTTTAGGGCGATTATCTTCTGGCAGGTAATCGCGTTTATCCTCACCATATTGCACGGTATATTGACCTGGCGGTGCATTCTCAATTTTTGCTTTACCGCTGTCATCTAAGTTACCAGTCAGCGCTGTGCCGTTTGCAAATCGAATGGTATAAGGTGCGCCCATAATTGGGCTGCCATCTTGATAGGTATAAGACAGCTCAATGGTACTGCTCATCATGGTGGCAATGCCATCGGCGGCCAGTGAGAGTCGAGCATTCTCAGAGAGGGCTTGAATTTGCGGTACACTCGGCATAGTGGCGCTTTGCTTACCACCAATATCTTGCTCCATGCTACCGTCAAACACGGTCATGGCTTTGCCTTTTAAGGTCAGTAACTTGTCTGCAAAGATGTTGACGTTACCACTTGAGTCAATACTGATTTCACTGCCACCATTGGCAAGGGTGAGGTTGCCAGAGCCACTGCCTTTTACTGTGATATTGCCTTGGCTTTGAATGATTTGACTTCCCGCTGGGGCGGTGATGGTGAGATTATTGTCTGCCTTGAGGTTTATATCACTTTGGATAACACTGCGATGGCTGCGATCGGCCTTAAGGGTGATATTTTGTTTGGCGCTGACGTCAATTTGATTGGCGGTGACGTCTAGGTTGGTTGTTGCATCGGTAATCACCGACTTTTTACTATTTAGATGGGAAGGGTTGTAAAGCTAACTACTAGCTTTACAACTCAGTTAGAAAATTAGGAAACGTTAAAGCCTGCTAAGAAGTCAGTAAATGATGAAGCAAGTATATCTACATTTTCATAATCGGGATCGGCACCTTCATCAACTTGCTTATCTTTCCACCATATGAATACTCCTCCTTTCTGCGCGCCATCTACACCAATGCAAATAACATTACCAACACCATCATTACCAATAGGCAGTAGCTCTTCAGGAATCCTATCGCAATAAATAGAGAACATAGTTAACAAATCAAAGCTAGTATCATTTTTACCAATTCCAAATAAAACATTAATGTCAAAGTCAAAAAGTAATTCACCGTCAGAATTTTGTTTAGTAAACTGATTTTTAGTAGGCTGACCACCATTAAACTTTAGAAGAAAATCAACATATTCTTTGGGGAACTGAAGTTCAAGCTCATGACAGAGCTCTTGAATCTCAAGTAAGCTTGTTTTTGGATAACTGTTTTCAAAGTTCATTCTAATTTCCTAAAATGAGTAAGTATTTCGACCGCCAGAGTGACCTACTGTTGAGTGTAAGTCACTTGGAATTAATTGCAGCTTTGTGGAGTTCTCTACATGATGCCAGGTATGTGTCGACGGTTGCTTCCAAGCTGGATCTATATTTTCCATCAATTGATTCGCGTTTCTCATGTCCAGCTGTGAACCTGATGTTCCTCTACCAGATGTAGGGTCTGGGTTTAATTTTTTTATATCAACCTCTACAAGATAACCTTTATACTTCATAATATAAGGTCTGAAATCCGCAAAACCTTTTTCGGTAAAGTTAACACCATCAGGATACTTTTCAGCAAGCTCTTTTAATTTTAACTCTCTGATTTTCCTTTTTCTTGGCTGCATTGCATCTAGCCTTTGTTTCAAGATCGTATTTTTATGTATATCTAAACTGTAGTTTTGTCCTGCAAATTCTGCGTTCCGAGGGGGCTTTCCATCAATAAGTTGTAATTTATTGTCTTTACGGTTAGTTAATTTGGGTTTTGTTTTATCAGTTTGAGTTGTTCCAGCCCCCGGCAACTCATTCCCTTTTGGTGGTTCCAACTCATCGGCTTTGGCTTTGGTGGGCTTGTCGGTAACGCCTCGAATTGGTGATTGGCCTTGATATTCATCCAGTGCTTTATTAACTCGCTGTCCGATTTCTTGGGCGGCTTGTTGCATATGCTGGTCGATTTTGGGGGTGACGTCG